>NZ_DATEPI010000240.1:0-42671 GCF_035273305.1 Bradyrhizobium sp. | reverse complement strand
TGACCCTGGCGCTCGTTGTCACTTCGCCTCTTCACTGGCTGGGCGAACGCCTTTTCGTCGCGCACATGACCGAGCACGAGCTGTTGATGGTGGTGGCCGCGCCGTTGTTGGCGTTCGGCAGACTTTCGGGCGCGATCCCCTGGAGCTTTCCTCGCAGCCTCCGCCCATGGCTCGGTCGGGCGGTTGGTTCGAAGCCGGTGGCCGTTGTGTGGCGTATACTTCGCAGGCCGCTGACAGCCACCGCACTGCAAGGCTCGGCGCTCTGGTTGTGGCATGCGCCGGTACTGTATCAGTTGGCCCTCACCAACGAGACCGTCCATCGGCTGCAGCATCTAAGCTTTTTTCTTGCAGCACTCCTGTTCTGGTGGGTGCTGTTGCATGGTCGAGGCGCCGGTCACGGCGAGCGCACCAGGGGTGGAATTGCCGTCGCCTGCTTGTTCATCACGGTTCTGCATTCGGGTTTGTTGGGCGCTCTCATGACGCTTTCGTCGCACGTCTGGTACCCGCAGCAGACGGGACTCGCGACTGAGTTCGGGCTGACGCCCCTTGAAGACCAACAGCTGGCGGGATTGGTTATGTGGATTCCGATGGGCGCACTTTACACCTGTGCCGCGTTGGTTTTCGCGTACAGGTGGATGTTCGATCCGTCGCACGGCCAGGCATCCCGTCAAAGGGCGATGTTGGCGCGGCTCGATCCCGCGTCAACTGCGCTGTGATTGATCGGACGCGAGCTATCGGCCGCGCCGATTTTCCGCGCGTGGAACCTTGTGGAGCAATTCCGGTTCACAGACAGCAGCGCGTACTGACCGCAGCCAATCGTTGCTCCGGCGGTCGCCTCAGACTTCGAGGAGGAGATTGGATGCCGAAGGGGATTTTGCGTGCGACGGTCACGGCTCTGTTCGCGCTGTCGCTTTCGCCGAATCTGCACGCGCAAACGGCAGCACCTCCAGCAGCAGGAGCAAACTCCTCGTGTCCGATCGACCACGATCGTCTCGCCGACGTGCTGAAGAAAAGCGTCAAGCCAGGTGGCGGGCCTACCAACGGAGGGTTTGACAACAATGAGTGGGCAGCTGTGGTCGATCGGCAAGGAATGATTTGCGCCATGGCGTTCAGCGGCAATAGTGTTCAGGACCAATGGCTCGGAAGCCGCGCGATCGCCGCTGAGAAGGCAAATACAGCCAATGCGTTCAGCCTCGGCAACAAGGCTATTGCTACCGCGAACCTCTATGCCGGAGCCCAGCCCGGTGGCTTTCTGTTCGGTGCAGCATTGGGAAACCCTGCCGTGCCTGAGGTGATTTATTCCGGCAATTCCCAACAATTCGGAACGGCCGACGACCCGATGATCGGAAAAAGTCCGGGCGGAGTCATTGTTTTCGGCGGAGGGCTGCCGCTTTACGACGACAATGGCCTGGTCGGCGCGCTTGGCGTCAGCGGAGACAGCTCATGTGCGGATCACAATGTCGCCTGGCGGGTTCGCCACTCCGTTGGCCTTGATCATGTGCCGGCGGGTGTCAGTCCCAACATGAAGGATGCAATCATCTACGACATTGGCCCTGACGGAAAGAGCAAGTCCGGGTTCGGGCATCCAAAGTGCAACGGGAAGGAAGACCAGATCGCCGTCGACTTGGGCGCGGGCGTCGAAGGAAATGCCGTGAGGTAATGTCCGCCATGGGACTAAGCACCAAATCCCGAATTGCGCATCGCAAGTTGCTGGAACTACAGCGAACCCAGCAAATTGTAAGTTCTTCATGGTTGCGGAAGCGGGCGTTCCGCGTGAAGGATTCTCGATGATGCGAGCCAAGCTCAGCAAAATTCTTGTCCTGGCGGGTTCGGTTGCTGCGTCTTTGGGTGGAATGGGCGGCAGTTCGATTTGCGTCGCTCAGTCAAGCGATCTCGCCGCGCGGATGAAGGACCCTGCTCAATGGCCGATGCCGGCGCGGGATTACGCCAACACGCGCTACAGCGAACTCGATCAGATCAACAAATCCAATGCGTCGCGCATGCAACTTGCGTGGACGTTCTCGGTCGGCGCTGACCGCGGGCAGGAAGCCGCTCCGATCATCATTGACGGCATGATGTACGTCGTCGGTCCATATGCTGGCCCGCATCCAAATCGGGTATTTGCACTCGATGCGACTAGCGGAGAATTAAAATGGTCTTACGCGCCACGTCCCGAGCCGGCGGCAAAGGGAGTCGCGTGCTGCGACGTGGTCAATCGAGGGCTCGCGTTCGATAACGGAAAAATTTTCCTCAATACGCTGGATAACCACGCCGTTGCGATCGACGCGAAGACCGGGAAAGAGCTGTGGCACACGAAATTAGGGGAAATCAACCGAGGTGAGACGGTCACGATGGCTCCGGTTGTCGTGAAAGGGAAAGTGCTGGTTGGTAATAGCGGCGGCGAACTCGGAGTCCGAGGCTGGGTGACGGCAATCGACGAGAACACCGGCGCAATCGCGTGGCGCGCCTATTCCACGGGTCCCGACAAGGACGTCCTGATCGGACCTGACTTCAAGCCATTTTACAGCGACCTTCAGGGCAAGGATCTAGGAATAACAAGCTGGCCGGCTGATCGTTGGCAAACCGGCGGCGGCACGGTTTGGGGTTGGATCTCATACGATCCCGAACTTAACCTGATCTACTACGGCACCGCGAATCCGAGTCCCTGGAACGCAAATCAAAGGAGCGGCGACAATCTTTGGAGCACCACTATATTTGCCCGCGACGCCGATACTGGACAAGCAAAATGGGCCTATCAGCTCAACCCGCACGACCTGTTTGATCATGACGAAATCAACGAGAACGTTCTGGTCGACCTTGAAATAGATGGAAAGACTCGCAAGGTACTCATCCATCCCGGCCGCAACGGATATATGTACGTCATCGATCGTACCAGCGGGGAAGTGCTGTCGGCCGATGCCTACGACCTCGTCAACTCGTACAAGGGCGTCGACCTCAAGACGGGCAGGATCATTCCGAATGACGAGAAAAATCCCGTTCTCGGCAAATCAATCGACAATATTTGTCCGGCCTCCCCAGGCGCCAAAGATTGGCAGCCGACGGCATGGTCGCCGCGCACTAAGCTCTTATACGTGCCCCATCAACATCTCTGCATGAGCTTCAAATCGTCGGAAGTCGGCTACATCGCCGGTACTCCCTTCGTCGGAGCCTCCGTCGACATGTACGCCGGACCAGGTGGTTACCGCGGCGAGTTTATGGCGTGGGATCCCATCGCCAAAAAGAAGGTCTGGGAAATTCATGAAAATCTGCCGGTCTGGAGCGGTACGCTCGTCACCGCTGGAGACGTCACATTCTACGGCACGATGGACCGCTTCTTTAAAGTGGTTGACGCGACCAATGGCAACGTCCTTTGGCAGTTCAGGGCGGGATCAGGTTTTATCGGCCAACCGGTGACGTATCGCGGCTCGGATGGACAACAATACGTCGCCATTCTGTCCGGCGTTGGAGGCTGGCCGGGCGTTGTCGCCAACGCCGAGGTTGATCCGCGCGTGAGAAATGCAGCCTTGGGATTTAGCGGCGCGACCCAGGATCTTCCATTTTATACCGCCGGCGGGAGCGAGCTGCTCGTTTTCAGGCTCGGCGATTCTACGGCGAAGCAGAATCAATCCGCGCCGTCACCTTCTTCGGACCAGAACAATGCGCAACCGCACTAGTCTTTCTGGTCTTCTCGTCGCGGCTTGCCTGATTTGCGCAAGTGCAGCCGCCAGATCAGAAGCAGGCAGTGAACTTCGCGTGTGCGCCGACCCCAACAACCTGCCATTTTCCAATCGTGAAGGCGCTGGATTCGAAAACAAGATCGCTGAGCTTGCTGCGGACAAGCTCGGCAAGACGCTCTCCTACACGTGGTGGGCGCAGCGTCGCGGATTTATCCGTCACACGCTCAAAGCGCGGCTATGCGACGTGGTGATCGGGTTGCCGGCGCATTATGATCTGGTCGAAAATACGCGTCCGTACTACCGATCGGCCTATGTATTCGTAAGCCAAAGGGAGCGAAACCTTCAGCTCAGATCGATCGACGATCCTCGTTTGAAGCAATTGAGGGTGGGCGTGCATCTAATCGGTGATGACGGAAACAATACGCCGCCCGCGCATGCACTGGGCGACCAGGGCATCGTCGACAACGTACGCGGCTACATGATCTACGGTGATTATCGCGAGCCCGATCCGCCGGCGCGACTGATCGAGGCGTTGGAACACGGCGACATTGATGTGGCCGCAGCGTGGGGCCCATTGGCTGGATACGCCGCCAAAACCTCCAGCGTGCCGTTGAGCATCACCCCGATACAAGGAGCCGAGCAGTTCGCGCCGCTTCGGTTTCAATTCGAGATCGCGATGGGCGTGCGCAAAGGCGATCATGCGCTGCGCGATCAGCTGAATGATTTTCTCGCGCAGAACGCGGCCGAGATCACGGCGCTGCTGAAAAGCTACGGCGTTCCACTGGTTGAGAATAGCCGCGCAGCCACTTCGGAGAATGAAGCAAAATGAGAAAAGCCTCTGCACCGGCGGCATTGATGGCGCTCAGTGTCCTCCAGCCGAGTGCGGTCGCTGCGCAGCAAAGCCTCCCTCCCCCACCATCGCAACAACCCAGCGTTCAGCCTCGTCCGAACATCGCGGAAAGCGTCGGGGGAACCGCTCCAGGTGTCTTCATGCAGGTCCCGGTCAGCGTTCTTTCCCCGGGAGCCGTCTCGAGCCGGCCGACCATCAAGAACCCGGTTCAGGGCGATCCGCAGGCGACCGATCGCGGCATGAAGTATTTCATCAACTTCAATTGCATCGGATGTCATGCCGACAATGGCGGCGGCGGCATGGGACCGGCGCTGAGTAACACCACTTTCATCTACGGTGGACAGCCGGAAAACATTTACTTGTCGATCTTCCAGGGGCGGCCGAATGGCATGCCGGCCTGGGGCGCGCTGCTTCCGGATCCCGTCATTTGGGATCTTGTTACCTACATCGGCAAGCTGAGCAACGAACCCAATCCGGAATGGGGGCGCACGTTTTCAAAATCCCCGCTGTCTCCAAACGTCGAGCAAGTGCCGGCTGAGCAGGTCACGACCTCGGACCCATGGTCGAGTACGAAGAGCTTCAGTTCGGGTCAGAAGCCTTAGCCTGTCGGTGATGAGCAGAGTAGATGCGCAACAATTCCGTCAGCCTTTTTGCCGCACTCCATCTCCCAATGCTGCTTCTGTTCGCTGCGGCCCCGCTTGCCGGATGTGACAATACCCACACCGGCACCACTTTGAACTTTCCGGGCGACGCCAACCGCGGCAAGACACTTATTGCCGAATACGGATGCGGAAACTGCCATCTCATCCCGAAGGTGGCGGGTGCCGACGGCAACGTCGGTCCGCCGCTCCTACATCTTGCGAACAGGGTTTTCATCGCGGGATATGTGAGAAACTCTCCCGAAAACATGTCGGTCTGGCTGCAGGATCCTCAAAGAATACTGCCCGGAAATGCGATGCCCACGATGGGCATATCGCGCAAAGACTCACACGATATCACTGCGTTTCTTTACTCGCTCGAATGAGCGTTCATACGCCTGACCGCAACGCAAATCGAACCGCTCATCTCCGAAGGATGATCGGCAAACGTTTCAACTCTGAAGGTTTACTGCTTATCGATTTTGGTAATTGTCTTGACGCCACCGTTTTCCGCGACGGAAAACGTCACCCTATCGCCGGCATGTACCGCGTCCAACGATAACCCGCCTTGCGCCTTGAACTCTTCAGCAGCGCCGCCAGTATTCGCGCCGGTTGTCCCATTTTGCGTTGGCCGAATGGCGACGGTCCCCTTGATGCGATCGATCTTCACGATCGTTCCGGAGAGGGGTTGGGCCACGCTCGCCCAGCTGAGGACGGCGGAGCTCAAAGTAACGGCCAGAATGATGTTTGCGGCTTTCATGGCATTCTCCCGGCGTTATGTAGCGGGATAAGCCGCAGGCTGGCGGATTGGTTCCTAGAACGGAACACGCATGCCGGTCCGATTGAGGTCAGCGTCGTGAATTGGCCGCCTCGGGCGCTCCATGCTGCTCACGGAAGTTCACGAACCACCCGAAAGCCGTTGGCATAGTAACGAACATCGATGTCGTACCTGAACCGCGCGGCCGATCTGGCGGCGTTGGCATTGTTGGCAAACGAGCCGCCGCGCAACACGCGCTGGGAGCATTGCCCCGACGTCCAGGCGGAGCCGTCCTTTGGAGCCTTGGCGTAGGATTCGTTCCAGCAATCAGCAACCCACTCATAGGCGTTACCGGAAGTATCGTAGAGTCCGAACCCATTTGGCCGGAAGGAACCGGTCGTCATCGTTTTGTGCAGGGAAGCGTCGCCACAGCCTTCGCAATTTGCGTTGGACTTGCCGGCGTCCTTGCCCCACCAAAACCTCGATGTGGTACCGGCGCGTGCGGCATACTCCCATTCCGCCTCGCTCGGCAGGCGATAAGTTCGGCCGGTCTTCTGACTGAGCCACGCAACGAAAGCCTTTGCGTCGGCCCAGCTTACGTCGATGACCGGTTGATTCCCGCGGCCCCAACCCTGATCGTCGGCCTTGTAGCTGCAGCCGCCCTCCGCAACGCACGCGTCCCATTCGCTGAAGGTCGTCTCGCGTCGCGCAATCGCGAACGCCTTGGCAATCGTGACTCGGTGAGGCGGCGACTCAAATGGAGTTTCGCGGCTGCCCATCTCGAACTCGCCTGGCGGTACGACAACCATCTCCGCGCAATCCGGGCAATCTCGAAAGACCTCACCAGGTTCTGGAACGGCCGACTGTGCGACTCGGATCAGCCGGTTTGGCGGTGCTTGGCTAGAAGAAGGACCAAAACCCTGAACCGAAGCGGAGCCCAACGCGACAAATTGTTGAATACCTGAATGTGCTTGTAACAGCGGAGCAGCCAAAGCGCCGGTGCCGGAAAGACCCGCTAGCAGCAGACTTATTCTGAGCATCGTTGTAAATTCCACGGACTGATCAAAGGCGGCATCTATGTCGCCCAAAAGATTGATAGTGAATAGAAATAGGCGCGGCATCTTGCTCATCGGGCGCCGCGAACGCCGCGGGGGCATGTTGAAGGTTGCATTTTACCTGCGGAAAAATACGTCAGCGTAATCACACCCTTCTCATTCAATCTCGCGAGGTTGAACGTATAATCTTAGGGCGGTTCGTTGTACCTTTTTCGTGATGTTCCCGGGACATAGCCTTCTTGAGTTATTGAGACGCGTTAGTCCAAAGCCGCTATTTGAGCCAAGGCTGTTTGATAAAGACTAGGAGCTGTGGTGTTCACAAAGGCAGCAAGTCCGGCTTCTATATTTCTTCTGGTTTTTATTGGAGCGCTGGAGACTGCGAATGGTCAGACCAAACCGACTGGCGGACCATCACCTGCAGCGCCCGGAGCGGTAGTTTATTTTGTCGATCTTAGGGACGGACAGACCGTACCCACAAAATTCACTGTACATTTCGGGCTTAAGGGCATGGGCATCGCGCCGGCGGGCTCGGACAAGGAGAATTCCGGACATCACCATCTTCTGATCGATACCGAATTGCCCCCATTGGATCAGCCCATCCCAAGCGATTTCAACCATCTGCATTTCGGCGCCGGGCAAACAGAAACCGAGGTCACGCTGACGCCAGGCGATCACACGTTGCAGTTGCTGCTCGGCGACCGGAACCACGTTCCAAATACAGTGCCGCTGATATCTGAGCGCATCCATGTGCATGTCGTTGACGGCGCAAAGGCGCCGGCGCAGACCGCTAGCCATGTTGGCCGCCATCCATCGCCACTGGGCGCGAAGGTTTACTTCGTTTATCCGACCGATCACGCTTACGTGTCACCGACGCCAGTGATCCGCTTCGGCCTGATCGGCATGGGTGTGGCCCCGGCCGGTTTCGAAAAAGCCAATACTGGTCATCACCATTTGCTGATCGATACCGCTCTCCCGCCGTTTGACCAACCGATCCCGAGCGACTTCAATCATCTGCACTTTGGCGCTGGCCAGACCGAAGCTAAAATCACGCTTCCGCTCGGTCCGCACAAATTGCAGCTGATTTTAGCGGACGAAAACCATGTTCCACACGACCCCCCAATTTACTCCGCCCCCATTCAGGTTGTGGTGACGGCCGCCGGCCGTCCACGGCCTGCGCCAAAGCAGAGACATCGTTACCGATATTACGAATACTATTGAACTGCAGGACATCCGGATCGTCCGGAGGTTGAGAATGAGCAAGCATCTTTCGCTTCTGGTGGCCGCATTATTCGGGTGCGTCCTGCTGACGTGCTCGGCCGAAAGCGCGAGCGCGGACCGCCGTATTGCGCTGGTGGTCGGGAATTCGAACTATAACAATGCGAGTCTCGCTCTCTCCAATCCCAAGAACGATGCCGAAGATGTCGCCACCGCCCTTCGTTCGCTGGGCTTCGAGGTGGTGCAGGCGATCGATGCCAACAAGCGCGACATGGATCTCAGTATGGCAAAGTTTGCCCGACTTGCCACGGATTCCGACGCCGCGCTCTTCTACTATGCCGGCCACGCTCTGCAGTATCAGGGCCGCAACTACCTGATGCCGGTCGATGCCGAAGTGGAAGACGAGGTCAGCCTCCGCTATCAGATGATGCCGATCGACGACGTTCGTGCCGCGCTTGACCGCGCAAGCGGCGTCAAGGTGATGATCCTGGATGCCTGCCGTAACAATCCGGTCGTTGAGACTTTGCGTCGGAAGGCGGGCGGAGAGACCCGCGCATTGGGCGGGGTTCGCGGGCTCGCCAGAATCGACAAAACGCAGGGAACGGTGATCGCCTATTCCACGGCGGCGGATGAAGTCGCGGCTGACGGACAGGGCCGCAACAGCCCATTCACGACGGCACTTTTGAAGCGCCTCAAGGAGCCCGGACTTGAAATCGAGCAATTGTTCAGACGCGTGGCTGCCGACGTCAATACGGCCACCGGGGGCCGCCAGCGACCCGAAACCTACGTATCGCTTTTAAGCGATTACTATCTGAACCAGACCGACCGAATCGCGTTTGATAGCATCAAAGACTCAGCGGATCCGGCCGCACTGCGAGATTTCGTCAATCGGTTTCCGACGTCGAGCTATGCTTCCGACGCTCGATATCGCATTCAGCGCATTGAGATCGATAGCGAACAGAAGCAACTGCAACAGGCGCGACAGCTGGAAGCCATGAGGCTTCTCGGCCAGCAGAGCAAGGCTGATCAGGACAAGCCTGCTCAGCAGGCCGCACCGCGCACGTCGACCGGGTCCAATGATCAGCCCGCAAAAGTGGCGACAGCCACACCGCGCGTTGGCGGTGAAAGGATTCAACCGACACAGGACGAGCAGCGCACAAAAACGCCCGTGGAGGCTCAGAAAGTTCAAGGCCAACAGGACTCCCCGGCGGGACGAGTGGGAGATTCGCCAAAGCTTGCCGCTGTCGAGCGCCAAGACCTGAACAATGGTTTGCAAAATACGCCGCCTGCCATGGCGCCGAAAGCGTCGATTGGGCCGCCGCAACAATCGACGGCGTCACCGTCGAACAATAGCTCCTGTGATCAGGACAATGCGAAGCTTGCGCGTTTGCGCAATGGCGCCTCGGTCGAGGAGCTGCTTCAGTTCGAGAGGGATTTGTCCTGCGATCGCCTGCGGCCGCAAGTAGCCCGATTGCACGAGAGTCTGATCGGAACTTCCGCGCCGGCAGCGGTAGCCAACGAACCTGCAAGGCCAGGCACTGGGACATCCGTCGCAGCACTCTCGCCGCAAGCCCCCACCGATCAGGGCTCAGCGACGCCGCCGACACTTGCGCCGAGTCCGCCGCCAGTTTCGGCCACCGCGCCGGATTCGATCGAAACCTGCAAGCGGGATGAGTCCAGACTTTCAAGGCTGCGCGCGACGCAATCCCTGGCCGAGGTGATCTTGTTCGAGCGCGAGCTCGGTTGCGAGAAATTGCGGCCGCAAATCGTGAGATTGCGTGAAAGCTTGACACCAGCCAATTCCGCATCGGTGGCCGGATCTGACAACCAGCCGTTCGTACAAGCGCAACGATCGTCCAGGCGGATCGAAATCACGGCGCCGTCCGACAATGAACCTGGTCAGCAGGTGGCAGCGCTGCCACCTGCGGAGACCGAAAAGCCCGCCCTCTCGGATGCCGAGATTGCCAGGTCCATAAAAAGCGAATTGACCCGCGTTGGTTGCTTCAGCGGTTCGCTTAACGGCGAATGGAACGCCGCATCGCGACGTTCGCTTGAGTTATTCAATAAGCGCGCCGGCACGAAACTCGAGGCGAAGTTCGCGACACTCGGCGCGCTTGATGCGATCAAGCTGAAACCGTCCCGCGTCTGCCCGCTCGTGTGTGAGCACGGCTTCAAGCCGATTGGCGAACGCTGCAGCAAGATCGTCTGCGCCCAAGGCTCGTTCCTCAACGAGGACAATGAATGCGAGAAACGCCGCGGACGGACGCCGACTGCCAGCCGCGAGCCTGATGAAGCTCCGCGTAGCTCCAGTCGGCCGCGACCTGGCGCCGACGTCGCCCCAGCTAAGCCGCAGGCTGCCGCACCGAAGCCGCAGGCAGCGACAGGCCAGATCGTATGCGACCGCGGCGGCTGCCGCCCCGTGGCACGCGGATGTCACCTTGAATTCCGAACGACCGCACAGGGCGGCCCCACGGAGGGCGGCGGCGGAAACGTGCAAGTTTGCAATTGAGCAAACGTCCATTCGCGAGGTTTCGAGAAAACCCGAACTGGAGTTCGACCGACCGATCTCGATCAGTGGCAGGGCGCTGTTCGTGGCCTGCGAAATGCAGTTGCCCCATGCACCGATCGTGCAACGCCTATTGGATCCGGTATCGCTTGATATCGAACGACCAGTTGCTCTGTTGCAATTTCCCGGTCTCAGGATCAGGCACGCGAAGCTGGTTGGTCCATTCAGCCAGCAATGCCACTGTTTCAGCCTCGCTACGCGTTTTCTGCGAGGTATCAGGTAGATCGAGGATTTGAACGCGGCGATCGCTCAGAATTGCCACCACGGCGGTCGGGCCCAACGGCGGCGTCGCGATATATTCGAAGCCGCGCTTTCTTGCAACGGCGTTTGGCAGCAACATCTCTTCCCCTGGCTTCAGAAAATTCATCGCCGCCTCCTGCGATTCGGCGATCAATTCGGGGCTGGGGAAAATCTGGGACATTCTTCCGTTGGCATCGATATCGACAAGGAGGACATAGCCGGGCTTTTTGGTAGTCACCCGAAACGAAATCTTGGTCCCTACTCCGGCGGTTTGCTCGGGAAACATCTGAAGCGACACGTTCGCGGTGTTCGGGACGTTTAGTGCTGTCGCGTTCGGAACGCCGGTTGCGTATTGGCTACCTCGGTCCAGCGCTTTTTGCGCTACCCTCGTCGGCGAAACGGCTGGAGCCGCAATGGAAAGTCGAAAAAGCGATCCGCTGAGCCACGGACCATTACCCGCGGATGCGGTCGACAGGGTCAATATGCTCAAACAGGATTGGACCAGGACCCTAAATCCGAATGACTGCATTATGGCTCTCGTCAGGTAATTCAGGGCACCGTAAAAAACCCGATCGAGCCGATCCGCGCATCCGAAGGCATGTACCGCTGCAAGCTTTTGATAACTTGCCCGGACGCCCGGCGCCGGTCCACCTGAAGCAGGACCTTCTCAAGTTCGACCATACGTTGCTTCGACGTGATGGCAACGATTTGATCGGCACCGAACGGCTCGCGTACCCGAAGCGGAAGCCGCAAGCTCGCCGATTGAACCGGTGAAGCATCGGATCCGATCGGATACAGCATCTGGATGGTGCCATTGCCGGAAATATCAAACACCACGAGCGCCCGACCTGCTGCGTCGGACAGATCAATTTCCACGGTTTGGTCGTTGTGATACTGGCGGTCATCCGGCGATACCCGCATCACCTGCGGCGACTGCGTCGCCATACGCTTCAATGCCCGGACCGCCGCGGTTCTGTCGATCACTGTCGCAAGATCAGCTATATCCACGCCGTAGGCGACGACGTCTCCCCACGAAATCACGTCGTGCGAAACCGGGTCCCATATCAAATCCGGGTTATCGGTCGGTTGGACAGATTGAACTCCCCCATCACGGGGCGTCAGCGCCGCGAAATAATTCACTTTGCCATCGAGTGCTGCCAGTCGGATCGGCGCATCGGTTCTTGTTGTATTTTGCCCGCTGATTGGCGGCCCGGATGTCGGTGCCGCGGTTGTGACAGCGGCCGGCACCGAGGGCAGAGGCGCTGGTGATTGACTGGTTTCGATCGGCCCCTGAATCAATGAAACCCCGCGCGTTAAGGCAAACGCAATATCCGTCTCGGGAGACAGGTTGGGCGAAGTCATCGTAACCACGTTCTGACGCTGGTCGGATAGCTGGTAGACCACTTGCCTCACATTGGCGAACAGTTCCTTCAACGTAACTTTGCCATCGTGATTGGCGTCGGCATTACCTTCGAGCGCGCGCGAGAAGGCGTAGCTCAGGGCACCTCGCAGTCCTTCGATGCCGGGAATACGTACCTCAGGTGCCTTGGTGCTACGGTCAACGGCGGCCAGAAACGCGGTATGATCGAGATCGAGTTCGGATCGTGGATCACTGGGGTCGGACACCGGCTGTAGCGTGTCGGTCAGCAGCGTATAAGTCGGAATTTGCCTGAAGCTCATCTCCCCCGCGCGCGGGTCGATCTCGCGCGCCATGCCGCCGCCATGACAAGTGTCCGCGATGAAGATGACCTTCGCGCCACGCAATTCGAATTGTTTGATAAAATGGTTGAACTCGCTGCCGAGAATGCGCTGTTGCGATCCGCTAGCCGTCGGTTCGAAAGCGGGCAGCAGGAACACGTCTTCCATCCCGTCGGGCTCGGATCCCTTGATCCGCTCGGGTTCCTGAGTCCCATGTCCGGCAATTGACAAAAAGATCAGATCATTCGTCTTGGTGCGCTCCACAAGCGCGCTGATTTCACGAAGCACGGTCGAGCGGTCTGCCTGATCATTGATCAAGGCAGTGACGTCCTGCACACCCATGGCTTGCAGCGTCGACTCGATGTCGCGGGCGTCCGCCGTTGCGCCTTTGAGCTTGCGTACGTGCTGGTAATCGTCAATTCCGATAACCAACGCGCGTACCTGTCCTCCATCCGTATTGCTGATCTGAAGCACGCTAGCGGCGCGGCTGGCGTCCACGTTGAAACTGCAGACGGCGATCAGAACGACGAGAAAGATGATCCTGTCCTTAGCCATCGCTCCTACCCTACCGCCGCTTTTACCTATTTTCGGGATGTCGCCATGTTCGAAAGTAAATCATTGGTATCAAGATAGATTTGCCTGATCCGCCCTTGTTACTTTGTCGCTGATGTTAAGATGGAGGTTCATCGTTTCTGACGGATCGGCCTTTTCGAGCTGCCAACAGGCGAGTTGCTCGATGGATCCGGCCTTTGATAGACACTCGCGGCGACGGTCGTGTTGTCCTCGGCAAGCGCGCGAAAACGCACGGGAACGTAGCCACGCTCTAATAATGACGCGAGCGGATAGACGTTGCGACAGACCCGTCCATTGCACCCGCCAGTTGATGATTCCATTACTTCGGCCTTGCGATCGGGGGTGAAGCGAAGGAAGAGCATGACGTGAGATCCCGGCTTGTTGAGCGCATCGCCTGGCTTCAGATCCCAGGGATTCTCAAGCGGCTTGGCAATCGCCGGAATGGCCGCGGTAGTGTAGTGAATAGAGAGTCCCCATGCTGCACTCACGAATGCTGAGCAATCCACGCCAGCGACATCGGGCCTTGGAGCATTCCTGGTGCAGACGTTGCCGGCCATGGTGCCGCTCTCAACGCGCTGGCGAAAATTTGCGAGTGATCCGTGACACCCCCAGCAATAGGGTACACCCCTCACCTCTTGATTGAGCTTGCCCTGCAGATACCATGGCCTGCGAATGCGATTGAAACCCGTGCAAGCAGTATCCGGATCGCTGCCATAATTCGCCGGCGTCACCTTCCACTGCAGGCCCTCAAACGCAAAAGCAGTCTCGATTGTTTGCTGACGATTGGAGGGACGCACCGCGGCAATGGCGTCAAATTTGCCACGCGAATTGGCGCCCGACTTGCTAGCAACCGAGGGGTTCGTTGTGCCGGGAAGACGAAGATCGACGATCGATGAGTTTCGAAGCTGCCGGAAACCGACTCCGACGACATCTACTGCTGTCGCTCTGGTGCGCAGGAAATAAACGTTCCCATCGCCAGAAACCGTGACAAAGCGCCGTGTCAGCGGCAAATTCTGCAGGGGCAGCTCGTAAATTCCCTCGAGTTTGCCATTAGGCGCATAGCGCGCCACGAAGGTAGAAGCCTTCCCTGAGTCCGGAATATTTTCACCCAGAACATAGAACCGGTCGCTATTGTCGATTTCCAAAAACTCGACTGTGCCTAATTTGTTGGGTACTCGTAAGGTAAGCGACGCAATCGTCTCGTTGGTCTCCATAGTTCGAACTTCGATTCGTACGCTGCTTTCCCCTTTGTTGGGAATGACGTCCGCGATGATCGAGCCTTTGCCGCGGGATGAGATATATTGACGATCGGGTTGCCGGGTTTTTTTAATGATCACGTCGCGCGTGCTCTGATCGAGCAGATCCGAGGCGCTGCCAGGCGGCTGCGAACCCATTTGCGCGAAAGCCGAGGTGGCAAACCGATCGTCGACACCCCTCGTAGAAACCTCTTCGAGCTGAACAGCATCGCCATCAAGCCCGCGGGTAGACGGTTGGTCCGTCGGTTTGAGCGTCCGCACCGAGCCGTCCCACACCAGGATATCGCTCTTGCTTACAACGAGATCGCTCGCTTGAATGGTTGCCGGCATCTTGAGAATGCTGGGTTCATCTCCTGATTGCTTTGGATTGAACCGGAGAATGCGGGCATTGACTTGATCAAGGAGAAAAAGATTGCCGTCCGCATCCGACGTTAGCGCCTGTGGGCCGGCGATCTCCACGTCCTCACTGGCATCCACGATCCCGACTGAGGCGGCCGTCGAGCCACTGGAAAACTTCCGCACCACGACGTCGTCGGCCACAGCCGCTTCAAACCAACAGCACGCGCAGCTTATCGTGATTGCCCAAATCAAATTTTGACGAAACATGTTCGCCTCAATACGAAACTGAACTGCCACCGATCTCACTTGATAGGTTGGCCGCCCTTTATCTGCTGGTCGTCAGTACGATCCTGCTCCTGCAACAAACTTCCGGCCTGCAAGGGCCTTGGGCCAAATGAATTAAGGGCTCGAATGTGATCTGTTTTGTCTAAGAGGAATATTATACACTAAGCTATTGGATAACATAAACCCGATTGCTGTTGGAAATCATGGCACGGAACCGGTTTGAGCAGGTAGACGAAATTCAACCCGATGCGGTGACGCTGGTTTTAAGGCGCGAAACCGATGGTGAAACCGGATCGATTGCATTTCCAGCAACCGCGAGTGGCGGCCGGTTGAGTACGGATCGTGTCAGTGCCCAACTCCCCGCGCAGGATGCCTATCGTGGCGCGATCCGCCTTGCCAACGACATGAAAGTCGCAATTGTCGTGTGCGACCCCGACGCGGTGTGGAAGCCGGAATGGGGCGACCTTTACCGACCGATCGACTGAACCTGCTATGCTGCGGCGCATCTAGGAGCGGCCAAATGCGAAGGCAAATAGCTTACCAATTTGCAGCATTGGTGCTCGCGGTTTTGGCGCGGCCTGACGCGGTTAGCGCCAACGATTCCGCCGCGGAGTTGTCAATCGGTGGCTTGCAATTTCTCCGGAGCAACACCATTGCAATCGAAAGTGAGGATCTGCGGATCTCACTCGATCGCGTCCAGGTTCGCTATCAATTCGCCAATACATCTGACAAGCCGGTTACATTGACCGTTGCCTTTCCGCTGCCGGACATCGACTTATCCGAAGGGGAGAGCATCGCACTGCCCTCTAGCGACCCGGTCAATTTCGTCGACTTCGCAACCACGATCGACGGGGCTCCGGCAAAGTTCCAACTGGATCAACGTGCGACGGTAGGTGGCAAGGACGTGAGCGCCCTGCTCCGTCAATTCAAATTGCCCATGCTCCCGATCGGGAAAAGCGAAATTCGTGTTGCCGATCTGCCCGAAGCAACCCGAGCAAAGCTTGCGGATGAAGGCCTTCTCATGCCCGCTGGCACCAACGATAAAGGCAGGCAGCAATATGCCGCGGCCTGGATTGCGAAAACTTCTGCCGTACGCCAGCAGACCTTTCCCCCGGATCGGAAAGTTGTGGTCGAGCACCAATACCGCCCGAGTGTCGGCACCAGTTCGGACACCATCCTGCGTTGGGTATTGCGCAACAACAAATCGCTTTCGGCGGAAGTGCAACGCTATCGCAAGCAATACTGCATTACTGATGCCTTTCTGGCGGATTTGGACAAGCGCGCTGGAAAGGGTCAGCTTAATGCTGCGATGATCCAGGAACGTCGTATAAGTTACGTGCTCTCCACCGGCGCGAACTGGGCTGGCCCAATCAGATCCTTCAAACTGGCTATCGATAGCGGCGGCGATCGCCTGGTCAGCTTCTGTGCCGGCCGCCTGAAGCCGATTTCGCCCAACGCGATGGAATTCAGCGCTAATGACTTCACGCCCGACCAGGATCTAAAGATCCTGATACTGGGCAGATTTTGAGCTCACGAGCTGCATATTGCTTTTCGTTGCGCCGTATCTCAGGGCTTGAGCCGGATATATCGCGCCGCTGTCGAAATCGTCAGGTTGCTACGCTGGGCTTCGCTCAGGGCCTGAAGGAAGAAAGTGTCGGCAGCCATCGGTCGCGGCTGTCGCAGCGAAGCGATAACCTGGGTGGTAGCGACCGCCATGATGAGCTGGGGGCCTGCCCCGGCAGCGCCGCTTCGCTGCATACCTATGGAAAAGGATAGAGAATCCGTGCCCGGCTTCAGCAGATAGGACAGGCTTTGAACCTGGCCGTTCTCGGAGACCAAAAGCAATTCGACAATGCGATTGGCAAAATTCTCGATGGTGCCGTTCAGCGTCTCGCCATCCTTTACTTCGACGGAGGCAAGATTGATCCTTGGCGCGCGCGCTTGATTGGTCCCGAGCTGGCTGAGGAATTTGATCGCCGGACATTGCGCTTGAGTGACTTGCCTGACGCCGATCGCGGCTTCGAAGCCCTGATCGCGTTTGAACGCTTTTTCGAACGCATCGAATGGCGCCGTCGACGTGCCAAACCCCTCGATCACAGCGGCTGCCGAACTGATCGCAACCGGCAGCATAAAAAAGCAATCACCGCCATCGTACTGCTCAACATATTTGCGAATTTGATCCGCACGGTTCGATGGTCCTTCGATTTTTGGAGGAAGCGTGGTAGGCGCCAGCGCAGGCTGAACATTCGGCTCGGGCCTGATCGGTGTGGATTTTTGACCGAGTGGCGGTGGCGGCGAAACAACCATCTTCGGCTCAGACCAGACAAAGCTGTAAAACCCGTACCCTCCCGCTGCCAAAAGAACAGCCGCGGCAGCAGCGGCCGATGTCATCCACAAGGCGCGATGACCGGATTGAGTTGTGAATGGCTGGCCTATCGGCAGGGCGTGGTGCATTTGCGGTGCGGAATCGGCGCCATCGGTTGTTCGCGGAACGGAAATTTGCCAGTCGACGATTTCCGTCATGCTGGCCGGCCGATTGGCCGGATCCGGCTGCATCATTCGTTCTAGAAGCGGTCGGATTCGCGCGTCGACGCCGCCCAGGTCGGGCACCCTCCGGCGCTTTTCGACAAGCTGAAATTGGCTCCCGCCCATGTCGAGCTTCTGACCAGTCAAAGAATAGAACAACAGCAGACCGAGGCTGTAGATGTCGGACTTTGCCGTCACTTCGTTGCCGTACAAGCCGACTTGCTCGGGCGAGACGAAGTTGGCTTTGCCGGCGAAGCCAGAGCCAATGATGGTCTTGTCACCAAACTGAGCTGAGCGTGCGATGCCGAAATCGATGATTTTGGCTCGCGTTACGTCCCCTAGCGGGATGATGATGTTGTCCGGGGACACGTCGCGATGGATAACTCCGTGTTCATGCGCGGCCTGCAGCCCCGACGCGATACGACGCATCAATTTCACCAGAGCTTCGAAGCTCAGGGGTCCTTCCTCCAGCATATCCGAAAGCGAGCGGCCGTTGACGAACTCCATCGCCAAATACGGCCGCTGCAAGACAGGTTCTACCGTGAACAGGAAGTAGCGAACGATGGCGTCGTGAGGCAGGTTATGCAGCGCCGCCGCTTCCCTGCGGAACAGCCCAAGCGCGGCTTCGTTCTCAGCCATCTCCGGGAGCAACATTTTGATGGCAACCGCGGCGCCCGTCTGTATTTCATGCGACTTGTAGACTTCGCCCATGCCGCCCGCGCCAATCATCTCGTCGATTTCGTAGATGCCATTAAGACGCGTGCCCGGTGGCACGCCGCGATATCCAGGGGTGAATGGCTTGTTGGGAGTCATGATGGTCGCCCGGGATGGATCATGGCGGGCGAATTCGTGGGCTCCGAGGATCGGCGCACCGCCGGGAGCACACGAACAACGACCACGCTTACATTGTCAGTCCCTCCGCGCTCGAGCGCCAGCGCAAGCATCGCCTCGCAGGATGCTTGCGCATTACGCGAAGTTACTTGTTCGAGGATTTCGTCGTCGTGCACATGCTTGGTCAAGCCGTCGCTGCAGAGCACGAAAACATCGCCCGGTGCAACGGGGCCCGTAACGACCTCAAGTTCAAGATCTGGCGCCACACCAACCGCACGGGTGATCACATTGTTGGGCCAGTTCCTTGCGTCCTCGCGAGACAGCGCCCCACCTGCGACCAATTCTTCTACTTCGGTGTGATCGCGGGAAACCTGTCCGATAGAACCATCCTTGATCAGGTAGACTCGGCTGTCGCCAGCCCAGACGCACGCATAATGCTCCTCACGCAAAAGCAGGATCGCAGCCGTGGTGCCGATGATGGCCCCATTGCGCGCGCTGCTGAGGTCCATGATCTCCTGATTGGCGCGAAAAATCCGCTCCTCGCATTGTTGCAGTAGTTCGGCTGACGATGCGGGCACCGCGATGCCATCAAGCGACCTGACAACGATCTGGCTGGCCATATCGCCGGCCTCGTGGCCGCCCATGCCGTCGGCGACGGCCCAAAGACCAATGTCGGTGCGCACCAGGCAGGAGTCCTCGTTGCGCTCCCGAACCAGCCCGGTATGCGTCACGCTTCCGACATCGAGCGGTGAAAGTTGCATCGACCAAAGGGACCGCAATTACAAAGTCAGAGCCGGGTTCACAGTATTCCGTTCTTTATCGCATTGCTTATACGCAGGCGAGAGCAATGTCTTTGATCATCCGACGGCAGCGATTTCTCCCAGATCGCCCGTGAGTAGGGTCGAATAGCGGTAAGCGTCGGGCAATCCGCGGCAACTCAAAACCAGCGGCGGAAATTCACCGCCGCCGCTCGTCCACCAAAAGCTCGCCGCGGCGTATACCTCGGGACTGGCGGCGCGAAGGTTGGACAATGAAGCGCTAAATCCGTCGACGGCCGAGATCATCCCTGCCATCCCGTCGCCGAGGGAAACGATTCTTTCGTCATGTTCATCGCTAATTCGAGTTCGCGGAACCGGAAGACGGTCCAATGCTGACGAGATATCCTCAAATGCCATAGCGCGATCTAGCGTCGACAACAAAAAATTTTCGCCCACGTTGAACCATTCGTCCTGCGCGTCGATGTCCGGAGGCGCAATCGGCGCGCCGGCATCGCCGACCGCGTGCAACGTGAGCGGATAATACCGGCCGACGCCATCAAGCGAAGGCATGATCGCGCCGGCAACTGTCGATCCGCATATCGCCGCACCAAGCCAGAACCGCCAGACCGGAGTTGTCAAAAATGCCTGTTGCCATCGATCGCCCAGTTGGTGCCGGCTCGCCGACAGCGACGCTTGCACCCAAGGCTCCCAAGTTTCCAGAAAATTACGCGGCGTTGCGAGCGCGATGAAGTCCCGCTTTGCACTCAGCTTTCCAAATAGGCCACAGCGCATGTCGCTCAAATCCCGCTCGGACAGCGGAAATCCCGAAGGATCGCCAGATTGAGCGGGTTGCGAACCGACCCGGTTGAAATTTGGTAATTCAACTCCCGTCCGGCCACAATAAAGTTGGCGCTGGCAGTATCTCCCTTGGCGCTCAGTGAACCCGCTTCAAGCATTCGGAACAAAGACCACGGGCCGGTGCGCTCCAGGACTGACGGCGGTCCGGTTTCGTTGCTGACCGAAATCGCCGTGCGAGTTGACGGACCGGGCCATTGCACCGTGGTCGGCCCGGAACTTTGCGGTTGTGGCGGCGGCGGCGCGCCGAAACCGGGAGCGATGCCCGGCGAGCCCGGGCTTGTGATGACCGTTCCGCCAATTTCGGTTTTGACATCGACACCAGGACCGGCCGAGCCGGGCGGCTTGATCGCCAACGACACCGTCGGCATGCTCCCCCCAGTCTGGAAAAATGCGTCACGTATGTAGGCCGCGGTTTGAAACTGCCTCAGCGTTTCCGGCGATAGCGAACGCCCGACCGGACTGTCCTTGCGCCACGCCCAATCCGGGCGGGATGTGTCCGCATAAGGCGCGAGGTACTGGCTGAAGAACTTGTCGATGATGCCGTTTGGACTGAACAGCTTGGCGAAATCGCCGAGCGGAACCTCCTGGCTGCCACTTCGTACGAACGGATAGCGGTTTGAAATGGTCTGCTGACAAAATGGCGTAACCTGATCGCGCAAGGATTGCAGCAGTTGCCCCGCCGTCGATGCCGCGATGCCGCCTTCGAATTCGGCGGCGGCGCCGCGAAGCATATCGGAGAACGGCGGCGGCATGCGCGCGGCGTTGTTGCGCAGCGCCGCGACCTGCGTCTGCAACGATGCCGTCGCCTGCGCCGTCATTTGCGGGTTTTCGACGATCAACGTCAGGTTCTGCGCGACATCGTTCAGGTTGGCAATGATGGAATCGATCGGCCGTCGTGTGCTGTCGCCCTCCAGCAGCGAATGAAAGGGCTTGAACTGCGCTTCGATCCTCGCCCCCGGTGAGCCATCCTGCGTGTTGAACAGCGCCGGCGTTGACAGCGTGGGCGCAGCAGGCGTCGCGGGTGCGTTGGAGGGCTTCGGCCGCTCCTTTGTAAGCGCGGTCTCATCGCGGATCGATTCAAGAATTTGGCGTAGGGGCGAGGTCGGCGCAGAGAGCGCACGCAGCGCTTCGTATCTGGGCTTGTCCGCCATCAGCTTCTTCAAACGGAGGCTTCCAAGCGCAGCGCGCCAGGTGGTGACAAATTCATTGGAATAGACATTCAGGAGATCACCGGCCAGCGCGTCATATTGCTGGCCAATCGCGGTCTGCTGTCCAGCCTCTCCCAGCACCCACCGATCTCGCTTCATCCGGTCCGATAGACCAGCCAGTTTCGCGATGAACATTTGCTGGAAGCCAGCGTAGGTGAAGAATGCCGGAACCCGGATGCTATCGAGTGACTGCCCTGCCGTGCTCTCGAAAACGACCGAGACATCCGGACCGCCTTTGCGCGTGACGACCCAGTCGCCCGCCGTCGAGGTCCGCGCTTCCGATTTCAGGAATTCATAGGCCCGTTGCGCCACACTGAGGCGCGCGAGCGAATTCTGCGCCTCCCGGATCAGGCGACCATCGAGCTCGACCAGAGGCGGCTGCTCGGTTTCCAGATCGAACATGGCCGTGAGATGGTCCTCCAGCAGCCGACGGCCCTCCGCGTTGCTCGCGCCCGGATAAAGATTGTTGGCCCAGTCGCGCTGCATCCAGGATTTGATCAGCTCGCGGTCGGGCGGATGCTGACCGCCGAGCATCAGGTAGACCTTGAGCGCTTCATAGACGAAAGCTGGGTCACCGAGCTTAGCATTGAGCTCCTCCTCCAGCCGATAAAGCAGGCGCGGGCGGAACATGCGTTCGAGCGCCGTATGATAGGCAGCATCTGACGACGACAACAGCCGCGCATGCTGACTTAATCCATAGCGCTGCGACAGCGGTACTTTCGCGTCGCGGGTGGCGTATCCCACCGGCATGTTTCGCAAGCGATGCAGAAGAGGCAGAACCTTATCGAGATCATGATCGGCAATGAGAGTCTGCTTGATCAGCGGCGAGCCAGCCGCTGCATAATCGCTGTCGATCTTAACGGCCTGCTCTATCAGGTCGGAGTTCTTTTTGTAGCTGGTGAGCCAGGCAATACCCAATCCGACTGCCAGCAGGCCAATCAACGACAGCGCGACGGCCTTGAGTATCAATGCGCGCCGAACCGCGCCACGATCCGTCGAGACCCAATCGGCTTCACCAATAATGACCTTCGTGATCAGGTTCGTCAGAAAAAAACTTTTGCCAGAACCATGATATGCGTTCGCCGAGACTTCCTCTGCGCCGAACGTACGAGCCAACGATCCGATCAGTTGATCGATCGGGGTGCCCTGCTGCGTTCCCGACGTGAAGTAGAATCCCCGAAGGCTGGCGTTGACGTGGTATCGCGTGGGCTCGAAGATCTGATTGAGAAAATCGTGGATTTGTGACTTCAGCCGCGCCATTTGTGCGGCGAAACCGAACAACTGGACACGATGCTGCGGCGCAGGTTCGTCCTGAAGCCGATCGAGGGTTTCCTCGCTGAGGCGCTCCAACAATAGATCGAACTCGTTCGGAATGTCGCCAATCAGATTTTTGTTCTTGTCCGCGGTCTGAAACGTCGCGCCCCAGACCTGTCGCCGGCCGGCTTCGTTGAGATAACTGAAATATTCAGTAAAGCCCGCGACCAGGTCGGTTTTCGTGAATAGGGCGTAAACCGGAAAACTGACTTTGAGACGCTGATGCAGTTCGAGCAGCCGCATGCGGATCGCTTCCGCATGCACCGCCAGCTCCTGGCGCGTCATCGTGAGTATGTCTTCGATGCTGATGGCGACGAGGACACCATTGATCGGCTGGCGCGGCCGGCTTTTCTTCAGCAGGTCGAGGAACGAGAACCAGCTTTCCTTATCGCTTTTAGAGTCGGAGTCCTGCGTCGTGTAGCGGCCGGCCGTATCGATCAGAACGGCCTCTTCCGTAAACCACCAGTCGCAGTAACGCGTGCCGCCGACGCCCGCGACTGCCGCGGGGGTCGCGCCTCTGGCCAACGGGAATTTCAGACCCGAATTGACAAGCGCCGTGGTCTTGCCAGCGCCGGGCGGGCCGATGATGACGTACCATGGCAAATCATACAGATAGCCCGATTTGTTACCACTGGCAGTCTTGAGCGTCGCAAGCGCGTCGTTCATGCGCTCCTTGAGGACGGGCTCATCATTGACCGTCTGTTCGGCGCCACCGATGCCTTCGGCGATTTGGCTGGCGGCCTGGCGACGCCGGAACAAACTGAAGCCGACGAATGCCGCGACAATGGCGGCCAGAAGAAGAATGACAATGTTTCGAACGATCGTATTTTCAAGCGGATGCCAATCTCCAATGGCGATAAGCGGTCCAGCAAAGTAGACGACCGCCGCCAGCGAACCGAGCCCGACGCCGTATAAAACGATACGTAGAATTTGCTTCGGAAGCATCCTGGCTTGTCCAGTCTCGCTATTCGCTGCGCTCTATAAATATCTCAACACGCCGGTTCCTGGCGCGGCCATCCGGCGTCGAATTGCTGGCGATGGGCACGTCGGGCCCCTTCCCTTCGATGTCGACCCGGCTCGGATTGGCAAGGCCAAGCTTGAGTACGGCAGCGACGGCCTTCGCCCGCTCCACCGAAAGTTCGAAATTCGAGGGGAAGCGCACGGTATGGATCGGTGAACTGTCAGTGTGCCCAACGATCTTGATGTGCCCCGGCTCCCTATCGAGCGTGGCGGCGACCCGCGCCGCGACCGGTTTGAACGCGTCGAGCACGCTCGCCTCTCCGGGTGCGAACAGGACGAGATCGCAGACCCTGATGATAATGTAGCTGCCCGTCTGATCCGCCGTCATCGCACAAGCGAGCTTTTCAGCGCCGAGCGCATTTCGAATTCGCTGCAGCTGAGTGATACGATCGGGAGGCGGTGGTGGCGGCGGCGGTGGCGGCGCGATGATTCGGCGTTTCAGCTCGATCGGATCGGCCGGATGCAGTGCAAGTGCCACCTGTGCGGCATTTTCTGCCCGGCCTGAAAGCAGTGCCCGCAGCGTGAAAAAACCTGCAGTGAGCAGCGCTGCGACGACTGCTGCGACCATCCAGACGGGGACGCGAACGCGCTGCCGGCGATTGGCCAACTCCTGGCCGCGCCAGTGCGGCGACAGGTCGGCGTTGGATTTCGGACGAACCCGGCGCAACGTTTCGTATAGGTTGCGCTGAATGATTTGCAGACTGGCGACACCATTTGGCGAGGTGCGGTGCATGCCCTGGAAGCCAAGCGCGAGGCACGCATGCTGCAGCTCCAGAACCGGGTAGTTCACCAGCGGGTCGGTCTTGAGGTGATCGAGGATTTCAAAAAACCGTACGCCGCCGACGCGTTCACCGAAGAAGCGGCTCAGCATCGAATATTGCGTCCAGACATGCCGGTCTTCAGTCGGAATATGCTGCACGATGTCGTCCGCCGTCGCGCACAACACGTATTTCGCGGTATTGGCCTGGTTTTCGGATATGCCCGCCGACCGGATGTCCGTCTCGAAAAACTTTACCGCGTCCGCGACCTGCTCCATCAAGCTTGCAAATGACGCGCGCATCAGAGCGACCCGCAACCGTCCGAGTAGCTGCAGCAGCGGTCCCGCCGCGCGCATGATCGGGTTGGCATTGGGCGCGACCAATTCGTCGACGCGCAACATCCGTCCGGCGGGCGGCGCTGACGGCGGCGGCACTGGCGTTGTCGGCGTCGAAATCCACTCTTCGGGCGTATGACTCGAAGGTGCCGGCGCATAGCCGGGAGGCTGCGGGGAATACGACGAGGACGGACTTGTCGACGGAGGCGTCGGCGAATACGGCGCGCGGGGCGGCATGCCCGGGACATCAGCGGCGGGCGGCTGAGGGACAGGAGTTTGCGGCAGTCTTCCACCCGGATTGGGGCGGATGATCGTCCGCTCAACCCGACCGAAGGGATTTACCGGTTTGTCCTTGTCGTTCATTGGCGGTCTTCCAGGATCGCCCATAGGTGAAGTTCGAGTTCCGGCCAGTCACCGGAGAAATGCATTCCGATCGATGCGGCATTACTGAAATCAGGCCACAGCGGCGATTTGCGGTCCAGATAGAAGTAAACGTGATCGGTGATGGCTCTAATATGCGTTGGCGGCGTCGGCAGATGCACCAGCGGCACGCCCGGCAAGTTCGCGTGCACGATCTCGTTCATCTTGGTGTTGGGCCCGACCTTGAAAAGGTGCGGAAAGTCGTTCTGTATTTCGACCAGCGGCCGGCGCGCCGCGACCTCGAGCACCAGCGTCGCGTTGCGGAACAGCGAACGGTCGCGAATTGGCGAGACGAAAGCGTTTTGCGCGCGCTCGATGATCTCCAGACGAATTGCCCGGCGTCCCAGTCGCGCGCTCAGGAAATCCTGGATGTCTCGGATCAATGGCGTGAACACGCTTTCCAGATCATCATGGTCGTAGTCCGGATAGTCACGCGCGCGTCGCTCCGAGGTGGCGAAGGTCGCAAGCTCACCCGCAAGCCTCAGCAGTTCCTCATACAGCCGCTCCGGATGCACGAAGCCTGATCTGTGGAAATGGAGCAGTACCGGGATCTGTCGGTTCAAAAGCTGAAGCACGAGATAGTCGACGCTCTGCAACCCGCCTCCGGACGAGGGATCGACAGCATAGCGGGAAAGCTCCTCCAGCTTGGTCTCGATCCAGCCGATAATGCTGTTCAGCCAGCCCTCGACCACCGGATGGGACGCGCATAGCAGCAGCGGCGGCACAAACTTGTCATCGAACAGTATATGCTTGTCGCGGACTTCCAGGACGCGCGCGATGCCGAGAGACATGTAACCGGGCTTGCTGGTCTTGCGTAATTCAAACGCCAGCCGAGGATAGGCGATATCGATTTCTTCTTCGATGCGAAGTGAAGAGGTGGAATCGATGAAGGTCTCGGCTTGCCGAATATAACGGCTGGCGCTATCGACGCGGGCTTCATCGACCTCGCGAGTATTCGGTGCAGCCACGGGCATGGTCAACCAGATGATCTGACCAGCGGCACTGCCCGGGATGTCGATCGCCTCAGGCATTGGGCTGTCCGCGGGGATGTCGAACGGCGTCCCGTCCGGCATCACGCCGGCCGCGCGGCGAACGGCAAACTTGCTTTGCTGGGCGAGGTCCTGGTCCATCTCGAGTTCTGAAAAACCCCATGGATACGGAGTGACGCTGCGGACGCGCTTTTCGACCAAATGCTCGACGTAACGGTCATTCTGCTGCAGATGATGCGGACGCAGAAACAGACCTTCAGACCAGAAAACCTTGCTGTACCAAGACATCTTACGTACGCTGCTGCGTCATTTTAACACCGTTCTTTGTTTAGAAGCTCCTCGACATCCTCATTTTCCGCCCGCCCTGTCGCGGTCATAAAACTCTGCGAAATGGCGCATGAATGCGTCCACCGGTGCGCTGCTGTCATGACCGACTAGCGAGGTCCAGCGCACCAGAAAAGCGTCCCACAGCTTGCTCTTGCCCGAGCCGAGCCACGATGATCGCCCGCCCTCGATCTCACGAGCCAGCGCCGTCGGATCGAGGCTGCCGATGAGCTGGACAACAGCTTGTTGCATCGCGACGTACGTCTTTAGCTGATGTGACTTGAGATCTCCGAATGCCTGCGTGAAAGCGGCACGCGCATCCAGATAACTTTGGGTTGGCGGACCAAAGAGGATACGCATTGCATCCTCTGGCGTTGGAGAAAACTTCAGCGGATTGTTTTCCACGGCCTGGACCGTCGTCTGATTTGCGCTGCGGGCCATCTGCTTCGCCTGAATGCGCGCCTGCAGCAGCTCCATCAAACCGCCGACCGTAACCAGCAGAATGGCTCCCACCTGCTCTCCGAACTCGGCCGCGTCCTTCTGGGCGAAAAAGCTCTCGGGCACTCCGATGGTTTTTGCAAGGTGCCGAAAAAATTCGGTCGCCGCGGCCTTACCTACATCGGGTGGCGCGATGTTCGGAGGGGCGGCACCGTCATCGCGCGTAAAGATGCGCGACGCCGGCTTCTCGGACGTTGTGTGCAGCGGCTCAACCAGACCAGCAGGAGGCTCTCTCCAACGCTGTTGTGATGCTGGCTCGGAGAATGCCTGGTCCGATGCAATCCGTCCCGATCCGCCGCGTCGCTTGTCCGGCCACGGCGGTTCCTCGTCTGTCCAGACAGGCCGCCGGGGCGATGGCACCGCCGGCGGGGGCTCCGCAACAGGAGCCGCCGGTCGCCTGCCGCTCGCCCAGCTCATATCGGCTTCGTGATGATCATCCTTAGGGTTGCGAAAGGGCGAGCCTCTAGCACGTCCGGTGTCGGGCTCCGGAACGCTTGCTGCCCAATCCAGAAATTCTGGGTTAACGGGTCGAGCGGATTCTCGGGGCGTCTTCAACTGCTGCCGATCCACTGGCGGGGCCACGTCGCCATCGACATTCCAGAGTTCCGCATAATCGGCGGACCTCGGGGGCGCTGCGGCGGCGTTTGCGGCGCGATGGTCGACGCCCTCGCCCTCAACCGCATCCAGCGAAACGCCGATGATATAATGCCCGACAATAAAGCGATCGCCGCTTCGCAATTTGTGCGGACCGCGCATGCGCTGATCGGCGCCATTGAGAAACGTGCCGTTGGTGGAGACGTCGTGCAGCCAATAGCCTCCATCGCGGTAATGCACTTCGCAATGCTTTCCCGAGATCAGCCGCGCCGGATCCGGCAGCGTCCAGTCGAGATGGCGATCTCGGCCAATATCGACGGTCCGCTTGCCCGTAACCGTAAAGGACACCGGCCCGCCGTCCGGCAAGCTGCTCTCGTTTTCAATATTGAAACGAAGCGCCATCGAAGCTTCCTGCTATCGCCCAGCGCGCGGTTCGCCGCGCACAGCTTGAATACCATCCTCCAGGCAAGGCGTCATTATCCCGTCCCTGGCTTCGCGAGGCAGGCGGGACAAACCTACAAAGAGAGCAACGCGGACCGCTCTTGCAGTCTGTTCCGGCGGCGCTTCGCGATACTCGCATTCGGGCGGCATCACGCTGCCTCCCGACCAGCCGGCGGCGAGCGCGAGCCAAGTCGTCGCCGCGCGCCGGTTGTTTCGATTGCCCAGCGCCAGGGCTCGCGTTCGGCGCCATTCTTCCGGCTGCTCGGCCCATTCTTCAGCGTAAGCGATCGCCCGATCCTCGCTCGCTTCGAAGTGGTCAACCATCCGCCGGAGCGAGCGGCAGCCCCAGGCCACGGCCTCTCTTCTTGGCAACAGATAGGCGCAAAGCGAAATTGCCGGCTCCCAATCGTGCGCGTCGACGAGTTGCCGAAGAAAGTCCAGCGACTGCAGGCCGGGATCACCTTTGCCAATATCCTCGCCAGCCGTTGGGTACGCCTCGAAAAGATCTTGCACCGTGCTAAATCGAACCTGCGTCATCTCCCATGTCACCCAATGGCGACCGGCGTTCCATGCATGGCCAGCGGACCCAGAGACTGAATAGTCACTGTCGGCGCATTGATCATGATCCCGGTCGGGTCGATCTTGATGATGCTGGCACCGACCCTGAGAACAATCTCCAGGTTGGCGGTCATGGTGATCGTCGTGCCCGCATCGACCGTTTGGTCCAGCATCATCGAGATGTGCTGCCCTCCCAATTCGATATCGAGCTTGTCGTCACCGCGCTTGATAGTCGTCCGCCGCGAGGCGCCTCCAAAGGAATTTTCGCCGATCGTGCGAGTCTCGGTATCACGCACTACGACGTCGTGATCTTTTTCGGCATGAACGGTGATCTTCTCGGAACCCTTTTTGTCCTCGAAATTCCACTCGTTGTACCCACCACCGTTTTTGGTGGAATCGGACTTTAAGCCGGCAATTGTCTTCTTCGACGGCAGATCATAAGGCGGCTTGTATTCGTCATTGTACACAGTGCCGATTACGAGCGGACGGTCCGGATCGCCCTCAAGGAATTCAACGACGACTTCCTGGCCAACACGCGGAATGATCTGACCGCCCCAGCGTTTGCCGGACCAAACCTGCGCAACGCGCAGGCGACACGAGCGCTTCTTCTTTCGATCCCAATAGAAGCGCACATAGATTTCACCGAGCGCTTCGACATCGATCTCTTCGGTGGAGTCGTCGTCCTTTGTGACCACCTTGGCCGTCTGGATGCCATTGATGACCGGCTTGGCTGTAACAATCGGAGCGCGAAACGGCTGCTTGCTCGGCAGAAACTCATAGGCTCCGAAGTAGCTCTCGCGACCGCCGGCTCCGCTCCCGGAGCGGTACGCCTCCATCACAAACGAATGCGTCGCCCGCACGACCAGGTATTCGACATTTTCCGAATCCTGCCAATGGCGCTCAAGCTTTGTCAGGCCTCCGGGGAACAGGTTCACTGCTTCGCCGTTGCCGCTCCGACGGTGATCAAGCGCCTGCTCCGATTGAAGCCGAATTTTCGCATAGCGCTCGCCGTCCGACTTCTCCTTGTACTTGCCGGGATAATCGTAAATCTCCATTTCCGAACGCGTGTAGTGTTCGGAACCCTTTGCGTCACTGACCATTTGCGCGTTGGGCTTCTGATAGTTGTAGTCATTGAGTTCGATCTTGCCCGTTCTGAAGCGCCGTTCCGCACTCCAATTGTGAATGATCTGTTCTTTACGTCGGTCGGTACTGGTCAGGGCGACGTAAGGAATGGATGCGAGGCCATCGATGGGAGAGTGCGAAGATTGCGAGTCCGCCAGCACCAAAGTGTGCTTTCCGCGCTCATGCTTGAAAAAATAATAGATGCCGTGTTGCTCCATCAGCCGGCTAATGAAATTGAGATCGGTTTCCCGGTACTGGACACAATATTCGAGCTTCGGATTCGAAGAGTCTTCCCTCAACTTGAATTCGACATCATCGAATCCGCGTTCCTTGAAGACGTCCTTGATGATCTCGGATGCCTTTTTATCTTGAAATATGCGGCAATCGGAGGTCCGCGACAGCAGCCAAAGCCAAGGCCTGAGCAAAATGCGGTAGCTGTAGTACGTGTCTTTGGAGCCGAGCCATCGCGCTTCCACGAGGATGCCGCTGAACTCGCGCTCCTTCCCATACATCTTTATTTTAAGCGTGCATTGCTGGCCGATCGCCTTGTCGAAATCGATGTCAGGCTTTTCACTCAGGCAATCGATTTGGAATTCGAAAAGCTCGCTCAAACCTTCAGTTGCTTCCAAGCTCACGAAAACCAGGACATCTTTGCCGAGCGGTGTCGTGAGCTCGCAGATGCGAGTATCCTGGGTAAGCACCATGTGAGCGACAAGCTCCAATAAAACAGTAAGGCACCGACTTAAATCGTAGAATTCTTTGGGAGGACTTTAGCGTATCTCCTCATCAAGGAAAGACGATTGCCCGCCGTTAAGTATATTCGAACCGCAAACCGGTGAACGCCACGCGTAGGGGCGCGGCTCGAACTTCTATCCGTCTCACATAAGTCGGCGATAAGGGGTTGCCGGTTCACGAAAAAATGTCATGATCGATGTGTTGCAGGGCGATGAGCCGGCCTCGGCGCGAGCCGTCAGAGCTGCCCATTGCCGATAATGTATTTACCCGGCGCCGCAATAAGCACGCTGAGAAATGAACGGCATTCAGATGCTGGATTTCGAGCCCTTGACGATTCCCGTCTCCGCGGAAGATCCGAGTGGTCCCGACCTCGATTCTGAAGGCAATGCTGAATACCTCAATTTCTTCGCCGGCACGGAACCGCTGCTGCCGATGTCCTACTTCGAAGTCGTGAAGCCGAGCGGGGAACGCGGGCGGTTCGATCCCAAGGCAGTCGATTTCGAAACGCCGCTTGCGGCGGCGAAGCCTCTTCTGGCGCGCACGCGCGATCTGCGCGTGCTTGTTCTGCTGGCAAAACTCTCGATCCTCAACCGCGATTTGACAGGTTTTACCAGATGTCTTGTCGCGATTGCGTCTCTTCTGGAGACGCAGTGGGCAACTGTTCATCCGCGCGATGACAATGGCGATTTCACATATCGTGGGGTCACGATCGAATCTCTCGATGTGCTTCCCACCGTCGTCAATCCGTTACAATTCCAACCGCTGATCGATAACCGCCGGTACGGCGTGATCACTTATCGCGCCTATCAAGTGGCCAAGGGCGAGATTGCCTCGACGGAGGAAAGCGATCTGGATCTCGCCACGATGGAACGCATCGTCGCAGAGACCGACCTCGACGTTCTCAAGACGATCAGCACCAAGTTCAACGAATTGGCCGCCGTCATCGCACGGATAAAAACGATCTGGCTCGACAAAGCAGGTCCGAGCCGGCCTTTGAGCCTCGAGCGCCTCGCAGGCACGGTGGACGGGATTGCGAGCTGGCTTCAGCAATTAGTCAGACAGCGCGATCCGGCCGCGGTGGAGGTTAACCAAGATGGGCCGGCTGCTTCGAGCAATGGAGAGGTTCCGGGTGATGCATCGGAACTTCCGCAAGTCGGCACCGTGAAATCCCAACCACAGGCCGCGGCCGCACTGGAGGCCATTGCAGAATATTTTGCCCGATCCGAGCCCTCCAATCCCGCTCTTCTCCTCGTCCGGCAGGCTCACGAGATGGTGGGCAAATCATTTGTAGAGGTAATGCGGATGCTGGTTCCCGCACATGTGGAGGCCGCCGCCATCAATATCGGTCGCGATAAATTTTTTGAGTTGCCAATCGAACGGATGGCGGTGCTGCCGGCTCCCGAAACGCCCTCGCACGTTAACGGGATAGGCGAGCAAGATGTTGTTTTCTCGACAGAAACGCGCGCGCAGGCTCTGCTGCTTCTAAATCATGTGGCGACATTTTTCAGAAGTACAGAGCCATCGAGCCCAATACCTTTTCTGATCGATCGCGCGCGCGAGCTAGCTCAGCGTGACTTTCTCAGCCTGCTTCAGGACGTACTGCCCGAAGGAGCGTTAAAAACATTCAACAGCTAACTTGAACCACAATCGCTGCCGGACCGACAAACGTCAAAATGATTAACCCTGCGACAGCAGGCCGATTTCAAGCCTTTTTACCTACTGCGAAAGATTGCTTCGCCGATTATTCGTGCAATACTGCAGCACTACAACAAGCCTTCACAGGGGGCGAGTTATGGCAACAGACAGTGGTCAGAAATTCATTCGGCGGAACCGCGCGCCGCGCGTTCATATCACTTACGAAGATCCTTACGACGCGGAGCGGCTGATCGAACTGCCGTTCGTTATGGGCGTGTTGTCCGATCTTTCCGGCAACAACCCCGGCGTCGAGAAGGCAAAAGTCGAGGAGCGGAAGTTTCTCGAATTCGACATGGACAATTTCGATAACCGTATGGCGGCGATTCAGCCGGGTGTCACGATGCGCGTCAACAACAAGCTCGGTGATGAGTCCGGCGAAAAGCTTTCGGTCAATCTCAGATTCGACAAGATGGCCGATTTCACGCCTGCGGCGGTTGCGCGCCAGGTGCCCGCGACAGCGAAACTGTTGGAAGCGCGCGAACAACTCGCAAACCTGCTGCGCTACATGGACGGCAAGGTGGCGGCCGAAGATCAACTGAAGAAGCTTCTAAGTGATCCGCAGTTGATGACTGCGCTTCAGGAACGAGCCGCAACACAATCTAAAGATCGGGATTCCGAGCTGTGAAGTAGAGGGACCGGGCTATCATGGCTAAACAAGCTGGGCGCAACGAAGCCACCACACAGACCGAAACAGTAGAGGCCGACGAGTTTTCGGCACTCTTGAAGCAAAGCTTCAAGCCGCGAACCGAACGGGCCGCCACAGAAGTAGAGAACGCGGTATCAACCCTCGTCCGCGAGGCGCTGAAAGACACCACGGTCATCAAGACCGACGTTCTCGACACGATCGAAGAGATGATCGCGCGTATCGATCAGAAACTCACCGCACAAATGAACGAAATTCTTCATGCGGAAGAGTTCCAGAAGATCGAGAGCGCATGGCGCGGCCTGCATTATCTGGTGTTCAACTCGGAGACCGACGCCAATCTGAAGATCCGGGTTTTAAACATCTCGAAAAACGAGCTGTACCGGAACCTCCGACTTTATCCCGACGCAAGATGGGACCAGAGTCCGCTGTTCAAGCAAGTTTACGAATATGAATTCGGTCAACTCGGCGGCGAACCGTTTGGATGCCTGGTCGGGGACTACTATTTCAGCCACGTTCCAACCGACGTACAGCTGTTGCGCGACTTGAGCAAAGTAGCTGGCGCGGCGCATGCGCCGTTCTTCACGGGAGCTGATCCGACGCTGATGGGCATGGACTCCTGGACGGAGCTGTCCAACCCGCGCGATCTTAGCAAGGTTTTCGACACGCCCGAATACGCGGCGTGGAAGGGATTGCGGGATCAGGATGACTCCCGATACCTCGGCCTATGCATGCCGCGCGTACTTGGCCGGTTACCATACGGTGCCAAGTCTGAACCTGTCGAGGAATTCGCCTTCGAAGAAGAAACAGACGGACACACCGGCGACAAATATGGCTGGATGAACGCGGCCTACGCGATGGCCGTCAACGTCAACAGGGCTTTCAAGGAGTTCGGTTGGTGTACGCGCATTCGCGGCGTTCAGTCGGGCGGGGAAGTTATAAACCTGCCCACCCACACGTTCCCAACCGATGATGGCGGTGTCGATCTCAAGTGCCCGACCGAAATCGCTATCAGTGATCGACGTGAGCATGAACTCGCCAAGTCGGGGCTTATTCCCCTCATCCATCGCAAGAACACCGACAAAGCCGCCTTTATCGGAGCGCAGTCGCTTTACAAGCCGAAGAAATACTTCGGTGACAAAGGCGTCGACGCCACGGCATCCGATAATCTCTCGGCGCGACTGCCCTACATGTTCGCCGTCTCCCGCTTTGCGCATTACCTGAAGTGCATGGTGCGCGACAAGATCGGCTCGATGAAGGAAAAGGACGAGCTGACCATCTGGCTGCAGACGTGGATCAACGGGTATGTCGACGCCAACCCCGCCATGTCATCGGAGGCGATGAAAGCGCGCAAACCGCTCGCCGCAGCGAAAGTCGAAGTCATTCCGAATGAGGAAAACCCTGGTTATTACAACGCGCGCTTTTTCCTGCGTCCGCATTTTCAGCTCGAGGCCATGGACGTAGGCCTTAGCCTCGTATCGCGTCTGCCCGGCCCGACCACCTAATTTTGCATTGCAATTACCTAATCCTTTGGAGGAGCTGTCATGGCTGTCGATTTTTTCTTACAATTGGATCCAATTAAGGGTGAGTCGACGGATGCAAAGCACAAGGAGCAGATTGACGTTCTGAGCTGGAGCTGGGGTTTAACCCAGAGTGGCAGCTTCCATTCGGGCACCGGCGGCGGCGCCGGCAAGGTGAGCGTCCAGGATCTGAGCTTCACTCATTACATCGACAAGGCATCGGCGGATCTCTTTCAAGCCTGCACGACGGGACAGCACATCAACAAAGGCACCCTTACGGTTCGCAAGGCCGGCGGGAAGGACGCGCTGGAATATCTGAAAATTACATTGGAAGATGTGCTCGTCACCAGTGTGCACACCGGCGGGCATAACGGTGACGAACGAATAATGGAAAATGTCAGTTTGAACTTCCGCAAATTCAAAGTGGAATACACCCCGCAAACCGAGAAGGGCGGTGCCGGCACTGCCGCGCAATTCTCCTGGGATATTGCGGCGAATACGGAATAGCCGGACAGGTGAGCGGGTGGCGCTCATGTCTATTCTATCCCCGTCGGACCGCTGAGCTTCCGGCCCTGCCGGTGATCGGCCGAAGATTTTTTGCGGGTGGATGACTGAGATGCCCGTCGTACCCAAGAAGGATCGCCTAAGCCCGCCGATCATGCTCGCGTTTCGTAATGCGTATGACGCGCGGGACGGCCGCAAGAAGCTCGACCTTCGCGACGAATCCGGCGAGCGCGTGATCGCCAGCCGGCGGACATCCGGGCGGACGCCTATTTCGGAGTCTCTGCTTCGGCGCGAGGTCGCGCACGACCTCGACGTATTGCTCAACACCGTGGCACTCGAGTCCACGGACGACCTCGCGAACTACGAGCGCGTGCGGGCGTCAATTCTCAATTTCGGATTCCCTGATATCGCGCATCGGTCGATTGACGAGATTTCCGTCGAGGATCTGAAGGACGAAATAACCTCAGTCCTGATGACCTATGAACCTCGGCTTGAACGCAACAGTATCCGGGCGCGGCGAGACAACAGCATCGGCAAGGAAGAGCTGAAACTTCGTTTTGTCGTCCACGCCGATCTGCATTGCGAGCCGCTGAACGTGCCAATCGAGTTCATTGCAGACGTCGATCTCGACAGCGGCAATATTCAAGTCAGTCGGCTTTAGGGAAATGAACCGCGAGTTTCTGGATTTCTATAATCGGGAATTGTCACTGCTCTACGAGCAGGCGGGAGAGTTCGCAGAGCAATATCCCGGGATTGCCGAGCGACTGGGCGGACTGATCCGCGAACGCTCAGACCCTATGATAGCCGGCGTGTTGGAGGGCGCGGCATTCCTTGCTGCCAGAGTCCAACTGAAATTGAAGCATGAATTTCCGGAGTTTACCGCGAACCTACTGGAGCAGCTGGTGCCGAACTATCTGGCGCCGACGCCGTCCGCGATGCTCATCAAGGTGTTGCCACCCTATTCAGATCCTGCCCTTCGCGACGGCAAAAAAATCGCGCGCGGCGCCTATTTCGACGCGACCTACCGCGAACGCGAGCGCAGCGTCGCCTGCCGATTTCGCCTTTGCCGTGACATCGTCCTCTGGCCGTTTGATGTAACCGGCGCCGAATATTTTTCGACCGCCGCTGCGCTGCAGGCCCTGGGAATCCCAATCAAGAGCGATGTGATCTCGGGGCTTCGCATCTCCCTCACGCATCGCATGGCGGCGCGAATCGACGAAGAGATTCTCGACGCCGAGGCGCGGAACAAGCCCGAGATGTGGTTCTCCGGCTGCCGCACGACCGAGATTCCAATTCATCTTTCGGGAGCAGAGCAGGACGCAATAGCTCTTTACGAGCAGATCATATCCAACCGGGTTGGGGTGTACTTCCGCCATCTGGATGATTTCGGTGATCCGGTGGTAACGCGGGCGCCGGATGATTGTGTTCGCCAAATCGGCTTCGAGGATGAAGACGCCCTCTTCCCTCGGGACAGCCGGGTTTTTCGCGGCTCTGAGCTGCTACGCGAATACTTTGTGTTCCCGCGAAAGTTTCTGGCCTTCAATCTAGTCGGACTGCGCGCGATCATGCCGCAGCTACGCAGCAAGTCCGTAGACGTCGTACTGGCATTCGACAAGCACAACGCTCGTCTTGCGGCGTCAGTACGGCCGGAAACCTTCAGCCTCTACACGGCTCCGTCAATCAACCTATTCGAGAAGACCAGCGACCGAATTCCTATCAAATCCAATACGCACGAGTATCAGGTCATTCCTGACCGCAGCCGCTACCTCGAATACGAACCGCATCGTGTTCTTGACGTTTATGCGCACTTTGCCGCGGAAAGAGACAAGGTGCCGGTGAGACCGCTGTATTCCGCATCGATGGATAAACCCAGCGGTGCGGTCGAGGATCTCTTCTATACTGTTCGGCGCTTGCCGCGCCGGCGTACCGTCGAAGAGCGAGCCCGCGGCGCAACGTCGGATTATATCGGTACCGACATGTTCATCTCTCTGCTCGAGCCGGGAGAATTGAACGGACAGGCGTCTGCCATCGAACTCAGCGTGCGGGCCCTCTGTTCCAATCGTCACCTCACTGAGCATCTGCCGATCGGCCAAGGCGGCGCCGATTTTCGACTGTTGGACGATACCTCACTGAACTTGGTTTGCATTGCCGGGCCCACTCCCCCGCGCGAACCGGTCGTTTCGCAGATACGTAGCCGCAGCGAGATCAGCAGCATCGGCATCGTCACCTGGCGGTTGATCAACATGCTGAGCCTAAACTACCTCGGACTCGTCGAGCGGGGCGCCGGCAAAAACGCCGCCGCATTAAGAGAGATGCTGGCGCTGTTTGCGGATTTTCTTGACGACGCCACCGAACGCAAGATTCGTGGAATACGCAGCGTCGATAGTCGCCCGGTGGTCAGGCGCGTTCGCGAGCGCGCCGGGAGCGGCGCGGCGCGCGGCCAGGAAATCACCATCAGCCTCGATGAAAAAGCGTTTGAAGGCAGCGGAGTGTTTCTGCTTGGAGCCGTGATCGAACGGTTCTTCGCCGAATATTCCGGCTTGAATTATTTCACCCAGACCGTGATCGCTACGGCCGAACGCGGTGAGATCATGCGATGGCCAGCCCGCATGGGTTCGCGGAGGCCTTTATGACGTTGATCGACGAGCTCAAAGCCGAGCCCTGGCGTTTCGATTTTTATCATGTCTTGCGTCAGATCGAACGCGCCCACGCCGACAAACCCCGGATCGGGGACAGCGCGGCGCGGCGCGAGGAATACGTCGATCTCGGCCAAAATCCGTACCTTGATTTTCCCGCCTCCAACCTCAGTTCCGTGTCCGAGGAAGATGGCCGGCTGAAAATCAAGGTCAAGTTTCTTGGACTGCTAGGCCCCCAAGGTGCGCTGCCGCTGGCGACGACCGACGAAAGCCTCGGTTGGCTGTTGATGCGGGACGATGCGTTTCCGCGCTTTCTGGATTTGATCAATGGACGGTTTTTGCAGCTGTTCTTCCGCGCCTGGTCCGATGCTCGCCCGATCGCACAACACGACCGGCCAGCTGAGGACCGTTTCTTTGCCTATATCGGTTCATTCATCGGCCTTGGCACGCGAGTCTATTCCGGTCTCGATACCGTGCCCGACATGGCCAAGCTTGCTTTCGCCGGCCTCATCGCTCCCAAGGCAAAGTCCGCGTCGCGCCTGTCCGGATTTCTACAGGGCTTGTTCGGGGTGCGGGTGGAGATCGATGAATTTATCGGGTCCTGGCTAACGTTCGATACGAGCGATCGGAGCAAACTCGGCCACAAGCACGCGAGCCTCGGCCACGATCTTCTTCTGGGCTCCAGCGTTTTCAGTGTCGAAGACAAGTTCAGGTTACGAGTCTACGTCAAGGACTTCGCGCAATATCAACAGTTTCTTCCAACGGAAACGCGGAATCTATCAGAGCCGTTGGCGGATGCGGTATTCTTTTACATAGGCGAGGAGATCGACTGGGACGTCGAGTTGGCAATTCCTTCAGGCTCGGTCGCGCCGGTCACGCTTGGTAAAAGCGGACAGCTCGGCTGGACCACGTGGGTTTCTCCAAACTGGACATCGACCGAAGAATACAGGTGCGATGCGCGTTTTCATTTGAGCGCGCGGCTGCGGGCAAAACGGGCTGCCGCAATGTCAGCCGCTGGTGACAACCAGGGCGGGCGTACCCAAAAGATCCGGGTGCAATGAACATCGTCAGCACTTGAGCATACAAATAGCTTGAGACCGGAGGCACTACGCATTCCAATTTTGCTTCAATGCCGCTGGATTAGGAGGAGCCGTGACCGATATCAGTCTTGAGTCTGTAACGGGGAAATTGAACCGGGTCGGCTATGATGCCTTCATCCAGGCCTTGCGCCATGCCAAAAGCGCAGGCAACCGCAACGTCGAACTGGCACACTGGCTGTTCCATATTCTTCAACAGGACCGCACCGATCTTGGTCTGTCGGCCGATCAGTACAAGCTCGACCGCGCCCGACTGTTGTCCGATCTCGCTGGCATCATTGCGGGGTTCCGCAAGAACGAAACCGACATGCCGGGAATCGCCAACGGCGTGATCGATCTCCTCGACCGCGGCTGGCATTATGCCACGCTTTTCTTTGGCGAGACGCAAATTCGAACTGGTCACCTTCTTGTGGCGGGGCTGAAGTCGACCGATCTTCGGCGGGCACTCACCAACCTTTCGCAGGAATTCGGCAAGATCAATGTCGATGCGCTTGCCGCTGAACATCGCGCGATATGGGCCGGCTCCGAGGAAGAGAACCTCCGGCCCATGGATGGCGCCGGCGTCCCTGCGGCCGGCACGCCCGGCGCTGATCGAGCAGCCAGGCCAAAGGGCACGACACCACTGGACCGGTTTTCTCAGGATCTGACGGCGAAGGCGAAATCGGGGGAAATGGATCCGATTCTCGGCCGCGACGACGAAATCCGCCAGATGATCGACGTGTTGATGCGACGGCGGCAAAACAACCCCATCCTTACTGGCGAGGCCGGTGTCGGCAAAACCGCCGTGGTTGAAGGCTTCGCCCAGCGCATCGCGTCAGGCGACGTGCCGCCGCCGCTCAAGGGTGTTCGGCTTTGCGCGCTCGACATCGGGCTGATGCAGGCGGGCGCGTCCATGAAGGGCGAATTCGAACAACGGTTGCGATCCGTGATCGACGAAGTGCAGAACTCGCCGACGCCAATCATCCTGTTCATAGACGAAGCTCACACCTTGATAGGCGCAGGTGGTTCGGCAGGAACCGGTGACGCCGCCAATCTGTTGAAGCCCTCGCTTGCGCGCGGCACGTTGCGCACCATCGCCGCGACCACCTGGGCCGAATATCGCCAGTACATCGAAAAAGATCCGGCGCTGACCCGACGCTTTCAACCCATCAATATCGACGAACCCGATGTCGAGACTTGCTGCATTATGCTGCGCGGCATTCTCGGACCGATGGAAAAACACCACGGCGTCCGTATCTCCGATGCCGCCATCACAGCCGCCGTAAATCTCTCTCATCGGTACATCCCGGCGCGACAACTACCGGACAAGGCGGTGAGCCTGTTGGATACCGCTGCAGCGCGGGTGGCGATAAGTCAGAGCACGACGCCAGCCCTGATCGAGCACGCGCGTGTCGCGATAGCGGCTCGCGAGGCGGAGAAGACCGCACTCGTCCATGACAGCGATCTCGGGGTTGATGACGCCGAACGCATTACAACGCTCCAGTCCGAAATCGACGGGTTGAAGGAGAAGCTTACCGGACTTGAGTCGGAATGGGCCAGTGAGCAGGCTCTGGTCGGCGACATCCGCAGCATCCGCGATATCCTGGCCGAGCCGAAGGAAGGCGACGATCCGGCAGCAAAACGCGCCGAATTGCGCGGCAAGTTCGACACATTGGAGGGCATCACTCCGGAAAAGCGGATGATCTACGCTCACGTCGACGAGCAATCAGTCGCTTCGGTGGTCTCGGACTGGACCGGCATTCCGGTCGGCCGCATGGTTCGCGACGAAATCGAAACCGTGCTCAAGCTTCAGGAGCTCCTGGACCGCCGGGTCATCGGCCAGTCTCACGGGCTCGCAATGATTGCGAAGCGCATTGAGACCAGCCGGGCCAAGCTCGACAACCCGTCGAAGCCCATCGGCGTCTTTATGCTGGCGGGCCCTTCCGGGGTCGGCAAAACTGAGACGGCGCTGGCGCTGGCCGAGACCCTCTATGGGGGCGAGCAGAATATGATCGCCATCAACATGTCTGAATTCCAGGAGGCACATACCGTATCGTCCCTCAAAGGGGCGCCTCCGGGCTATGTCGGCTATGGCGAAGGCGGTCGGCTGACCGAAGCGGTACGACGCAAACCTTACAGCGTGATTTTGCTTGATGAGGTCGAGAAGGCGCATCCCGACGTGCACGAGATATTCTTTCAGGTGTTCGATAAGGGCATCATGGAAGACGGCAATGGCCGCCGAATAGATTTCAAGAATACGCTGATTATTCTGACGACCAATGTCGGAACCGACCTGATCATGGGACTGTCGCGCGATCCGAAATATCGCAATGATCCGGAAGAGCTGGCTCTCATGCTTCGACCGGAGTTGCTCAAGGTATTTCCAGCGGCGCTACTGGGACGCATCGTTTCCATTCCGTACTTTCCGCTGTCGAATTCCATGCTCGAAGGAATCGTCCGGCTGCAGCTCGATCGCATCGATCGGCGCATCCGGAGCAACCAAGGCGTTTCGTTGGTTTACGATGACGCGGTGGTCAGCCACATTGTTTCGAAATGTAACGATCCTGACTCTGGCGGCCGCATGATCGATAATATTATCACCAACACGTTGTTACCTGCATTATCCCGCGAGTTCCTCAAGAAATCGCTCGCGAAAGAAGAGATTACACAAGCGCGAGTAACGATCGATAACAACAACTTCGCTTATGCCTGGAACTAGCCGTAACGCACATCCGGCCGGAACCGATCCGGGACCAGAGGACGCTCGCAGAGCGCCGACGCCCTATGATGCCGTGTCCTATCCCGGACATGTGTACGAGCATACCCATCCTAATCGACTTGCGACACTTGCAAAACTCTACGGAATGGATCCCACGTCAGTCACGCAGTGTCGCGTGCTGGAGCTCGGGTGCGGGTCCGGCAGCAACCTGCTCCCGATGGCGTTTCAATATCCCCGCAGCGAGTTCGTCGGAATTGATTTGAGCGGCCTCACCGTCCAACGCGGGATGCGCAATGTCCAGGCGCTGGGGCTGAAGAACATCAAGCTGCTCCATCACGATATCCTGGATGTCGACGCCTCTTTCGGCCGGTTCGATTACATTATCGCACACGGCGTCTATTCCTGGGTACCGCCGGCCGTTCGCAATCACATGATGAAGGTTTTCAAGCAGAACCTGACGGCGAGCGGCGTTTGCTATGTGAGCTATAACGCCCATCCCTATTCGCACAGTCGCGACCTCGCTCGCGACATGATGATCTATCACACGCGTCACCTGACCGATACCAAGCACAAGACAAGCCAAGCCATCGCAATAATGAAATTTCTCAGCGACGCGTCCGACGCGCGGAGTGTTCACGGCGCAATCATGCGCGATCAATACAAGCGCGTCTCGGAGATGCCGGAGGAAGTACTGTTTCACGACGATCTTAACGAAATAGCCAGAGCATTTCTGTTGCATGAATTCGTCGACGAAGCAGGTAAACACGGTTTGCAATACCTGAGCGATGCCGAATTCTCCCGCCGCAATCTCGCCGACTATCCGGATCAAGTGCGCGCGACCCTTGAACGGTTTCCGGAAACGGAATTCGTCGCACGCGAGCAGTATCAGGATTTTATTGACGGCAACGGTTTCCGACGGAGCCTGTTGTGCCACGACAGCGTGCGCCTGCGGCGAACCATCGATGTGAGCTTCGTGACACGATTCCATCTGTTATGCGGGCTGCATGCGGTCCACCCGGAAGACTCACTTACAGACAAGTCACCGATGCAATTCCAGACGCAGAAGGGTGCAACGCTCACGGTAAACGAGCCACTGCTCAAGGCTGCCCACATGTGCCTCGGGGACGTTTGGCCCGACGCGCTGTCGTTCGACGAGTTACTGCGTAAGAGTCGGGCACTACTGCCCGGAAGAAGAGCTGCGGAGGAGGACGCGCAGATGCTGATGGAGGCAATGTACGTGCTCGCATCCAGCGGCGTTGCCTCCTTCACGGCATGGCCGCCCACCGTAACAACCGAAATCAGCCCGCGTCCGGAGGTCAGCGCTTTGGTACGCCAACAGGCGCTGAGCGGCCCGATTGTGACCAACCAGTTGCATCAGGCGGTGCGGCTTGAAGATGAAAAGGTGCGCCGCTTCGTGCAGCTACTGGATGGTACGCGCAC
>NZ_DATEPI010000239.1:0-7084 GCF_035273305.1 Bradyrhizobium sp. | reverse complement strand
TCGACGAAGAGAAGACCGGCTGGGGATGGAAGCTGGTCGCGAAGATCGATACTCCCGCGACCGTGCTGCCTACCACCTGCAAGATGGAACGGCCGAACTGAGCGCTCGTATGCGTAGGCTCATCCGCCCCGGACGTTGAGGCGGATGCGTCTCCTAATCTCGGCGGTGTGTCGTGCTTGAACTGATCGTCATATCCACACTCAACGGCGTGCTGTTCGGCATGCTGCTGTTCCTGATGGCGAGCGGGCTAACCGTCATCTTCAGCATGCTTGGTGTGCTCAACTTCGCGCATGCAAGCTTCTACATGCTCGGCGCGTTCTTCGGCTTTCAGATCAGTCGCTGGTTCGGGTTCTGGCCGGCGCTGTTGATTGCGCCTTTGCTGGCTGGCGCGCTCGGGGCTGGCGTCGAACGCTTCGGGTTGCGCCGGGTCCACAGGAACGGCCATGTGGCCGAACTGCTGTTTACCTTCGGCCTTGCGTTCGTGATCGAGGAAGTCGTGCAGATCATCTGGGGCAAGAGCCCGGTCGACTTTCGCGTTCCGGCGCTGCTGGATTTTCCGGCGTTCACGATCTTCTCCACCAATTACCCAGCCTACAAGATGTTCATGCTGCTGGTGTCGGTCGCGATTTTCGTCGGGCTGTTGCTGGTTCTGAAGAAAACGCGGATCGGCCTGATCGTTCAGGCCGCATTGACGCATCCGCACATGGTGGGCCATCTCGGCCATAACGTCGGGCGCATCTTCATGCTCGTGTTCGGCGTCGGCACGGCGCTGGCCGCAGTCGCCGGCGTGATCGCCGGGCCGGCGCTGGTGACGCAATCGAACATGGCCGGATTGCTGGGACCGATCCTGTTCGTCGTCGTGGTGGTCGGCGGGCTGGGATCGCTGCCCGGAGCCTTCGTCGCATCGCTCCTGATCGGGCTGGTGCAGACTTTCGCGGTATCGATGAATGGCTCACTATCCGGCGCGTTTGGTCCGCTCAGCCCCGCCTACGCATCGACCTGGCTTGCCGACATCTGGGGCGTGACCATCGCGCAGGTCGCGCCGATCGTGCCCTACGTGCTGCTGGTGCTGATCCTGATATTCCGGCCGATGGGCCTCCTGGGAACGCGCGACACATGAGCGACCTCACCGCAAGCGCCGCGCCGCCATTGCCGGCAGCCGCCGAGAAGCTGAAATTTTATGGGCTCTGGGTGGCGGCCGGACTCGTGCTTCTGCTGCTGCCGAAAATATTCTCTTCGGGCGGCTCGCTGACGACATTCAGCCTCATCGGCATCTCCATCATCTTTTCGCTCTCCTACAATATTTTGCTCGGCCAGACCGGCATGCTGTCGTTCGGGCACGCGGTATATTATGGCCTGGGCGGCTTCCTGGTCATTCACGCCATCAACATCATCGGGGCCAACAAGCTTTCGATTCCCCTGCCCGTCGTGCCGCTCATCGGCGGACTGGCCGGACTGTTCTTCGCTGTGTTGCTTGGCTGGGTTTCGACCCAGCGCAGTGGAACGGCTTTTGCGATGATCTCGCTCGGAGTGGCCGAATTGATCGCGTCCTCGGCGCTGATCCTGCGCACATTCTTCGGCGGAGAGGCCGGCGTGTCCGCCAATCGCACCAAACTGCTGAAGCTGTTCGGCTGGAATTTCGGTCCGCAAATCCAGATCTACTATCTGGTGGCGGCGTGGACGCTGATCGCGGTGATCGCGATGTATGCCCTCACCCGCACGCCGCTCGGGCGCATGTGCAATGCGGTGCGGGACAATCCCGAGCGCGTCCAGTTCGTCGGCTACAATCCCCACGTGGTGCGCTATCTCGCGTTCTGCTTTTCGGGATTTTTCGCGGGCGTGGCGGGCGGGCTGGCCGCGATCAACTTCGAGATCGCCAATTCGGCCTATCTCGGGGCGGAACAGTCAGGAACGGTATTGTTCGCGACCTATATCGGTGGCGTCGGGTTCTTTATCGGACCGATCGTCGGAGCGATTTTCGTGACCCTGTTGTCGCTCGGGCTGAGCGATCTCACCCAGGTGTGGCAGCTTTATTTCGGGCTGATCTTCATCGCGGTGGTGTTGTTCGCGCCTGGCGGCATCACGGGCCTTTTGATGATGCACCGCCCGCTGCTCAGAGCGGGCACCCTCGCCCGGGTGTTGCCGAGTTATCTGATCGCCTTGTTGCCGACGGTGGCGATGATCGCGGGCCTCGTTCTTTCGATCGAGACGATCGTCCACTACACCGTGAACCCCGGCGACGACTCCCACATCAAGGCGTTCGGCGTCAACTTCGATGCAGCGAGCCCGTATATATGGGCGATGGCGCTTATCCTCCTGATCGGCGGTTTCCTGCTGGCACGAAAGACCTGGGGTTGGGTCGCGCTCGCCTGGGATAGCGCCAGCAGCGCCGCGCGCGAAAAGGGGATTGCCCGATGAGCGCTGCAATCGAACTGCGTGCGGTCGAAAAGAGTTTTGGCGATGTCGCCATCATCCGCAATATCAATTTGAGTGTGGCGCAAGGCGAACGGCACGCGCTGATCGGACCGAATGGCGCCGGTAAATCCACTACCTTCAATCTCATCAGCGGATACATGGCGCCGAGTTCGGGCACTGTGCTGCTGCGCGATCAGGTGATTTCGGGCCTACGACCCTACCAGATCAACCGCCGCGGATTGTCGCGCAGTTTCCAGGTCACCAACGTGTTTGCGAATATGAGCGTGTGGGAAAACCTGCGCTGCGCGGTGTTGTGGTCGACCGGTCAGCGCTACGCCTTCTGGAAGAACATCGATAACCTGCCGGAGGTCCGGGAGCGCACTGCACAGATTCTCGCCGACATCAACCTGATGGCCCGGCGCGACGTGCCGGCGGGACTTTTGACCTACGCCGAGCAACGTGCGCTGGAGATCGGCATCACCGTTGCCGGCGGCGCCGACGTCATCCTGCTGGACGAGCCGACCGCCGGAATGAGCCACGCGGAGACCGAGCGTGCCGTCGCGTTGATCCGCCGGCTGACCGAAGGCCGTACGCTGCTGATCGTCGAGCACGACATGAGCGTGGTGTTCGGGCTGGCCGACCGGATTTCGGTTCTGGTGTACGGCCAGATCATCGCTTCGGGAACGCCGGAAGAAATTCGCGGCAATCCGAAAGTCAGGGAAGCCTATCTCGGTGAGGAGGCGGCCTGATGCTCGAGATAGCGGATCTGCACGCCTATTACGGAAAGAGCCACATTCTACAAGGCGTCGACATGCAGATCGGCGCCGGCGAGGTCGTCAGCTTGTTGGGGCGCAACGGCGTCGGGCGCTCCACGACCGTCAAGGCCATCATGGGCGAGGTCCCGCCGCAGGGCTCGATCAAGTTCAAGGGCTGCGACATCGCCGGATTGCCGAGCTATCGGATCGCGCATCTGGGCCTCGGTTACGTTCCGGAACATCGCGACATCTTTCCCGGGCTGACGGTGCGGCAAAACCTCATGCTTGGGATCAAGGATACCAGGCGCGCCGGCAAATGGCGGCTCGAGGACATGCTGGCGATGTTCCCCAATCTCGCCGCGCGAGCTGATACCGCGGCAGGCGTGCTGTCTGGCGGCGAAAAGCAGATGCTGACGATTTGCCGCACCCTGATGGGCGACCCGGAATTGATCATGATCGACGAGCCCACGGAGGGGCTTGCGCCGCTGATCGTCCATCAGGTCGGCGACCTCATCGCCGAAATCGCCCGGCGCGGTGTGGCCATCCTGCTGGTCGAGCAAAAGCTCTCGATCGCAATGCGAATCTCCCACCGGGTCTATGTGATGGGCCACGGTCGCATCGTGTTCGAGGGCACGCCAGCCGAACTCAACGCCGACGACTCCGTCCGCAAGGAATGGCTCGAGGTCTAAAACCAAAGTCGACGGGTGGCACGGTTCTCGCGCGCCGGCGCGTGCCACCGAAGCTGGCGACGTGGTAGTCTCCTCGGTGGAACGGGTTGACCGGCTCCGAATAACGGGTTTGATCTCGCTGATGGCCATCCTGGGGGCGCCGAAACAGGCGTAGACGGAGGATCCGTGGAACACGCGTTGGAAGTGCGCGGGGTGTCATTGCGCTTTGGCGGCGTGCGGGCGCTCGCTGACGTTAGTTTCGGCGTGAGCGATGGGGAGTTGTTTTCGATCATCGGCCCCAACGGCGCTGGTAAAACCTCGATCATCAACTGCATCTCGGGGCGGTACCGGCCGACGGAAGGCCAACTGCTCTATCGAGGCCGCGACATCACCGCGCTCAATCCCAATGCGCGGCCGTCACTCGGCATCGGCCGCACTTTCCAGAACCTCGCGCTATTCCAGCACATGAGCGTTCTCGACAACATCATGGTCGGACGGCATCACCTGTTGAAGAACAACTTCATCACGGGGTCGCTGTACTGGCTGACCGGCGCGCGGCGCGAAGAGCTCGAGCATCGCCATAAGGTCGAGGAGATCATCGATTTCCTCGACCTGCAGTCGGTCCGCAAGGCCACCGCTGGCACGCTTCCTTACGGGCTTCGCAAGCGCGTCGAACTCGCGCGCGCCATGGCGCTGGAGCCCCAACTCATCCTGCTCGACGAACCGATGGCCGGAATGAATTTCGAGGAAAAGGAGGACATGGCGCGCTACATTGTCGACCTCAATGAAGAGTTCGGCATGACCGTGATGATGATCGAGCACGACATGGGCGTGGTGATGGATATTTCCCATCGCGTCATGGTGCTGGATTTTGGCCGCAAGATCGCCGAAGGCGAGCCGGCCGCGGTTCTCGCCGATCCTCACGTCAAGCGCGCCTATCTCGGCGAGGAGGACGAGGTGCTGATCGATCCCGACGATACCCCGGCGACTGCGGCGGAGACCGTGGCATGATCGACTACGCCGGCCGCGCCGCCCAGGCCGATACCTACCCGAAACTGTTGCGTCTCAACGCAGCCGAGCACGGCGAGGAGATCGCGCTCCGCGAAAAGGACTTCGGGCTGTGGAAGCTTTTTAGCTGGAAGGACTATGAGATTCGGGTGCGCGACTTCACGCTCGGCTTGGTCGAGCTTGGACTCGGCCGCGGCGACGTCATCGGTATTATCGGCGACAACCGCCCAGACTGGGTGTCGGCGGAAATCGCTGCCCACGCGATCGGCGCGATGAGTCTCGGGCTATATCGCGACGTGCTGGACGAGGAAGCCGCCTATCTCCTGAGCTATGGCGAGGCCAGGCTGGTATTCGCAGAGGACGAAGAACAGGTCGATAAGCTTTTAGCGCTCGCCGATCGCGCGCCCAACCTCAAGCACATCGTCTATTCCGATCCACGCGGCATGCGGAAATACGACGACCCGCGACTGATCGAAGCCGACAAGCTGGCTGCGATGGGACGCGACCGCGCCGCCCGTGAGCCCGGGCTTTACGACAAACTCGTCGACGCCACCAAGGGCGACGATGTCGCAATCCTCTGCACCACGTCGGGCACCACGGCCCACCCGAAGCTGGCGATGCTCGCGGCCGGTCGGGTGCTGCGGCATTGCGCGACTTACCTGGCGTTCGACCCGAAGGGACCGGATGACGAATATGTCTCGGTCCTGCCGCTGCCCTGGATCATGGAACAGGTATATGTGCTGGGCAAAGGGCTGCTGTGCCGAATGAAAATCAATTTCGTCGAGCAGCCCGAGACCATGATGCACGACTTCCGCGAGATCGCGCCGACGTTCGTGCTGTTCGCGCCGAGGGTCTGGGAATCCATTGCCGCCGAAGTGCGCGCCGGCGTGATGGACTCCTCTCCGCTCAAGCAGCGGCTTTACGAACTCGGGATGAAGGCGGGTCTTGCGGCGCTCGCTCAGGGCAAGCATTCGGCGCTCGCTGATGTTCTGCTGTTCCGCGCGTTGCGCGACCGTCTTGGTTTCACCCGCTTACGCTCGGCGGCAACAGGCGGCGCCGCGCTCGGTCCCGACACTTTCAAGTTTTTCCAGGCCATGGGCGTGCCGCTGCGAACGCTATATGGACAGACCGAATTGTTGGGAGCCTATACGCTTCATCCGATCGGCAAAGTCGATCCCGACACAACGGGCGTGGCGATGGCCGACAACATCGAAATCCGCATTGAAAATCCCGATATCCACGGCGTCGGTGAAATCGTGGTTCGACATCCCAACATGTTCCTCGGCTACTACAAGAATCCGGAAGCCTCCGTCGCCGACATCAGGGATGGCTGGATGCATTCCGGAGACGCCGGCTATTTCAACGATAGCGGGCAGCTCGTGGTGATCGACCGCATCAAGGATCTTGCCGAGACCGCCCGCGGCGAGCGCTTCTCGCCGCAATATATCGAGAACAAGTTGAAGTTCTCGCCCTATATCGCCGAGACGGTGGTGCTCGGCGCCGGCCGCGACGCATTGGCCGCGATGATCTGCATCCGCTTCTCGATCATTTCCAAATGGGCGGAGAAGAACCGGATCGCGTTCACGACCTACACCGATCTCGCCTCGCGGCCGGAAGTCTATGCGCTGCTGCAGAAGGAGGTCGAGACCGTCAATGCAACGCTGCCGCCGGCGCAGCGGATCTCCCGGTTTCTCCTGCTCTACAAGGAACTCGATGCCGACGACGGCGAACTGACGCGCACGCGAAAGGTTCGCCGCAGCGTGATCAACGAGAAATACGCCGAAATCATCGATGCCATCTATGGCGGCAAGCGGGACATTCCGGTCGACACCGTAATCCGCTTCCAGGATGGCACCACCCAGCGCATCCGCACGACGCTGAGGGTCGTCGATCTCGCGCCCGGCGCGCCGCTCGCCGAGGCCGCGGAATGAGCGGAACATCCCTTAGCGCCGAAGGCAGCCGGCGGTTTTGTCACCTCTCCGTGCGTGCGCCCGCACACGGAGCGAGGTTAACATCTCGCGGGTTCCCATGAACACGCAGTTTCTGATTCAGCTCCTGGTGAACGGTCTTGTGGTCGGCACGCTTTATGGCGTGGTCGCGATGTCGTTTGTGCTGATCTACAAGGCGACCCAGGTCGTCAACTTCGCGCAAGGCGAATTGCTGCTGGTGGGCGCCTGGGTGTGCTGGGCACTCCTCGCCAAATACGAGGTGCCGTTCTGGATCGGCATGCCGATGACG
>NZ_DATEPI010000238.1:0-15776 GCF_035273305.1 Bradyrhizobium sp. | reverse complement strand
CAGAGCGCAACCAAAGTGCGTACCGCCGCCGAACAGCTCAGCGAGCAGTCCTCAGCGTTGCGGACCGGTATCGACCACTTCCTTGCCAACATCCGCGCGGCTTAAGCGCGCTTTACCCGCCCGCGGCCCTCGCGGCGGGTCTTTGGCACAATGGTTCAAGCCGGCCGTTCATAAGCTCTCGGTGCAGGCTTGACTCCCGCCCGGGGGCCATCCCGGGGATAACTTTCTCCTAAAGATCGAGCTTCCAAAATTGGCCGACCAGATCGTGACCAAAACTGCGGTGGCGCTCTTCTCTGGTCAGTTGAAATCCCGCCGCCACATAGAGTTTGCGTGCGGCGTGGAGAATGTCGTTGGTCCATAGAGTGAGTTTGCGGTATTTGGCCCGACGCGCAAACCGAATGCATTCATCAACCAGGCGACTTCCAAGTCCGAGTCCTCGGGCGATTGGATCAACCAAGAGGATTCGCAGCTTCGCGATCTCCTCATTTTCCCTCACGAGAAAAACACATCCCAACCGCAAACCCCGCGCTTCGGCGATCCAGGCGCGTTCACGAGCTGGATCATTCCTCGTGGCAAAGGAAACCACGATTTCGCCGACCAGTTTTTCAAAATCGATATTCCAGCCGTATTCATCGAAGTAAACCTCGCCGTGGCGCCCAATAACCCAGCCGAGGTCTCCCGGCGCGACTGCCCGCAAGACAACTTCCTCACTTCGCAACGGAGCTTCACCCATCAAGAGTTCTGCCGAGACCAGGTGCTTTACCAATTCCTCGCGAGCGGCGGGTTTGAGGGCCTGAAGAAATTCCGCGGATCGAGTCCGCGAGGCCAGATCGATTTTCGCGAACAGTTGTTTGCCCTTGCTCGTCAGCCGAAGAAATTTCTCTCGTTTATCACGCGGATTTTCACGAGCCTGAATGACCTTGCTATTGATCAACTGTGCCAGCGATCGACTGACGTACCCCTTATCCAGCTGAAGGGTTTGCGCCAGCACACTCGGGAGCACATCGCCACGTTCCCGAACTTCGAAGACAATGCGCGATTGCAGAAGCGTGAGGTCTTGATGATAAGGGTTGCGGTTAAGAAGGCCGAACTTCTTTGTGTAGGACCTTCCGAACGAACGCAGTTGGTCAGGGAGATCGGCTTTTCGCATTTCAGGAGAATAAGCTAAAATGGTTGCTTTTGGCAACTATCTCGGTTGACCGTGTAAGGTGTCACGCTTTGCCTGGTTCTCCGTATCCCGTTCCTGCAAGCGGCAACTCCTCGGGCAATCCTGGCACTTCCTGCGTGGTCGAGCTTGAAAATGGTTCGGCAATCGAAAGGTACGATTGGTTGCGACGGCCAGTTCGGGGCGGGGCAAGCCCTGGATGACAAGCTTTCGATCAACCGGGTAACAATTCACGTGCGCGGGACAGCATCCGTGGTCGATGGCGCTCGGCTGCGGGAAGCCGCGTTCACGAAAGTTCCGGGCGGCGACTATTTATATTTGAGTGTCGGCCAACCGACCGAAATGAGCTGCAGACTGTCGCTAGACTCGCTCGATCGGAGGACGAGAATGACTCAATTTGGCACTGACACGATCACCACCATGCGGAGCGTTCTTGAAGAGGTATGCAGCCACATACCCAAGGACTCAATAACCGCGCGTAGCTTCATTGCGTCTCGAATACTTGAGTGCGCCAGCAAGGGAGAGCGAACACATCAGGGTCTCCTGGTTGCCGCTCGTCGTGCGGTTATCGATCAGTTCGGAACGGTTGAAGCGGCCCGAAGTGCGTTTGGAATTTACGAGCGCAGCGAACTATGATCCGAGATGGCATCGATGCCCGCACTTTGCGCAAGATGGAAGTTGCGTTGAATCGTGCGTGCGACAATCTGGCTATTGGTGAGCAACACGAGGCGCGATCCCATATTGCTGCGCGGATTTTGCAATGCGCGCAGCGGGGCGAAACAGCGCTGGACGCCCTGACTGAGGCGGGGCAAGTCGCCGCAAGCGAACTTTCCGTCACGCACGGCGTTTGAAATACAATGAAGCGCTCCTGCAAGCGTTCGGGCAACATATCCCTTGCTTGCAATTGTGATAAACTCTTGACCGTCTTCATCGGTGATGGTGACGGCTTCCAAACGTTTGTCCGTATTCGGTTTGACTCGTCGGCCAGTATCTCGCCGCTGATCGCTCAATTCGCGGTTTGCGACTGCTGACTGCTAAATAGCTTGAACAGCCGCGAGGCGCGCGCGTCGGCAATTTCCCGGGCCGTCAGGGGCGTGCCCGGCGCCGAAAGCCCTTTGTTCATCAAGTCGCGTATGTCCCCTTGATGCGCAAGCCCCAGCAGGTGCCCGAATTCATGGGCAATCGCATTGTCGGAAGAATCATCGCCAACCGCGCAGACCCCGAGCTTTTCCACAGAGGCGCCGCCTTCCGAACCCTGGAAGCGATGGACCAGCAGCAAATTGACGGCGGTTTTCATCGGAAAGCTGTTTGCCAGCATCAGGAACCCATCATCATCGAGTTTTTCCGATCCTTTGGGAGCTTCGATCGGCTCTTTGGTCCAGTTTCGCAGCTTGAACTCGATATCGGCTGCGGCGAATATCTTGTTCACTTCCGTAAACGAGGCCATCAACGAACCCGCATGCCGGGTCGTTGGAATTTCACGAGTACGCATAACGCGTTCGCGCTGGATGCGAGTTGCCGGCCCCACACGCACCGTTCGCTGCACGATTTCAGGCGTCGAGATCGTCAAGGTGAGCAGATGAGCGTCGACCAATATTGTGACCACATGCCTCTCCATCATGCTTCTGGTAGTGACAGTCCGATCAAGCTAGTCAATTGGCGGCGGATTGTCACCGCTGATGCGCTCAGGCAAATGGAGCTCAGCCTGTGATGCCCCTGCGAGAAGCGGCGCGGCTGATTAATGCGGGAGATCAGGATGGAAGATCAGGATATACGGGCTGCGCTCGAACGCCACTGGGCCGCCTCCGATGTGAATGATTTCGCCGTCGAGCATGAGATCTATCGCGACGATGCAGTGCTCCACTATCCGCAGTCAGGCGAACGCATTCGCGGCCGAGCCAGGATTCAAGAGAGTAGAACGGTGCAGCCAAACCAGAAACGCTTCGCCGTCCAGCGCATCATCGGCGACGGACAGCTCTGGATCACCGAACTCGTGCTCAGCTATGACGGCGCGCCGTCTTACACCGTGAGCATCATGGAATTCAGCGGCGGAAAGGTCGCGCGCGAGACGCAGTACTTCGGCGACCCGTTCAAGCCCGGCCCATCTCGGGCGCACTTGGTCGAGTAGCCGCACGCGCGGCATTGACGAATTCTATTCAATCACCTTGTCAGCCCGGAGCAGAAACGCTTCAGCAATCGACAAGCCGAGCGCCTTGGCGGTTCGCAAATTGACCAGTAGCTCGAAGCGGGTTGGTTGCTGGACAGGCAGGTCTCCCGGTTTGGTCCCTTTGAAAATCTTGTCGACGTAAGTAGCCGCGTTACGAACGACCTCGCCGACGTTCGGACCATAGGAGAGCAATCCGCCGGCCTCCGCCCATTCACCCCAGCCGCCTGCCAATGGAAGCGCATTCCTGGTCGCAAAATCGACGATGCGCCGAAGCGACGCCACGGTCTGTCGGGAAGCCACGACGTATAGCGCATCAAGAGATGCTTTGGTCACAGCCTGTAGTGCGCCATCGAGATCGCCCGGGCCGCGCATTTCGATCTGCTGCAAATCCACGCCAATTGCTGTTGCGGCCCGTTGCGCGACGCGCAGCTCGTTATCGGGATGATCTGGATTGTACAGGAACGCCACGCGCGAAATGCGCGGCGCTATCTCCTTGAGAAGCTCGAGGCGCTTTGAGGCGAGTTCATCCTGCAGAAACGTGAAACCGGTGGCATTTCGTCCCGGCCGCGCTAGGGTAGCGACGAGCCCGAGCTGCAACGGATCGGCGCTCATGACAAATACGATGGGAATCGTTCGCGTTGCTTTGGCGACGAACGGGGCAACATCGCCGCCGATCGGAAGCAGCACGTCAGGTTTTAGACGGACCAAGTCCGCCGCCAGATCTGGAAGCCGTTCAGGCTCGCCTTCGGCGAAACGATACTCGATCGAAATATTCTTTCCATCGACGTATCCAAGCTCACGCAAACTTTGTTGGATCGTTCTAACCTGCGGATCTTTCTGGGGCGTGCTGTACAGCAGAAATCCAAGAGTAGGCATACTGGCTGAATGCTGCGCATGAGATGCGACTGGCGTCGCGGCAGCGCCCCCGACAAGTGCGATGAACTGGCGCCGGTGCATGAGCTTCCCTGAACGCAGTTTGTCGAAGCTTCAAGCGTAGCACTTTGTGCTGGCGAGCGGGAAATTTCGCACTCAAGCTGCCCAAAGCAGCCTGGGCCCAAGTGTCGCAGGTAATGTCGCAATTGGGTCGAGAGGAAGCTACGCCATCGCAAGCCGCGAGCGTGAGCGTATCAGCAACGTCAGCATGATGGTGATGTTGAGCGCGTTCCAGGCCAGCCCGTTCATGAAGGCAGCCGCGTAGGAGCCTGAGGCGTCAAAGATGACGCCGGAAACCCAGCCGCCAAAGGACATGCCGACCACGGAAGCCAGGATCACGATACCGACTCGGGTGGCCGCCTCGCGCGCCGGCATCGATTCCCGCACGATGATCGCATAGCTCGGCACGATCCCGCCCTGGAACAGGCCGAACATCGCCGAGATGATGTAGAGCGAACTCAGGCTATCGAAGAACAGATAGAACAACAGCGCAAAGCCTTGCGCCGCCGAGCCGATCAATAATGTCCGCAAGCCGCCGATCTTGTCGGCGAGAAAGCCTGAGCCGATGCGGCTGATAATGCCGAACGCCATCATCAATGACAGCATCTCGGCGCCGTGCGCCACGCCGTAGCCGAGATCGCCGCAGTAGGCGACGATGTGGACCTGCGGCATCGCCATCGCCACGCAGCAGGAAATGCTCGCCACGCATAACAACGCTGTCAACGTGTTCGTGGACAGGTTGAGATCGACGCGCGGAGGCGGCGCATTCTCGTGATCGCGCACCTTCGCCCCGCCGATCTGGGCGCGCAGCACCAACAGCAGCAGCGTCATCGTTGCCGCGCAGAACACACCGATAATGACGTGGGTGGTTCGCCAGCCAGCCGCCTGCTCACCCCAATTGACCAGCGGGGGCCAGATGGTGCCGGCGATGTAGTTACCGCTGGCGACGATGGTGACGGCGAGCCCGCGATAGCGTTCGAACCAGTGCGATGCTTCCGCCATCAACGGCGCGAAAGTAGCCGAGGTGCCCAATCCGATCAGGAAATACACCGCGATGAACTGCCATAACGTGCTCGAAAGTCCGGCCAGAATATAGGACACGCCGAGAAAGCCGATACTGAGCGCCATCGCCATGACGATGCCGAATCGATCGGTGATCTTGCCGGTGGCGACGCCGCCGAGGCCAAAACCGAGCATGGCGAGGGTAAAGGCCAGCGATACCGCACCGCGCGACGCCGCGAACTCAGCCTGTACCGCGGGCAGCGTAACCACAACCGACCACATCCCGACGCCGCCGACCGATGAGATGGCCAGCGCCAGCGCAAGTCTGACCCACGCGCGAGGCGAGTCCGGCGTGAAATGCGTCGAATCTGTGTGATCGGAGGGTGCGTGCACGGCAGCAACTTCCTCGGCTCGGCTGTCAAGGTCAAGCAGCATTGCCGCAATATTGGGCATGCAGATGTGACGCAACAGAGTTCCAAAGGACCGATCGTGGCGCGGCGTTGAGTGGCAAGCGGTCGCACCGCCCGGGTTGGCTCCCTGGCCGGAGTGAGCTCAGCCGCGGGCCGTTAACGCTTTCCTAACCATAAACCGGGCAAAAATTGCCGAGTGAAGAAGTTGAGTGTGTCAGCCGCGTAAAACGGGGGAGTACCCGTGGACGCCAGTGCGGTGCCTCACTTTCGGAACGGTGGTCCGTCGGCCGCCGCGCAGACGTTTGGCGCCCGTGACCGGCATTCGCGTGGGGAAGCAGCGACAATGGTGGATGTCACGGCAGGTCAAGGCGGGGGCGCGCCGTCCACCGGCTTTCCGAGTTTCAGCGAAATAGGCACCATCCTCAAGCGCGGCGATCTCGCGCTGGCATTCGGCATTCTCATCATCCTGGTGGTGCTGATCCTGCCCCTGCCCTCGATTGTACTCGATCTCTTCCTCGCGATTTCGATCACCTTATCGATCCTGATCCTGATGACCTCGCTATTCATCCAGGCGCCTCTCGAGTTCTCGTCATTCCCGACCGTGCTCCTGATCTCGACCATGCTGCGCTTATCGCTCAATCTCGCTTCGACCCGCCTGATCCTTTCGCGCGGGCATGAGGGCACCGCGGCCGCCGGCCACGTCATCGAGGCGTTCGGCAATTTCGTGATGGGCGGCAACTTCGTCATCGGCATCATCGTTTTCGCAATCCTGGTGATCGTGAATTTTGTCGTCATCACCAAGGGCTCCGGCCGCATCGCCGAAGTGGCCGCGCGATTCCACCTTGATGCGATGCCCGGCAAGCAGATGGCGATCGACGCCGATCTGTCGGCCGGCCTGATCGATGAAAAGGTCGCCAAGGAACGCCGCAAGGCACTGGAAGACGAAAGCGGTTTCTTCGGCGCGATGGACGGTGCCTCGAAATTCGTTCGCGGCGACGCGGTCGCGGGCCTGCTGGTCGTCTTCATCAATATCATCGGCGGCATCATTATCGGCGTCGCGCAGCAGAGCCTCTCCTTCGGTGATGCCGCGCATACCTATACGTTGCTGACGGTGGGCGACGGCCTGGTCACGCAGATCCCGGCGCTGATCGTCTCCACGGCTGCGGGCTTGCTGGTGTCGAAAGCCGGCGTCAGCGGCGCCGCCGACAAAGCGCTGATGAAGCAGCTCTCCGGCTATCCGCAGGCGCTCGGCATGTCGGCAGGCGTCATGCTGGTGCTGGCCACATTGCCGGGCATTCCGATGCTTCCTTTTCTCGCGCTCGGCAGCGGCGCTGCGGCGCTGGCGTGGTCGGCACGCAGGCACAAGCGGGCCGCCGCCGCTTCCGAAGCAGCCGCAGCCGCCAGTCCGGACGCGGGCACCGCCAGCGGCGCGGCGGAAGAGCCAATCGCGACCGCGCTGAAGATCGACGATCTCAAGATCGAACTAGGTTACGCGCTACTGCCGCTCGTAAACGGACCTGACGGTTCCGACCGGCTCACCGACCAGATCAAGGCGCTGCGCCGTTCCCTCGCGATCGAAATGGGCTTTGTGATGCCCGCAGTGCGCATCCTCGATAACGTGCAGCTCGAAGCGAACACCTACGTCATCAAGCTCAAGGAAGTCGATGCCGGCACCGGCAAGATATGGCCGAGCCAGTTCATGGTCATGGACCCCGCCGGAAACCAGGTCAGCGTACCCGGAATTCACACAATCGAGCCCACTTTCGGATTGCCGGCCACTTGGGTCGACGCGGGACTCAAAGAGGAAGCAACGTTGAAGGGCTACACGGTCGTGGACGCCGCGACCGTGCTGTCGACGCATCTCACCGAGCTGCTCAAGAACAACATGTCCGATTTGCTGTCCTACGGCGAAGTGCAAAAGCTGCTGAAGGATCTGCCAAAGGAGCAGGGAGAACTGGTCAAGGACATCGTCCCGAGCCAGCTTACCGTCTCCGGCATCCAGCGTGTTCTGCAACTGCTGTTGGCCGAGCGCATTTCGATTCGCGATCTCTCCACCATTCTGGAAGGAATCGCCGATGCGCTGGCCTTCTCGCGCAATCCGGCCACCATGGTCGAGCACGTCCGCGCGCGGCTGGCGCGACAGATCTGTGCGCAGAACACCTCACCGAGCGGCTACCTGCCGCTGATCGCGCTCTCAGCGAAATGGGAGCAGGCCTTCGCCGAGTCCCTGATTGGCCAGGGCGAGGAACGCTCGCTTGCGATGCAGCCCTCCAAGCTTTCGGAGTTCATGAATATTGTGCGCGACCGTTTTGAACAGGCGGCCCGCGAAGGCGAAGCGCCGGTGCTGGTGACCTCGGCCGCGATTCGTCCGTTCGTACGCTCGCTCGTCGAGCGCTTCCGCGCGCAGACTACGGTGCTCTCGCAAGCGGAAATCCATCCGCGCGCGCGGCTAAAGACCGTCGGAAGCGTCTGAGCTTCTCAAGACCTGGTGGCCCGGGGGGCCATTGCAGATCGGATAGACTATTCTTCTCACGCGTTTTCTTCACGCGAACCGACGGCCACTTCGCTCGAAAGCGCTCTCCCCCGGCACGGCTGACCCGCATTGCCCTCCCCGAGATCTTCTGCCAAATCACCTGCGGTGCGCGGCAAGCTTTTTCGCCACAGGCAACTAATTTGTTGGGCCGGCACCATCGACGCCTTTTTTCAGGCGGCCTCCCCGGAGATCCCTAAAATTTTATAAAAGCTTCTAATAGTTCAGGAATTCGTTGCGCCGAAGATGCACTCGCGACCATCCAGTCGCGGACGTTCAACTTTCATCACCGGCTTGTGATCGCCTCTAAGGAACCGAAAGGCGAATCCCTACGTTTGGTGCGTGGAGATGTTGAACCTGCCGGCGCGCGAGGCACACCAATTCGCACGGCAGGAAGGCGGCGGCAGGAGACTTCCATGAACCACTCGATCTACAGCGCGGATCGTTCGACGCATCTCAAAATCGTGGTGGTGGCTCTCGTTGCAGGTATCGCGGTAACCGCCTTCGGGATTTCCGCTCGCACCAGTTCGGACGACTACGCGCAAACGGCTCGCGTGATTAAGGCCGGAAAGGTCATGGCCGTTACCAGTTCTGAAACCTCGGCGGTGCGCTAACAGAGAATTTTGTGAATTCACGCGGCTCTTTACCAGCCCCCCAAAGTCGCCACGTGGATAATAGAAGACCCCAACTACCCCAAGTTGACTGCGAAAACGCCCGCTCCCCCACGGGCGTTTTCTTTTTCTGCTGAGTTCAGCGGGGTTTGGACGTGCCGTACGCGGCCGCCGGAACGCTCTCGACCAGCTTGCCCGTGAACACGATCGGCCCCGTGGCTACGCCGGTCGGCGATCCGCCTTCCGGCTCGAGCGTCACTGCATAGGTGGCTTGGTCGACGATGTCGGGGGCGTAGGCCGCCAGGATCGGCCTCGCGGTAAAATCGTCAGCGCCGATCACGCCGAGCGAGCGGGGCCGCTGCAACTTGTCCGACACGATCCAAAGCTCATAGCTTCGGCCGGGCTCCGGCTGAGCCGCGACCCGGCGGACGATGAAGTTCTTGGTTGCGCCGTCAACCGTAAGAATGAACGCCGGCGATCCTCCGTCCTTCTGCAACACCGCCACATACTGAGGCGCCTGAGCGAGCGGCTGGGCTGGTGCCGGCGACGGTTTCACCTCCGCCAACTGCGTCCGCGGCTTGGGGCGGATAGCGTTCGGCAGCAAGTCCGGCTGATATGCGCCGAGCGCGAGCATGGCGACCAGCGCGGCCGCAATCGCTGTGGTGAAACTCGCCACGCCACGCCAGCGCCGGACTTGTGCAGACAAGCGGATGACACTCGCTGTCGAATCTTCCATTCCCGCAGCCGTGGCCGCAAGCGGCTCGGGGGCCAGCTCCGGCGCGGGCCGAGCAAGCTCGGGCAGCACCACTGGCTCCTGCGGCTGCGAAAGTCCGGTGACGCTTTTGATTCTGTCCCATAGCTCGGGGCTGGGCTCGACCGGTCCAACCATCTCGTTCAGGACACCGAGCTTGTACTCCCACGCCCGCACCATCGCCGTGAAATCCTTTTCCACGGCCATCCTTGTCTCGACCTGCGCGCGCTCATCAGCATCGAGAGTGCCGAGAGCGTATTCAATCGCGCGCGCGATATCGTCTTCGCTGTAGGCCATCATCTAAAGTCCAAGGCACTCCCGGAGGTCCATCATGCTGCGGCGTAGCCAGGTCTTCACCGTGTTGACTGGGGCCTCGAACTTTGCCGCGAGCTGCTCACGGCTCCAGCCGTTGTAATACGCCAGCAGCACAAGTTTTTGTCGCTCCGGTTCTAGACGGCCGACGCATTCCAGCAGCCGTTTCAGTTCTTCCGTCATTTCCCGCCGCGCCAGCGGATCATGACCCTCGGCTGCCACTTCCAGAGCCGTCGGCTCTTCCTCGATCGACACCTCGGATCGTTTGCGTACCACGTCGATGGCCCGGTTGCGCGCGATCGACGCCATCCACGTAATTGGCGACGACAGCCCCGGATTGAATTGCCCGGCGCTGTTCCAGATCTTGACGTAGGTCTCCTGAATGACCTCCTCAGCGAGCTCCTGCCGCGGCAAGATACGGAGCACAACGCCAAAAAGTTTCGCGCGTGTCGCGGCATAGAGGCGTTCGAAAGCCGCCTCATCGCCCTTTGCCACCGCGGCAATCAGCCAGACGAGCTCCGCTGGCGTCAGCATTCAGTCCCCCGAAATCACGCCACCTCATCACTGGTCACAGTGCGAAGCAGCCTTCCCGAACCGTCGTACCATATCTTGGGCCAGACCCAGCCACCAACTCGGGCTGGATGTCTCTGTGGACATGTACGAAAAAACCCGGACCTCGCGGCCCGGGTTTGGAATGCTTGAGCTAGACAGAATGTTCAGGCCAGCGCGGCCCCGATGCGCGCACGCATTAATCCGATACTGTCGAGATCGGCCTGTTCGCGTGCGCTTTCCTCGGCGCGTTCGCGCGCCTGATCGCGTTCGTCCAGCAGTTCGACTTTCTTCAGTTCCTCGAACGCCTCGCCCAGCAGGCTTTTTGCGTCTTCAAGCTGGATCCGCAGTTCGTCCGCCGAACGAGTGAGATTTTCTCGCCGCTGAATCGCAGCCTTGGCGTAAGTCGGATATGCGAAATGCGAGGGATCGTTGATGCCAGCGCGTTCCTGCTCGGATTGGATTTCGCGTTCGAGATCGACCGACATACGCTGGAAATCGGCGATCATGCCTTCGATCTGGGCTACCCGTCGACGCTTCTCGTCGACCTGGAATTTCTTGAGACGGATTAGCGTTTCGCGTGACTTCATCGACTCATACTCCCCAGAAGTCCCGATCTTGACGCGGGACAGACCGGTACCCCCCAAGGGCCCCACCGGCATTGCTGTTTGTCTGGCGCGGATGATGGCCTGACAAAGTTAGCGTTCCGTTTCCAAATCGCTGAGGATTTGCGCTAGTTGCGAGTAAGCTTCGTTCAAGCTGGTCACTTCGTCCTTGTCCTGGCGCAAAAACGTCTCGAGCGGTTCATGCAGCCGGATCGCTTCATCGACTTCGGCGCTGGAGCCTCCCCGATAAGCGCCGAGCCGGATCAATTCCTCCATGTCGGCGTACGTCGCCATCACCTGGCGTGCCCTGTTGATGGTGGGCAGATAGGCGGGGTCGGCGGATTTCGGCATGGTGCGGGATACCGATTTGAGCACGTTGATCGCGGGAAAGCGCCCGCGCTCGGCAATCCCGCGTTCCATCACGACATGCCCGTCCAGAATGCCTCGGACAGCATCGGCGATCGGCTCGTTGTGATCATCGCCATCGACCAGCACAGTAAAGATCCCGGTGATGGTGCCGCGCCCGGTGCCGGGCCCGGCGCGCTCGAGCAGCTTCGGCAGTTCGGTAAAGACCGTCGGCGTATAGCCCTTGGCCGTCGGCGGCTCACCTGCTGACAATCCGATCTCGCGCTGTGACATCGCGAAACGCGTGACCGAATCCATCAGGCACAGCACGTCCTTGTCCTCGTCGCGGAAATATTCCGCGATCGCCAGAGTCAAATAGGCTGCCTGACGCCGCATCAAGGCGGGCTCGTCCGATGTTGCGACTACCACAACCGACCGCGCCAGGCCCTCTTCGCCGAGATCATCCTGCAGGAATTCCTGCACCTCGCGGCCGCGTTCGCCGACCAATCCGATCACCGTGATATCGGCATCGACGTTGCGCGCCAGCATCGAGAGCAACACCGATTTGCCCACACCGGAGCCGGCGAAAATGCCGAGTCGCTGGCCGCGGCAACAGGTCAGGAATGTGTTCAGCGCGCGCACGCCGAGATCGAGCGGCGCGCCGACCCTTTTGCGCGAATGCGCCGGAGGCGGCAAATTGCGGAACGGCATGGGGGAAGGGCCTTGTGGCAGCGGCCCTTTGCCGTCGATTGGCTCGCCCATCGCATTTAACACCCGTCCAAGCCACTGCGGCGAGGGCCGCACCTGGCTTGCCGCATTGGCGATCATCGCGCGGCAGCCGCGCCTGACCCCTTCCAGGCCGGCGAATGGCATCACCACCGCATTGTTGCCCGTGAACCCGATCACCTCGGACGGAATGAATCGATTGCCGCCAGTCTCGATCACGATGCGGGCGCCGACCGACATCGCGTGAATGGGGCCGGCGATCTCGACCATCAAGCCGCGCACACCCACCACGCGGCCATATATGTTTATGCCGTCGATGTCGCTGATCTGCTCGGCGAGGGCTTTCATTGCGAAAACCTTAAGTTTCCGCGACTTGCGGCTCCGACCTTAACTTCGTGTTTACCCGCATCCTTAATCATTGCGTCACTGTCTTTGATGACTGAGAGCAGCTCAACCGTCAGAACGAAGGCTGAGTCGCGAGGAATAGGTTAGGCCCTACTCCTAATGTGGAACGTGAACGGGATGATTAACAAAAACTGACTTCCAAGCAGTACGTTAGCGCGATTCGTTAAAAATTGCACTGAAAGACCTTGCGAAGAGGAATCAGAATTTGTTAACCATATCCCGTCAGGATCCGAATCAGTTGTGCAAAGGCGTTTTAGTGCCGCAAGTGCGGCCGACCTGACGCCCGCAGCGGCGACTATAGGGGACTGGCATGCGCGTATTGCTGATAGAAGATGACAGCGCCGTCGCGCAGTCGATCGAGTTGATGCTGAAATCCGAGAGTTTCAACGTCTACACGACGGACCTCGGAGAAGAGGGCGTCGATCTCGGAAAACTCTACGATTACGATATCATACTACTCGACCTTAACCTGCCCGACATGTCCGGTTACGACGTGCTCAAGCAGCTTCGGGTTTCCAAGATCAAGACCCCGATTCTGATCCTCTCCGGCCTCGCCGGCATCGAGGACAAGGTGAAGGGCCTCGGGGTTGGCGCGGACGACTATATGACCAAACCGTTCCACAAGGACGAACTGGTCGCGCGCATCCACGCGATCGTGCGCCGCTCCAAGGGCCATGCTCAATCAGTGATCCAGACCGGCGATCTCGTGGTCAATCTCGACACCAAGACCGTCGAGGTGGGGGGCCAGAGGGTGCATCTCACCGGCAAGGAATACCAGATGCTGGAGTTGCTCTCGCTCCGCAAGGGCACCACTCTTACCAAAGAGATGTTCCTGAACCACCTTTATGGCGGAATGGACGAGCCGGAACTGAAGATCATCGACGTATTCATTTGCAAGCTGCGCAAGAAGCTTGCCAATGCTTCCGAGGGCCGCAACTTCATCGAGACAGTGTGGGGCCGGGGCTATGTGCTCCGCGAGCCGCACGAGGTGGAAGAACGCATTCCCGCCTGATCAGAGCTTAGTGCGAGCCCGTAGGCTCACTCCTCCCAAGACTGAGCCCCGCCGCAAATGGCGGGGTTTTTTTATTGGTGGATACGCGAGGTCTTATCGCCGCCGATAGAACACAGGCTGAACCAAAGCCTCGCGCTCTCAGCCTTCAGCGAATCAACGCCGCAATTTGCTCAGCTACCCGGCGGTGACCCTCCGCCGTCATGTGAATTCCGTCCGGCTGCCTTAAGCCGGCTCGAAGCGCCGAGGCGACGTAGCCATCGGCCTCGATGGTCCGAATCCCTCGGGCGTGGAGTTGGCGACGAATTTCCGCCCGGTTTGCCTGGGCATCAACCAGGCTCATCCTCTTCATGGCGTCATTCCCGGCAATCTGAAGGATAACTATCCTGGTGCCTTTCGGGACTGCGCTCGGCAGTCTCGCAAGCATGCCGCCGGTGGTATCGCCGCTCACTCCGGCGTTGCTGACCGACATCGGGCGCCCGCTTTTGCGCAGAATCCGTTCCAGTTGCGCGGGAAATGAGGAAGAGACGCCGACGCCAAATCCAGCGGAGCTGCTGGCGCCCAGCGCGACGATCTGCCCGTGACAGGCCGCGGCGCCGGAAAGCATCAGTGCGAAGGCGATCGTCAGCCTTTTGAACATGCGCCCAGCCCCCAATGGCGTTCGAATGCACACAGCAATTCACGCCGCGACTTCTAATTCGCCAGCGGATCTGGCCGCACCTGGATATGCACGGCGCGCGGCTTTGAACCCTTGCCACCTTCCATCATCCATGGCGTGCGGTCGCCGCTTGTGCTCCACAATCCCCTGCCCTTCCAGCCAGCATTCGGATCGTCGATGCGGCCGTCCAGTCCCTTGGCGAAAAAACCCAGCGGATAAGGAATGCGCAGCATCACCATTTGACCATCCTTCAGCGCAACGAATCCGTCATTGAGGTTTGCCGTCGAGATCGGAATGTTCTCGCCAAGACCGACGGTGTCGTGATGGTCGACCCAGGTGTAATAGCTCGCCTCGGCGCTGGTGTTCTCAAAACCCTCAAAGCCCGGACCCGGATATTTGTAGTATGCAAATCCTTCGGGGCAGTGATAGCCGGTCGCATTGGGTCCGTTGAGCGGGTTTTTGCATTTCCCCCGATCGAAACTGATCAGAGTGCCATTCGAGCCCGAGCCCCAGAGTACGCCGTTTTTGTCGATGTCCCCGCCGCGCACGCCGATGCCTTCCTTTGGAATCGCATAAAACTCGGACAATCTTGTTTTCGGGTCAAAACGCATGAACCCGGGCGTGCCCGCAAACACGTTGACGGTGTACCAGACCGAGCCGTCGGTCGGATGCGGCATGACAGCGTACGGACCCGAACCCGCGACGCGCATGTCCTTGCCTGCTTGCGCCGGTGCGCCGGGCTCGGTGTATTCGTCCACCTTGCCATTGCCGTTCGTATCGAGAACGAACGGCGCCCAGCCTTGCGCCTTTGCGGCGTCGCCGGTCGCGTCCCATACCCTCGTGTTGACCCAGCCCGCCACCGGACCGGTTCCTGAAAACCACAGGGTATTGTCGGCGTCGTAGCCGAACTGCGGGTGATGAGTGCCGAAGCAAGTGTCGATGAAGCTGTACTTCATCGTCTTGGGATCAAGCATCGAGGCTTGCCGTCCCGAGCGTTCCAGCGGGAACGCCTTGGCGGACGGGTGATCCGAACCTTTCTTGCAAAACGCCGGATTGTCGATACCGCGCACGGAAGCCGCGAGCCAGACGCGACCCTGGCTGTCGAACATGCCGTTATGATTGTTTGCGCGCTGGCTCCAGATCTGCTCCTCGCCCCAGTAGGCCGACGGTCCGATCGGTCTGGGCATGGCATTGGGATGCAGCGGCGGTCCAAACATTTCGGGCATGCCGGGGTCGGCGACCGGCATTTTGAAGAACGTCACCTTGCTCGTCTTCGGGTCGAGAATGGGCATGTCATCGGAGGAGTATTCGTTCGAGCCGTATAGCGGGCCGTAGGCATTGACCGTCGGATTGCGCCGGTCGGTGGAGATCAGGTCGTGGACGAAATGTTTCTCAGTAGCCCACTCCCACGAGGAGATGACAACATTGCGCTCAATGCCGACCGGACGCTGCGGCTTGTTCTTCGGCAGCTCACCGGCGGCCACTCGATCGGTCCAGTCGCCAAAATATTTGAACGGTACGCCGCCGAGCTGTCCGGCAAGGCGGTTCACCATCCATTCGCCCGTCTGGCCGGAGGAAACACGACGCATCCACGCCTC
>NZ_DATEPI010000237.1:0-3409 GCF_035273305.1 Bradyrhizobium sp. | reverse complement strand
TCGTAATAGCCTGGCGCGTAATAAGCGCCCGGAGCGCCATAATAGCCGTAACCCTCAGAAGCGAGGACGCCGCCGATGATTCCGCCCGCGACCGCGCCCGGGATGAAGCCGCCGCCGCCGTGCCGATGGCGGTAACCGCCGCCGTGCCAGGCCCCGCCGCCACCGCCGACGTGCGCTTGTGTTTGCACGCCACCCGCGCCGCGGACAGATGGCATCGGCGTGCCACCACCAACGGGACCGCCAACACGGGCACCCGGCGCACCGCCCGCAATGAAACGTCCGGTCGGCACGCCGCCGCCACCACGAACGCCGACGCCAACGGGACCAGCGACCGCGCCCCGGGTGGGCGGGGTCTGTGCCAAACTAGCGGCCGGCGTGGCCATCGCCAAAACCAGAGCCGTTAAGATAGCGGCACTCGACAGCTTACGATCGATCATTGTGGGCTCCGTTTCCCGGACCAGCCGGTGGTTTCATGTTGCTGCAACCTGTCAGGTCGGAACTGTACGCGGAATGAACGGATTCGACGCAAAGCTAGCTGGTCAGGCCCAAACTGGATAGCTCCGTGGTGATCGAGCGGCGCAAACCTCGACTTTACTGGACAAATCGGGCCCCGGCTGGCATCAGACCGGCAGTCGTTCTCGGACCAGCTGATGCTACGGGCTACGGCTACGCTTTCGGAGTTGGGACACTTGGCTGCATGAAACAGTTTCTGCTCAAGCTATTCACCTGGTGGAATGGCCAGACATTCGGCACGCAATTGTGGACCTGGCGCTTTGGTGAATTGGTCGGCACGGACGAGCAGGGCAATCGCTATTACCGCACCAAGGGGCGGAAGATTGATCCGACTCTCGGCTTCGAACGGCGCTGGGTGATCTACAACGGACTTGCTGAGGCCTCACGTGTGCCGCCGTCATGGCATGGTTGGCTGCATCACACGGTCGATATCGCCCCGACCGAACAGAGCTACACGCCGCGCGAGTGGGAAAAACCGCATGTGCCGAACATGACCGGTACCCCGGCGGCGTACCGTCCGGTAGGCTCCACGCTCGCAAGCGGGCAGCGCCCCAAGGCGACCGGCGATTACCAGCCGTGGACGCCCGGTAGCTGAACTGCAAACTGCAAAATTCTCCTGCAGCGTAGGCAAGCACCGCAACAGCCTGTGAACAACGGGAACAGCGGGGACATTTGCGTCTGTCTTGTTCGGCCTTGTTGAGTTGCTGACAGGTTCGTGGCTCAATGAGTCATCTTACGGAGATGGGAAACCATCGCGTCGGTTCGGGCAACAGATCGCGACTGCCCCGATGCGCAGCGGCTTCCGATCAGGACGTGGCCGGGAAATAGGCCCCCGGCGATGAGGTCCTGAGATCGCCCGTCAATGTGGAGCTGCCGTGAGACAGGAAAGGCCGTCTGGGCAACCAGGCGGCCTTTTTCTTTGCAGCTCGGGTTCTTTGCGATTGACTCAACCCAACCGCGCCGCCGCACGATCAACCGCCTCGGCGCGCCGCGCCTGTGACGGCGCAATCCTGCCCTTCTGCAGAGCCAGGATTTCGGGCGGCGCGCTGTCGGGCGAGCCGGCATTGAACGGCGGAGCCGGATTATATTCGAGCCCGAGCTGGATCGCCTCGGCGGTCTGACGGTCGATCATGATCGAGACCAGCGTCAACGCGAAATCGATGCCGGCGGTGACCCCGCCGCCGGTGACCCGGTTGCGGTCGACGCAGACGCGCGTTTTGGTCGGGATTGCACCAAATGCTGCCAGAAATTCCATCGCGGTCCAGTGCGTCGCCGCCTTATAGCCCTTCAGCAGGCCAGCCGCGCCCAACACCAGAGACCCGGTGCAGACGGAAGTGACGTATCTTGCACCCTTTGCCTGGCGACGGACGAAGTCCAGCACCTCCTCATCGTTGATCATCTCGTTGATGCCGAAGCCGCCCGGTACGCAGATCACGTCGAGCTGCGGGCAATCGTCAAAGGTGACGGTCGGGGTCAGCGTCAGCACGGAATCGCTGGGGACGGGCTCAATTCGTTTCCAGATCAAGTGCACTTGCGCGCCGGGCACACTCGAAAACACCTGCACCGGACCGGTGAGGTCGAGCTGCGTCACTCTTGGAAATATCACGAGGCCGATCTGGAGCGGAGCGGACATGGCGAACCTTTCGGAGATTTGGGTTTGCGAAGTTCTGCTTGACCGTGCGATCCTCGCATGATCGGCTTCCGTCCGAAATGGCATATTTCCCTCAATTCAGGACATTGGGAAGGACGCCGCCAAAATGATCGGCATCGTGGTATTTCCGGGCTTTCAGCTCTTGGATGCGGCGGGCCCGATTTCGGCGCTCGAAATTGCTGCCCGATTGGCGGGTACGCCGCCATCGATCAAGGTGTTGGCCGAGGTGCCGGGCCCGGTCCGCAGTTCCTCAGGCGTAGAGATGGTCGCGCGCAGCCTGAAAGCAGCGGGCCCGATCAGCACGCTCATCATTGCCGGCGGCGGAGGAGTCGAGCTCGCGGCGAAATCAGCGAATCTCCTGGCGTTCGTGCGCGCGATGGCCAGGCGCGGCATTCGCCTCGCGAGCGTCTGCTCCGGCGCTTACATTCTTGCTGAAGCCGGTCTGCTCGATGACCGCCGCGCCACCACGCACTGGCGGCGCACCCGACATTTTCTCAGCGCGTATCCCAAGGTGAAGCTCGAGCCTGACCGCATATTCGTTCGCGACGGCAACATCTGGAGTTCAGCCGGGATCACCGCCGGCATCGATCTGGCGCTTGCCATGGTGGCGGAAGATTTCGGCGACGAGATCGCCCAGAAGACCGCACGCGAGCTTGTCCTGTATCATCGCCGCAGCGGCGGCCAGTCGCAGTTCTCGTCGCTGCTGGAATTAAAAGCTCCAGGCGGCCGCTTCGGAGCACTATTGAGCTGGGCGCGCGAAAACCTCAAGGCGCCGCTCACGGTCGACGATCTGGCCGAACGGGCCGGCATGAGTTCGCGGCATTTCGCCCGTGCCTTCATCGCGGAGACGGGCACGACACCGTCGAAGGCGATCGAGCGGCTGCGGATCGAGGTGGCGCGTCAGCGGGTGCAATCTTCGACCGAGGCGATTGAACGCGTTGCGCAACTGACCGGTTTTCGCGATCCCGAGCGGATGCGCCGCGCCTTCATTCGCGCCTTTGGCCAGCCGCCACAATCAGTGCGCCGCGCGGCAAGGGCAGGTTAGGTAGCGCTTAGCCCTGGTGCATGAGTCCGAGTCGGCGTCCGAGCCATTCGGTTGTCGGCGCCTGGATCAGGATCGTCATCAAAATGGCAATGAAGGTAATGGACGCGATCATCTGCGCGCCAGGCGCTTTCATCCCGAGCAGCAGGCCGGCTAACGCGGCCGGAATAACACCGGTCTCGCGCGTCCAGCACATGAACAGC
>NZ_DATEPI010000236.1:0-19788 GCF_035273305.1 Bradyrhizobium sp. | reverse complement strand
GGGCAAGGCCGTGGTGGTGATCTGTCTTTAAACAAGCGCCAGCACCGAGAGGCAATGGCAAGCAATACGTCGCCGCAAGAACCCAATCCACGTGCTGACGTTCGGTCTTCAGCGCATGATGCGGATTGGGAGCAGGACCACGATGAAGCGGCGGGCCGCCGCGCGCGCCGGCTGCTCTCGAACTCGCATTCGGGGTTGCATCGAGTTGGCGATCGTCTCTCAGCGCTGCAACGTTGGCTGGCCGGTGAACGCTGGGTGAAACGCGTCGGCATCGTGATCGCCGCGTTGACGGTGATATTCGTCACGTGCTTCGGAGGGCTTTGGTGGCGTCTTGGCGCTGGGCCGATTAATCTCGAGATGGCCACGCCCTGGTTGGCGGCCGCGATTGCGGACAACATCGGCAACGGCAACACTGTTGAGGTTGGCGGCACCCAGATCGAGCGCGCGGGCAGGATCCGTATTGCAGTGCGCATTCGCGACATCATCGTCAGGGACCGCGAGCATGCGATTGTAGCGAGCGCGCCCAAGGCCGAGGTGAAGCTGTCGGGCGCCGCCTTGCTGATGGGAAGGCTTCGCGCGGAAAGTCTCAACTTGGTTGATGCCGAACTCGCGGTCCGCATCACGCCAGACGGCTTCGTTACCGTTTCAACCGGCGACAATGCCCGTCCGCTCGCCACGGGCGTAGCTTCAAAACGACAAGCCGGAACCATTCCGGTTTATTCCCCGCAATCCTCTGCACCGCCAACAATGGCGCCGGTGTCGCCATCACCAGGCGCTCCACCGTCCAACACGACGAATAAACCTGAGAACGGAAGTCGATTGCTTGCCGGACTCGATTGGCTCGACAGCCTGAGCCTCACCGGCCTGGACGGGCAAAACCTCAATGAGATCGGCCTGAAGAACGGCAGCCTGATCATCGATGATCAGCAGCGCGGCAACAAATGGAATTTCGAAAACATCTCGTTGAGCCTCCGCCGGCCCAGTGCCGGTGGAGTTGCGCTGAGTGTCGGCGAGGAGGGCAGTCGTGCCTGGTCGTTACGCATTGCGGTCGGGCCGGCCGCGAACGGCGTGCGAACGGTAGATATCCGCGCGGACAAGGTTTCAACCAGCAATATCCTGCTGGCATTGCGGCTCAAGGATCTGACCTACAGTGCTGATCTGCCGCTCACTGGCGAATTAAAAGGTGAGCTAGGGCGGGATGGGCTGCCAACCTATTTCCGCGGCAAGCTCAACGCCGGTGCTGGTACGCTCATCGACAGCGACACGCCCGATTATCCAATGGCGATCGATTCGGCCGAAGTGAACGTCGAGTGGGACGCCGGACGTCGCGTACTGGTTGCGCCATTCAAAATCGTTTCCGGGCAGAATCGGATCACGCTGCTGGCTCATCTTGAGCCGCCCAACGGCAACATTCCTGATTGGCAACTCGGCCTGAGCGGCGGCACCATTGTGCTCGCCGCAATCGATCCCGAACAGCCGCCGCTGATCTTCAACCGCATTGCGATCGCCATTCGCTTCGACACTGAAAAACGCCGGGTGCTGCTAACGCAGGCCGATATCAGCAACGGCGAGATCGGAGTCGCCGGCACAGGAAGTATCGATTATTCGGCCGAGCCGCGCCTGGCGATCGGGTTCGCAGGCACACCCATGTCAGCCTCGGCGCTGAAGCGAATGTGGCCCGTGCTGGTAGTTCCGGAAGTGCGCGAATGGGTGATCGAACGGATCGAACGCGGCTCGCTTCAGCGTATCGAGATTGGCGTCAATTCGCCGGTCCATAACCTGTCGCGGCGCGGGCCGCCGATCCCCGACGACGGTCTCGCGGTCAATATTATCGCCACCGGAGTGACGGTGCACCCCGTCGACGAATTACCATCGGTGCGCGATGCGGATCTGAGGGCCCATGTCACCGGGCGCACCGCGACCGTCACCATCGGGCAGGGGGCATCCGATACTCCGGCCGGACGCAAGCTCAACATCACCGACTTCGTATTTGAGGTACCGGACATGGCGCCCAAGCCGGCGCCCGCCAAAGTGAAATTCCGCATTGATGGTCCGGTGCCGGCGGCGGCTGAAATTCTTGCCTCCGATCGTCTCAGTGAATTTTCCGGCACCCTGATCGATCCCAATTCGAGCAAGGGCACGGTTTCCGCGGTGGTTACGCTCGCATTGCCGATCAAGCGCGAACTGACCAAGGCTGATACCGCCTATACCGTCACCGCTGACCTCGGCGGATTTGCCGCAGACAAGCTGGTGATGAATCAAAAGCTCGAGGCCAACGCCCTCAAGGTCGTGGCGAACAATGCGGGTTATCAAGTCAAGGGTGACGTCAAGATCAACGGGCAGGCGGCGTCGCTGGATTACCGAAAACCCGCCGAAGGTGATGCCGACATCAAATTGCAGGCGACGCTCGATGATACAAGTCGCGCGCGGCTCGGACTCGACCTCGGCCCTGCCATCAGCGGCGCTTTGCCGGTCAAGGTGAGCGGGAAGATCGGAAGCGGCGACAGCCGCGTCGGCATAGATGCCGATCTCACCTCGCTGAAGCTCGACAATATACTGCCGGGCTGGGTCAAGTCGCCGGGCAAGTCGGGCCGCGCTGCGTTTAACGTGGTCCAAAAGGGCCAGTCGACACGGCTCGAAGACCTCGTGATCGACGGCGGCGGCACGCTTATCAAAGGGTCGATCGAGATCGACCAGAACGGCGATCTCATCAACGCGAATTTCCCGACCTATTCGCCATCTGAAGGCGACAAGACCTCACTGAAGGCGGAGCGCGGCTCCGATGGCGTCCTCAAGGTGACGATGCGTGGCGATGTTTTCGATGGCCGCGGATTCCTCAAATCGGCGATTTCAGGCAAAGACGCTGATCCCAAAAGCAAGACCAGGAACATCGATTTCGATGTGGATCTGAAACTCGGCGCGGTTGCCGGCTATTTTGGTGAGGCGTTACGCAGCGTCGATTGCAAGCTGTCCCGCCGCAACGGGGTGATCAGAAACTTCGCGTTGAGCGGCAAGCTTGGCCGCGATACGCCGCTGACGGGTGATCTGCGCGGCCGTGGACAAGGCCGTGACGTGATCTATCTGGATACCAAGGACGCCGGCGCGTTCTTCCGCTTCACCGATATGTATTCCAAGGTGATCGGAGGTCAGCTTCAACTAGCCATGGACCCACCCACTGTTGAGCCGAGCGCTAAAGAGGGACTGCTCAGTGTCCGCGATTTCTCAGTGAAAGGAGAGGCCGCCCTTGATCGAGTAGCTGCCGGCGGCTCCGCAGGCGTGCAGAATGGTGTTTCGTTTTCGCGCTTGCGCGCGGAATTTACCCGGCAAAACGGCCAACTCGCGATCCGCGAAGGCGTTTTGAAAGGACCGATGATCGGTGGCACCATCGAAGGCAGTATCGATATTCCCGGCAATCAAGTGCGCATGAGTGGCACCTTCGTTCCGATGTACGGACTAAACAACATGTTCGGCCAGATTCCGATCGTCGGCCTTTTTCTCGGAGGCGGGAGCAATGAGGGGCTGATCGGCGTCACCTACGAGATTGTCGGCACCCCCGGCCAGCCGGTGCTACGGGTCAATCCGATTTCGGCAATGGCGCCCGGCGTGCTCCGGAAAATCTTCGAGTTCGGCACCGGCAAGCAAAATACTCCGACCGAATTTCCGCCGAACAACTGATCGCAAATTTTCTGCAACCGAGCTCCCTCGCGACTGCGTCACGTTCGCAGCCGCTCGTGAAAGATCGTCGCGCTCACGATCGGGACCGCCGAAATCATCAAAAGCTCTTCCCCGAACACCGGTTGGCGCTAGTTTGCGCTTGCTGTCCTGTTCCCACGTCTAGTTGCGACAGGAACCTTCCTGTTCCAGTGGAATTATCTGCATCGCGGGGATCGGAACAGGAGGCTGACATGAACGGTTTGATTTATCTGGTGGGCCTGATCGTCGTGATTTTGGCGATACTTTCATTCTTCGGTCTGCGATAGAGGCGGCAAACATGAGCATGGAAGCCGTTACGCGTTCCGATGAGGAAGGCCGGTATTTGCAGTGGACGCCGGTGATTGCTGGCGCGATTGGCGGCACGGCGCTCTCCTTTATCTTTCTGACGTTCGCCGTTGCGGTTGGCCTCGCAGTCAGTTCGACCTCGCCGACGTGGCGGGATACTTCGGCTGCCTTGGCGATACTTTCCGGCATCTACCTCATCATTCAAGCCGTCGTAAGTTTCGGATTCGGTGGCTACATAGCGGGCCGACTCCGCAGACCTTTTGGCGCGTCCGCCGCCGAAGAAGTCGAAACGCGCGATGGTCTGCATGGCTTGGCGGCTTGGGCGTTGGCCGTTCTCATCGGTGCTGCTCTGGCGACAGTCATCGGTGCTTCAACCCTCAATCGCTCATCGCCGGCTCGCTCCACCCCAAATGCTACCGCCGCCGAACCCCTCCTGAGCTATGAACTTGACCGACTGTTTCGCTCCGCCCGACGGCCGCCCAATGTGGATCTTACTTCGGAGCGGGCCGAGGCCGGGAGGATATTGCTGACGTCCTCAAGTCATAACGGCGTAAGCGGCGACGACAGAACCTATCTCATTCAGCAGGTAGGATCTGCCACCGGGCTTTCCCCGGCGGACTCTGAGCGGCGGGTCGACAGCGCCATCGCCAACTCAAAGACCGCAATCGCCCGGTCGCGTCGGAGTACGGTAATCCTGGCTTTCTCACTGGCGGCCGCAACGCTGCTCGGAGCCGTAGCCGCGTGGGCTGCAGCCTGCGCCGGCGGCAGGCACCGCGACGGCGCACCGCTTCCAGAATGGATGGAGCACGCGAACAGGTTTGAGCGAAGGAGAATTGTGGTTCATAGCTGAGCGAACGCAAGCGAGCTCAGCGCCGCAACGCGGGCACCACCAGAAACGGGATCATCCCGCAGATCACACTGATGAGCGAGAACGCGATCAGCGGGTTGTAGCTGTGGGTCCAGTCATGGATCAAGCCGCCGCCCCAGGAGCCGATCGCCGATCCAAGCCCGCTGCCGATGGAGATCGTCCCGTAGATCGTGCCAACCCGCTCGCCGCGAAATATCTTCATCGAGGTTGCGGTCAGAAGCGGTCCACGTGAACCAATCATACTGCCGAAACACACGACAAAGCCCGCCAGCAACCAGAAATTCGGATACCACTGCAGCAACCACAGCATGATTATGCCGACGATCGAAACGGCGTAGCTGAACAGTACGGACGGCCTGCGGCCGATGATTCCATCGAGAGAGCTGACGCCGAGCATTCCGAACAGCAGGACAACCCCGCTGAATCCCCACGCCGTGGCCGCCTGCAATGGCGGAAAGCCAGCGTCGATCAGATACGCCACCACCTGCGGCGAGATCGCATACATGCCGATGGCGGTGAAGAAGAACGTCGAGAATAGTGCCCAGAATGCGTGATGACGCACCGCGCGGAGCAGCGTCCAGCCCTCGTCAACGAGTGCATGGGCAGGCGTTGTTGCAAGATGGGGCGAGCCGGTCGAGAACAACCGCCAGGGCAATAGCAACAATGGCGCTAACAGCAGGAGTGTGATCGTGCCGAAAAGCTGATACGCATCGCGCCAGCCGATGTGATCGATCAGAAGCTGCGATGCCGGCAGCAGGATCAGGACGCCCGCGCCGGTGGCGGAATAAACCACGGCCATGGCAGTGGACAATCGCGGGCCGAACCAGCGACCGAGCAGGATAGAATTCGGAACGTTGCCGATAAACGCGATGCCGATGCCGACGCAAAGGCCGAGGCTCAACTGAAATTGCCAAAGGTGCTGTGCGTGGGCGGCGATCAGGAATGCGCCGCCGAGCAACAGCAGGCCGGCGGAATATACAGTTCGGGGTCCTGAGCGATCGAACAGCCGACCGATCAGTGGCGCGGCGAGACCTCCCGCAAGTGCGCTCAGCGAATAAACAGAAACCACTTGCGCGCGATCCCAGCCAAAGCTTTCGGAGATCGGCTTGAGAAATACCGAGAAACTTTCACCTAGGCCACGGCCGAGCACCGAGAGTGTGAAACACAGCGCAAGCACATTAAGCGCTACTCGCGCCGGTTTCGGCGATCCCATTGCGTGAGGTTCTGTCGCGGCGTTCCGGTCCATCATTCAATAAGGGACCGCTTTTCTGCCGGGATGAGGAGGGGCCTTGCGCGAATGCGCCTATGCAGGCTTGAGCAGGACGTGGCGCTTTCTTCCGACAGATAGCTTGATCACGCCTTCCGGCGTAAGGTCGCCGATCTTCAGGATCATCTTGTCGTCTTCAGCCGTGACGTCGTTGATGCGCAGCCCGCCGCCCTTGATCTGGCGCCGCGCTTCACCATTGGAGGTCACCAGGCCCGCTTTTACGAATGCCGTCAGTACGCCTAGGCCAGCCTCGAGTTCGCCCCGGGGGATTTCGATCTTCGGCAGATTTTCCGCAATCGCGCCTTCCTCAAACGTTTGCCGAGCCGCCTCCCCGGCCACGCGCGCTGCCTCAGCCCCATGTAGCAGGGCGGTGGCGGAATCGGCGAGTGCCTTTTTGGCTTCGTTGATCTCTGCTCCTCTTAGCTTGCCCAGTCGATCAACCTCATCCAGCGGCAGCGTCGTGAACAATTTCAGAAAGCGGACAACGTCGGCGTCATCGGTGTTACGCCAGAATTGCCAATACTCGTACGGGCTCTTCATGTCTGCGTTGAGCCAGACCGCGCCGCTTGCGGTCTTGCCCATTTTTTCGCCCGATGACGTTGTGATCAGCGGCGTCGTCAACGCGTGCAACTGCGGTGTGCCCATTCGTCGGCCGAGGTCGATGCCATTGACGATATTGCCCCACTGGTCGGAGCCGCCCATTTGCAGGCGGCAGTCGTAGCGCTGATTCAGCACCACGAAATCGTACGCTTGAAGGATCATGTAATTGAACTCGATGAAACTCATCTCCTGGTCGCGCTCAAGCCTGAGCCTGACCGAGTCCATCGCCAGCATGCGGTTCACCGAAAAATGGCGGCCGATGTCGCGCAGCATTTCGATCCAGTTCAGTTTGGTTAGCCATTCGGCGTTGTCGGGCATGATCGCATCTTGCGTTCCCGAGCCAAAGCTCAGGAAACGAGAGAACACTTGCTTGATGCCATCCTTGTTCCGTTCGATTTCGTCGACGGACAGAATCCTGCGCGTCTCATCCTTGCCGGAGGGATCGCCGACGCGGGTGGTTCCACCGCCCATCAACGCGATCGGCTTGTTACCGGTCTGCTGCAGCCAGTAAAGGCACATGATCTGCACCATCGAGCCGACGTGCAGCGAGGGCGCGGTACAATCGAAGCCAATATAGGCGACGAGCTCGCGCCTGGCTGCCAGCCCATCCAGCGACTCCGGGTCCGAAATCTGATGAATAAAGCCGCGGCTTTGCAGCACATTGAGAAAATCAGATTTAAAAGCAGTCATTTGTCACGACTCTGATCATTCTAATTTCACGGAATTTTCAGCGATTTGCCCAATCCTGAGCGAAAGAGGATGCCGTCGGCTGGCGCGCTGTGGCATTATAAGATGTGCTTGTTTGACACAAGCTGGTCGTCGAGGGCAGGTCAGCCTGCGAACGCAGATGCCTATGATGATGACGGCGATCGGTCTGATGAGCGGCACCTCGCTCGACGGGGTCGACATTGCTTTGATCGAAACCGACGGCAGACGGGTCCAGGCGTTCGGGCCGGTCGGCTACCGACCTTATACGGACCAAGAGCGTAATCTGTTGCGCCAGGCACTGGCGGAGGCGGCCAACTTGCCGCATCGCGATGCCCGGCCCGGTATCTTGCGCGAGGCCGAGCGCGCCGTCACCATTGCGCATGCGGAGGCGGTTGCCTCCTTTACCGCCCTGCACCGCATCTCGCGTGAGGATGTCGATATTGTCGGCTTTCACGGCCAGACCGTGCTGCATCGGCCCGCGCAAGGAATGACCGTACAGATCGGGGACGGGAGCGCGCTGGCCAAGGCGATACATATCCCGGTGATGCATGATTTCCGGGCCGCAGACGTCGCTGCCGGTGGGCAGGGTGCGCCATTCGTGCCGGTCTATCACCGCGCGTTGGCCCAGTCGCTCAATCGGGAAGGGCCGATCGTCGTGGTCAATATCGGCGGCGTTTCCAACATCACTTATATCGATGGCGATACGCTGATCGCCTGCGATGCCGGTCCTGGCAACGCGCTAATCGACGATTACATGTTCCGTTCTACGGGCCAGCCGCTCGACTGCGAAGGCCGCACGGCAGCTCAAGGTGCCGTCGATGTGGGTTGGGTGATCGAGGCCATGAAGCGTCCGTTCTTTGCGCTGCCCCCACCGAAGTCGCTCGATCGGAATGATTTTGCCTCTTTGACGCTGCCGGCCCATTCTCCCGCAGATGGCGCCGCAACGCTTACAGCATTCACGGTCGAGGCGATCGCCCGAACCGTACCGCTGCTACCAAAGGAGCCAAAGGGCTGGATCGTCGCTGGCGGCGGCGCTCGCAATCTCACGATGCTACGGATGTTGCGCGAGCGGCTTGCCCCTGTGAGCGTCGAGGCCGCCGATACGCTGGGCTGGTCCGCCGATGCGATCGAGGCGCAGGCGTTCGGTTTCCTTGCCGCGCGAGGCTTGAAAGGATTGCCGCTGAGCTATCCCGCTACCACGGGTGTGCCGATCCCAATGACTGGAGGCGTTGTCGCCCGGCCGTGATCTCTGCGGCGGGTGGCGCTACTTGACATCTTCATGCACATGCATCTAATTTCATGCCGTTGCATGAATTAGAGATGTGCCATGTCCGCTCCCCTCAAACTGATCAGTCACAAGCTATGTCCGTATGTGCAGCGCGCGGTGATCGCGCTGACGGAAAAGGCCGTTGCATTCGAGCGGATTGACGTTGACCTCGCCAACAAACCCGGGTGGTTTGTGGCCATCTCTCCGCTTGGCAAAACTCCGGTACTGCAGGTCGGCGACATTCCGATTTTCGAATCCGCCGTCATTCTCGAATATCTGGAAGAAACCCAGCCTCATCAGCTCCATCCTTCCGATCCCCTGTCCCGCGCCGATCATCGCGCTTGGATTGAATTCGGATCGGCGGTGCTCAACGATATCGCGGGATTCTACGCGGCCCCGGACGAGCCCACGTTCGAGACAAAGACGTCGCAGCTGGAACAGCGCTTTGCGCGGCTTGAATCACGCGTTATGGCCGGGCCGTGGTTTGATGGCGAACACTTCTCGCTGGTGGACGCGGTGTACGGTCCAATATTCCGCTACTTCGATGTGTTCGATGAGATCGCCGACTTTGGAATTTTGGCGCGCAAGCCGAAGCTCTCGCGCTGGCGCAATACGTTGGCGGCAAGGCCCTCGATCCGCGCCGCGGCCAGCCCCGATTACCCGGCGCTTCTTGGCGGCTTCATAGATCGGCGGAATTCCTGGTTGTCGAAGCTTCAGGCCCGTGCGGCAGCCTAGCCGCGCGCCACGAGCGTATCGACCGTCTATCGGACGTTTGCGAGCCGCATGTCGAGATAACCGGTGACCGTTTCCATCAACGGCTCCAGCTTGCCGTCGAAGAAATGGTTCGCCCCCGGGATGACTTGCTGATCGATCACGATCCCCTTCTGGGTCTTCAGCTTCTCGACAAGCGTGTTGACGTCCTTTGGCGGCACCACGGCATCCTTCTCGCCATGCACGATAAGCCCGGACGAGGGGCAGGGTGCCAGGAACGAGAAGTCATAGAGATTGGCAGGCGGGGCGATCGAGATAAAACCTTCGACTTCCGGGCGGCGCATCAATAACTGCATGCCAATCCACGCGCCAAAGGAGAAACCGGCCACCCAGCAGGCGCGCGCCTCGGGATTGATCGTCTGTGCCCAATCGAGCGCTGATGCCGCATCGGAGAGTTCGCCGGTGCCGTGATCGAACGATCCCTGGCTGCGACCGACGCCTCGAAAGTTGAAACGCAGCACGGAAAACCCGCGATGCGCGAAAGCGTAGTAACACTGGTAGATGATTTGATGATTCATCGTGCCATGAAACTGCGGATGCGGATGCAGCACCATCGCGATTGGGGCGTTCTTCTGTTTCGCCGGGTGATAACGGCCTTCTAGACGGCCTGCGGGGCCGGTGAAAATAACTTCGGGCATTTGTGGTCCTTGACGAGTTGCCGCTTTGTGCTGCCTCCGTCTGGGTCTTAGACAGACAAGGCTTCCTTGAAGCGGCAATGGGCGTCGTTGTGCGAGCGCGCGAACGACGTCTGGTGAACTGGTGGCGGCGTTCTAACATAGGGCGAGGGTCAAAAAGCAAGGTTTTTGTGTGCCCTGCGTGAGCTCGAAACCAGCTCAATCTCCGGACTTAAGAATTTGCAACCTCAGCATAAATTCATCTGGCCCAAGCAGATTGGAACGGATCGGCAGCAAAGTCGCACGTGAATTAGCTGACGTTGTTGTTGGATACCGTCGGCTGCTGGTCCAGCCCTTCAATCGAGGCGACCGCCTGCCGGTAACGTCGGCTCCCGGAAACGGTCTGACCAGTGTCGAGTGTCAGTTCGAAGTCTCCGTTCGGACCACCTTGGAAGCCGGTCACGCGCGATAGGTTGACCAACCGCGTACGATGCACGCGCACCAGGTTGTAGTCTTTCAGGCGCGTTTCCTCCCCGGACAAAGTTCCGCGCACGAGGTGATTGATGCCACTCGCAAGAAGGTATTCGATGTAGTTTCCCGCCGAGTTGATCAGCAGAATTTCAGCTGGGTCAATCCGAATGCGAGACGAGCCGTCGCGCAGCCAGACGATTTGGGGCTTCGCAGAAGGCAGGTCGTGCCGGGCTGAACTCCGCGTGTGCCGAAGCTGTTGCGCTTCGCGGCGGGTGTCGATCAGCCACAATGCACCGCCGATCAAAAGGCAGGTGATGACGTCTTTGCGGAATTCATAAACAAGGGTTCCGAGCGAGAGGTGAAAATCGTAGGAACCGCCGATCAGGAACATCAGCAGCTTCCGGAGGCCAACCATGCCGGCGATGTGCAATGTCGAGAACGCGATCATCGCCGCGATCGCAAGTCCAACGCGCGGCAGCCATCCTGAAGCCCGGCGCATTCGCCATATCGCCACAAACAGCAGGGGCGCACTTAAAATGATCATGATGACGCTGGACATCTCCCAAAGCAGCGGCGTTCGGATCTCGTAGACGCCGCTGTGCCTTGAGATGTCCTGCGCGATCGAGAGCGCATTCACGATACCGATCGCGAGTGTGATGACCGGAACCGATCCGTAGAGCAGCCAATCAGTACCGCTCATCCCAGCGACTCCGGCGCTGGTTGTTGCGGTTCTCGCGTGATCCGAAGCCGGTGTGTTCGGGCCCAAAACCGGCTCTACGCGAGGGCGTTGCTGCTCGTTATTGACGTCACTCATGAAGTTCGTCGCGCATTCGGCAAGAATGCCGTGAAACACAACCCATATCATAAGGGCACGTTTCGCTGCGCCAGAGTTGGAGCGGCGTATCAAGCGTTGAATGCATGCGAAGCATTTGCCGTGTCACGAAAAGTGCTAAGAGCGCATTATGCCCGATCGCGTCTATCTCGACTGGAATGCCACCACGCCGCTGCGCCACGAGGCCAGGGAGGCGATGACGTCGGCGTGGGATCTCGTTGGAAACCCTTCGTCCGTGCACGCTGAGGGGCGCCAGGCGCGTCGGTTTGTCGAGAATGCCAGGCAGGCGGTCGCTGGGGCCATTGGAGCCTTGCCGCGAAATGTGATCTTTACCTCGGGTGGAACCGAGGCCAACGCACTGGCGCTGTCACCGGGCCTACGTGCGGCATCCGGGCGAGCCGCCGAGAGGTTGTTGGTTTCGGCCATTGAGCATGCCTCCGTGCTGGCGGGCGGCCGGTTCGGGCGAGATTCAATCGGTACCGTCGGGGTCACCCGGTCCGGCGTAATCGATCTGGACCGTCTGGCTGCAGCGGTGCAACCTGGGCCCCCGGCCCTCGTGTCCCTGATGTTGGCTAATAACGAAACCGGCGCGGTTCAGCCGGTGGCGCAGGCGGCCGAGATTGTCCATGCCGCGGGCGGGATTCTGCACGTCGACGCAATCCAGGCGTTTGGAAAGATACCTTTTAATCTCAAAAGCTTGGGAGTGGATCTGATCACGCTTTCTGCGCACAAGATCGGGGGCCCTAAAGGGGTAGGGGCGGTGATCCTGGCGGACGGGGTCCAAGGGGTTGCGCCGCTGCTTCGGGGAGGCGGGCAGGAACTTGGACACCGCGCAGGCACCGAGAACGTCGCCGCAATTGCCGGCTTCGGAGCGGCCGTAGAAGCCATCTCGGGCGATCTGGACAGTAATACTAATACTTGCCGGCTTGCGGCCCTTCAGAACAGGCTTGAGAACGGGCTGAGGCAGACGCCCGATGTTGTCATATTCGCCGATAAAGTGACGAGACTGCCTAATACCACTTTGTTTACGGTTCCGGGCCTCAAGGCCGAAACCGCCGTGATCGGGTTCGATCTGGCCGGAATCGCGGTTTCTTCGGGCTCTGCCTGCTCTTCGGGGAAGGTGCAACGATCTTATGTGCTGGATGCGATGGGGTTTGGAGCTGAATTTGCCAGCGGAGCGGTGCGGCTTAGTATGGGCTGGTCCACGACAGATGCGGACATTGATCGGTGCCTTGAGGCTTGGCGAAAGCTCGCCGGTACCTTACTTAACACTGAGGGACGAAACACTGCTTGAACGATTCTAAGCAGATGATTTCCGCCCGGAAACGTCGTAAAGCTTTCGAATTGATCCACCGCGGTCCTTGAAACCGCGAGCGGAGGATGGAATGCCTGCCCTACAAGAGACCGTTGACCGGGTTCGCCGGATCGACGTCGATCAGTATCGATATGGATTTGAGACCCTAATTGAGTCCGACAAGGCTCCAAAAGGGCTGTCCGAAGATACGGTCCGGTTCATTTCCGCAAAAAAGAACGAGCCGGCCTGGATGCTGGAATGGCGTCTGGAGGCCTATCGACGCTGGCTGACCATGGCCGAGCCGAAATGGGCGCGCGTCCATTATCCAAAAATCGATTACCAGGAACTCTATTACTACGCGGCGCCGAAACCGAAGAAGTCGGTGAGCTCGCTGGACGAGATCGATCCCGAAATCCTGAAAACGTACGAAAAGCTAGGCATTCCTCTGCGTGAGATCGAGGTGCTTGAGGGCGTGGTGCGGCCCGAGGGCGAACGCAAGATCGCGGTCGACGCGGTATTCGATTCGGTCTCCGTTGCGACCACCTTCAAGGAGGAGCTGAAGAAAGCCGGCGTGATCTTCATGCCGATCTCGGAGGCGATCCGCGAGCATCCTGAATTGGTGAAGAAGTATTTGGGCACGGTAGTGCCTACCTCGGACAATTTCTTCGCCACCCTCAACTCCGCGGTATTTTCCGACGGGTCATTTGTCTACGTGCCGCCGGGGGTGCGCTGCCCGATGGAGCTGTCGACCTATTTCCGGATCAACGAGCGTAACACCGGACAATTCGAACGGACGCTGATCATCGCCGACAAGGGCTCTTACGTCAGCTATCTCGAAGGCTGCACTGCTCCGCAGCGCGATGAAAACCAGTTGCATGCGGCCGTAGTCGAACTGGTCGCGCTCGACGATGCCGAGATCAAGTATTCGACGGTTCAAAACTGGTATCCCGGGAATTCGGAAGGGCTCGGTGGCATCTACAATTTCGTCACCAAGCGCGGCGACTGCCGGGGCAACAATTCGAAGATTTCGTGGACGCAGGTCGAGACCGGCTCCGCCATTACATGGAAGTATCCGAGCTGCATCCTGCGCGGTGACAATTCGCGGGGCGAGTTCTATTCGATCGCCATCTCGAACGGCCATCAGCAGGTCGATTCCGGGACCAAGATGCTGCATCTCGGCAAGAACACCACCAGCCGCATTATTTCCAAAGGCATTGCAGCGGGCGTGTCGCAAAACACCTATCGCGGCCTCGTCACCGCTCATCGCAAAGCCACCGGCGCGCGCAACTTCACCGCCTGCGACTCGCTGCTGATTGGCGACAAGTGCGGTGCCCATACAGTGCCGTACATCGAGGCCAAGAATTCATCCGCGCTGTTCGAGCATGAAGCGACCACTTCGAAGATATCCGAAGACGTGCTGTTCTACTGCGTGCAGCGCGGGCTGTCGCAGGAAGAGGCTGTCGGTCTCGTGGTCAACGGCTTTGTGAAGGACGTGCTGCAGCAATTGCCGATGGAGTTCGCGGTCGAGGCGCAGAAGTTGATCTCGATCTCGCTCGAAGGCAGCGTCGGATAACAACTGGTGAGCGATCGGGCTCGACAGCCCTAAATCATTGCCGATCAGGAAAACAGAATGCCATTACTGGAAGTCAAAAATCTGCAGGTCCGTGTCGATGAGCGTGAGATTCTCCACGGGCTCTCGCTTACGGTGAACAAGGGCGAGGTGCACGCCATCATGGGGCCGAACGGGTCCGGCAAATCGACACTCAGCCACGTCATTGCCGGCAAGCCGGGCTATGAAGTCACGAGCGGGGAGATCCTGTTCGAGGGCGAAGACCTGCTCGAAATGTCGCCCGACGAGCGCGCCGCCAAGGGCGTGTTTCTCGCGTTTCAGTATCCGGTAGAGATACCAGGTGTGGCGACAATGACATTCCTGCGCACCGCGCTGAATGCCCAACGCAAGGCCCGCGGTCAGAGCGAATTTTCCACGCCGGATTTCCTCAAGAAGGTCCGGGAGGTCGCCGCACGTCTGAACATTCCGCAGGACATGCTTCGCCGCGGTGTCAATGTCGGCTTCTCGGGTGGTGAGAAGAAGCGTAACGAAATTCTGCAGATGGCCCTGTTCGAGCCCAGTCTTTGTATCCTTGACGAGATGGATTCCGGCCTGGACATCGATGCGCTTCGCATCGCGGCCGATGGTGTCAACGCACTGCGCTCGCCCGATCGTGCGATTGTCGTGATCACGCACTACCAGCGGCTCTTGAATTACATCGTGCCGGATTTCGTGCACGTCATGTCCCGAGGGCGCGTGGTGAAGAGCGGCGACAAGCAACTGGCGCTGGATCTCGAGGCGTCGGGCTACGCGCAATTCGAAGACGCGGCCTGACGTTTGAAGCGGATTTGATGATGAACGTTGCACTTGCAAAAGCTGAACCCGAACGCGCTTTGAGCGATGCTTTCACCGTCGCACGCGACCGGCTGCCCGGTAACGGCCAAGTCGGTGAATTTCGCCGGCAGGCGTTCGAGAGCTACGAGCGCATGGGCCTGCCGCACCGACGGATCGAGGATTGGAAATACACCGACCTGCGTGTGCTGATGCGCGAAGTCCTGCCGCTCGCGCCTGAGCCGGATGCTGCGGCACTGAAAAACGGCGGCGCGGCTTTGAAGCTGCATGCGATTTCCGGCGTGCGACGGCTGGTGTTGGTTGATGGCGTGCTCGCGCCGAGGCTTTCCGACCTGCCCGACCTGGAACAAGGACTCCGCGTCCGCACGCTGCGCGAGGTGTTGGAAGGCGCGGACGCCGCGCTCCAGGCGGAGTTGTTCGCCCCCGATACTTCCAATCCGATGGTGGCCTTGAACGGCGCGATGATGACGGATGGGGTCATTATCGAGGTTGCCGATGGCGCCACCCTGTCGCAGCCCTTGCATGTCGTTCACATCGCGAGCGGCGCGCGACCGGCTGCAATGTTCACGCGTTCGCTGCTGAAGCTTGGGAGCAACGCCGGCGCGACGCTCGTGGAGAGCTACATCGCCGGCGAGGGCGCGAAAGCCTATCAGGTGCATGACTCCCTGATCATTTCGATCGGTGACGGTGCGCGACTTGACCATGTGCGCTTGGTCGAGGATAGCCGGGAATCCTTCAACATTTCCTCGGCTCTGGTCACGCTGGGCGCCAAAGCGCATTTCAATACATTCGGCCTGACCTCAGGACCGAACGTCAGTCGTTATCAGGCCGTCATCGCTTTTGCTGGCGAGGGCTCTCAGGTCCATGCCAACGGCGTCAGCCTGCTCAATGGACGCCAGCATGCCGACAGCACGCTGCTTCTGGATCACGCGGTGCCGAACTGCCAAAGCCGCGAAATCTTCCGTTCCGTGGTCGATGACCGCGGGCATTCGGTGTTTCAGGGCCGAATCATCGTTCGCCCTGACGCGCAAAAGACAGACGCCAAGATGATGACCCGGGCGCTGCTGCTGTCCGACGAGGCGGAGGCAGACAACAAGCCGGAACTGGAAATATTCGCCGATGACGTTACCTGCGGCCACGGCGCCACCACCGGCGCATTGGACGAAAGTCTGCTATTTTACCTGCGGGCGCGCGGCCTGTCGGAAAAGGAGGCTCAGGCGCTCCTGATCCAGGCCTTCGTCGGGGAAGCAATAGAGTCGATCGCCAGCGACGCGCTGCGAGAGCTCGTGATCTCTGCGGGACGCCGCTGGCTGGATGCACGGGGATGACCATGCATCCGGCAGTCCTGAATGGCTCTTATGATGTCGCCCGGGTCAGGGAAGATTTCCCGGCGCTGTCACTGCATATCTATGGCAAGCCATTGGTCTATTTCGATAACGCTGCGTCGGCGCAGAAACCAAATGTGGTTCTCGAGCGCATGACGGAAGCCTACAAGACCGAATACGCCAACGTACATCGCGGCCTTCACTATCTCGCAAATGCTGCAACCGAAGCCTATGAGGGCGCTCGCGCCAAGGTCGCGCAATTCCTCAATGCTGGACGCGCCGAGGAAATCGTCTTCACCCGAAATGCTACCGAGGCGATCAATCTCGTCGCGTCGTCGTGGGGTGAGCCGAACATCAAGGCTGGTGACGAGATCGTGCTCTCGATGATGGAGCATCATTCCAACATCGTGCCATGGCACTTTCTCAGGGAACGACATGGCGCGGTAATCAAGTGGGTCGATGTGGATGATGAAGGCAATTTCCTGATCGACGAATTCGAGAAGGCTTTGACAGCGCGCACCAAGCTGGTCGCGATCACGCAGATGTCGAACGCGCTCGGCACCATCGTCCCGGTCAAGGAAGTGGTGAAGATCGCTCACGCTCGCGGCGTTCCCGTGTTGATCGACGGCAGCCAGGCTGCCGTGCATCTGGCGGTCGATGTCAGGGATATCGGTTGCGATTTCTACGTCTTCACCGGCCACAAACTGTACGGGCCGACCGGTATCGGCGTGCTGTATGCCAAGCACGAGCATCTGGCGGCCATGCGGCCGTATACCGGTGGCGGCGAAATGATCCGCGAAGTGGCACGGGATTGGGTCACCTATGGCGATCCGCCACACAAGTTCGAGGCTGGCACACCGGCCATCGTCGAGGCGATCGGTCTTGGCGCCGCCATCGATTACGTCAGTTCAATAGGCAAGGAGCGCATCGCCGCGCACGAGCACGATCTTCTGAATTATGCGCAAGGACGCCTGCGTGAGATCAATTCGCTGCGTCTGATCGGCACCGCTCGTGGGAAAGGACCGGTCATCTCGTTCGAAATGAAGGGGGCGCATCCCCATGACGTCGCAACCGTGATCGACCGGCAGGGGATTGCCGTGCGCGCCGGAACGCATTGCGTGATGCCGCTGCTGCAGCGTTTCAATGTTACCGCCACCTGCCGCGCTTCATTCGGGATGTATAATACCCGTGAGGAAGTGGACCACTTGGCACAGGCACTGACCAAGGCGCGGGAACTGTTTTCATGACCGATACGGCCGAAGTCAAAACGAGCAATATGGAAACTCATTCGGCGCTGGCGCCGGAGGAGACCGAACGGCTGGGGCCCGAAATCGTGGCGGCCCTGAAAACCGTGTTCGATCCGGAGATTCCGGCTGACATCTATGAGCTCGGATTGATCTACAAAGTCGACATCAAGGACGACCGCAGCGTCGATGTGGTGATGACGCTGACGACCCCGAACTGCCCGGCGGCGGGAGAGCTGCCGCAAATGGTTGAGAACGCGATCGCCAGCGTTCCCGGTGTCGGCGTCGTAAACGTCAATCTCGTCTGGGATCCGGCATGGTCGCCGGACCGGATGAGCGATGAGGCGCGCCTCGTCCTCAACATGTGGTGAAACCATGACAAACACGACATCTACTCCTTCGGCCAAGCCGAGAGTACGGCCCCGTCCACAGGTGATGAAGCTGACCGAGGCGGCAGCGCAGCGGATTACTGAGCTGACGAAACGCGCGGATTCCGAGATCGTAGGTTTGCGGGTCGGCATCAAGAACGGCGGTTGCGCGGGGCAGTCCTATACGGTCGAATACGCCCACGACATTCGGCCGACCGATGAGGTGGTCGAGGACAAGGGCGTCAAGATTCTGGTCGATCCGAAGGCGGTCTTGTTCCTGTTGGGCACCGAGATGGACTACAAAGTCGACAAGATGTCGGCGCAGTTCATCTTCAATAATCCGAACCAGACCGGCGCCTGCGGCTGTGGCGAGTCCGTGCAGCTTACGGCCGCGAAAGAGCATGGCTAGACGCGCTCGCGAACGGAGCTGATTGCCTGAATCCGTGGGACCAACATAAGCCGATCGTACTCGCAACTCAGCGGCATCATGGACCGGGACTTCCTGATCGATTTGTTTTCCGACTTCGGTCCGGTGACGATCCGGCCGATGTTCTCAGGATTCGGTATTTCGGCTGACGGCATCAACTTCGCCATGGCGCTGCGGAGCGGCCTTTATCTTCGCGCCGATGACGAGACCATTCCCCAGTTCAAGGCGGAAGGCTCGTCGCCGTTTCAATACCAAACCCGGGCCAGGACCGTCACAGTCAACACCTACTGGCAATTGCCGGCGCGGCTTTACGATGATCCTTTGGAATTAAGCGGATGGGCGCGAGCTGCCTTAGCTGCGGCGCAACGCGCGGCGCTCTCCAAGAAGTCACCTCATGCGAAAAAGAAGCCGGCCGACAAACAAGTGAGAAAGAAAGCAGCTTCGACCGTCCGCCCAAGCAGCCGCTCTTCGCGCGCGCGCCCGGACGGGTAGTGGCGCGGACGAAATTATCCCGAGTGGAAAGAGGTAACCGGTCAGGCGACCTGAAACTGGGTTTCGGCGGCGTATTCGGGATCGGCTTCGCAGATGACGCGGTTTCGGCCGTTTCGCTTGGCGGCATAAAGGCAGGCGTCGGCGCGCTCGATCAGTGAATCGGTGTCGTCATCCGGCTTCAGCATGGAAACTCCGACGGAGATCGTGACCCGACCAAGAATTTCGCCGGTCGATTTCTTCTTCAATTCCTTGGCCATGACGGCCCGTCGAATGTGATCGGCGACTGTCAACGCCTGGCGCAGCGCGGTGTTGGGCAGCACGACCGCGAATTCCTCGCCGCCATAGCGGGCTGTGATGTCCTGGCCCTTGATAGTCTGTTTCAGCGACATGCCGACCAGACGCAACACCTGATCGCCGGTCAGATGGCCGTAGCTGTCGTTGAATGACTTGAAATGATCGATGTCAAACATCAGAAGCGAAAGCGGCTCGCCGCTCGCAAGCGCGGTCTGAACCGCAGTTTCGATCGACCGGTCGAAATATTTGCGGTTGCCGAGGCCGGTAAGCGGGTCGGTCAGGCTTTCGGCGCGGATCGCTTCCAGGCTCTGCTGGAGGTTGCTGATTTCAGTTTTCGACAGCGATAGACGATCCTGCAGCGCCTTGTTGGTTTCACGCATCTCGATCGTCGATTTCATCAGGCTTTCGGCGATGGCTTTGACCTGATCGCGCGTCTCGGCATGGGAAAGCTTCTCGGCCGCGCTGGACAGGCGCTCATCATAGCTGGCCGACATTCCCAGAGCATCGCTAATCAGCGCCATCACGGCATCGACTTCGCCGATCACT
>NZ_DATEPI010000235.1:0-20636 GCF_035273305.1 Bradyrhizobium sp. | reverse complement strand
CGGCGTCGAACTCAGCAACTTCGGTGATCATCGGGAACATGATGCGTAAGGCGCGGCCGCCGCCGGCCCGCAGCAGCGCGCGGATCTGGCCGCGCAGCAGCCCGGGCCGGTCCAGCCCAAGTCGGATCGCGCGCCAGCCTAGCGCGGGATTTTCCTCGATCACTGTCTCCATGTAGGGCAGGGCCTTGTCCCCGCCGATGTCCAGGGTGCGGAAGGTAACGGGCTTGGAGCCGGCCGCATCCAGCACGGCGCGATATAGCGTGAGCTGGTCGCTGGTGCGCGGCAGGCTCTGGCCGACCATGAACTGCAGCTCGGTGCGAAACAAGCCAATGCCGGCGCTGCCGGTATCGTCGATATGCGGTAGATCGATCGTCAGGCCCGCATTGATCATCAGTTCGATCGGCTGACCATCCTTGGTCACGCAAGGCTTGTCGCGCAACGCCGAATACTGCGCCTGGCGTCTGGCCCGAAAGCGCACCCGTTCCGCATAGGCCGATTCGATCTCCGCCGAGGGCCGTATATAAATCTCGCCCGAGGTGCCATCGACGATGATGGCATCGCCGGGGTCGGCGATACCCGGGGCGTTAGGAATTTCGCCGACAGCAGGGATGCCGAGCGCGCGCGCCACGATCGAAACGTGCGAATTGGCGGTGCCTTCCTCCAGCACCAGACCGCGCAGCCGCTTGCGATCGTAATCGAGCAACGCCGCAGGCCCCATCGCGCGCGCGATGATAATGGCGTTGTCCGGCAGTTGTTCGCGAGATGGCGCGTGATCCTGCCCGACCAATTGGCGCATGAGGCGATGGCCGAGATCCTCGAGATCATGCAGCCGATCGCGCAAATATGGATCGGTAGAACGCAACATGCGCGCGCGGGTATCGGACTGCACCCGCTCGACTGCGGCCTCCGCGGTGAGACCGGTTGCGACCGCCTCGTGAAGGCGGTGCGACCAGCCGTGGTCGTTGGCGAACATCCTGTAGGCTTCCAGCACATCACGATGCTCGCCGCCCTCGGCGACGTCGCCACGCTCCAGCATGCGGTCGAGATCGGCACGCAGTTTCGCGAGCGCGGTGTCGAGCCGCTTGATTTCCCTTGGCAGGTCCTCGGCAATGTAGTTGGTGATCACCACGCGCGGCTCGTGCAGCACGACATGGCCGAGCGCGATACCATCAGACAGAATAGCGCCGTTCTTGTGCAGGGAATGCCGCGCGGCAGGTTCGGCGCCGGGCTGGGCCAAAGACGACAGTTCGCCCGAGGCGATCATTTCCGCCAGCACCATCGCGGTGGTCTGCAGCGCCTCGACCTCCTCCTCGACATAGGTGCGCTTGGCGCGGTTTTGCACCACCAACACGCCGAGCGTGTTTCCGGCGCGCAGGATGGGGACACCAAGGAAGGAGTGGTAGATTTCTTCGCCGGTCTCCGGGCGGAACGAGAATGCCGGATGGCTTTGCGCGTCGCTTAGATTAAGAGGCGTCGCCTCGCTTGCGACCAGACCGACCAGGCCTTCATGCGCGCTCAGGACGGTCCGGTGCACGGCGTCGCGATTGAGGCCCTCAGTGGCATAAAGTTCGAGCGTGTTGTCGACGCGCAGCACATAGGTCGAACAGACCTCGGCCACCATATTGGCCGCGATCAGAACCACGATCTTGTCCAGGCGCTCCTGAGCGCTAACCTGCTCCGCCATCGTTTCGCGGAGCCGTCTCAGCAAGACGCGGGGACCTCCCGACGCGCTCCGCATTCGCTAACTTCCTCCTCCACGAACCCAGCCCGCCGGGTGGCCGGCACTGGCATTGAACCGAAGAAAAATAATAGTTTTATCCATTCGGCGCCGCCGCAACCCGCAATGCCAGCCGAATCAGCATCACCAAAACTGTTGCACAGTCTCAGCAGTCCACCCCTCTGGCCGTATAGCGAATCGAGGCTTGCTTTGCCAAGCAAAACCCCTGCCACATACGAGCCTGACTCTAGAGGCCAAATGCTGCGGGTGCTAAGCGGCGCACGATTCGCCAGATTGCGCGCGGATTCTATCCTGTTGCGCAAAATATAACGTTTGGGGCGCGATCTCAGGACAATTGTGCCGATCGCGCCGGAGAATCTTTCTAAATGTGATCGAGTCCGTAAAGCGTATGCAGCGTTCGCACCGCCAGCTCCGTATAGGCGGTGTCGATCAGCACCGAGAACTTGATCTCAGACGTGGTGATGGCGCGAATGTTGATGTTGCGCGCGGCCAGCGCCGCAAACGCCTGCGCCGCCACGCCGGCATGGCTGCGCATTCCGCTGCCGATCACCGACACCTTTGCCACGTCGGTGGCGGTATCGAGCCGTGCGTACCCGATTTTTCCCTTGGCCGATGCAATGGTGTCGCGCGCACGCGCGTAATCGGAAGCAGGCACCGTGAAGGTAAGATCGGTGGTGGCGCCATCTTCCGATACGTTCTGCACGATCATGTCGACATTGATATTGGCGGCTGCGAGCGGGCCGAAGATGGTCGCTGCAACGCCCGGCTTATCCTCGATCTGCCGCACGGAGATCTGGGCCTCATCCTTGGAAAACGCGATTCCGGTCACGACGTGGCTTTCCATGATTTCCTCCTCGCTGCAGATCAGCGTACCGGGCGGTTGATTGGCGTAGGGGTCAATACCCTCGGGCCTGGCGAAACTTGAGCGCACGAAGATCGGCATGTTGTGAACCATGCCGAGTTCCACCGAGCGCACCTGCAGCACCTTGGCGCCTTGCGAGGCGAGCTCCAGCATATCCTCGAACGCGATCCTGTCGAGCCGGCGCGCCTTCGGGACCACGCGCGGATCGGTCGTATAGACGCCGTCGACATCAGTATAAATATCGCAGCGGTCGGCGCGGATCGCGGCTGCGATTGCGACAGCCGAGGTATCGGAACCGCCGCGTCCCAGCGTGGTAACGCGGTTGGTTTGCGGGTTGATGCCCTGGAAGCCGGCGATCACCGCGACTTCCTTGCGCTCCTTGAAACGCTTGATCAGTTCGCCGCCGTCGATCTCGAGAATACGCGCCGAGGCGTGGGCGTCGCTGGTCTTGATCGGAATTTGCCAGCCCTGCCAGGAGCGGGCCTGGATGCCCATGCCCTGCAACACGATCGCGAGAAGTCCCGAGGTGACCTGTTCGCCGGATGCGACCACCACGTCATATTCGCGTGCGTCATGCATCGGCGAGGCTTCGCTGCACCATGCCACGAGCTGGTTGGTGGTGCCGGCCATCGCCGACACCACGAGCGCGACCTCGTGGCCGGCATCCACCTCGCGCTTCACATGATGCGCGACGTTGCGGATGCGCTCGATGCTGGCGACCGACGTGCCGCCGAATTTCATGACGAGGCGGCCCATGGCTACTGATACATTCCTTGAGGGGTTAAGTTGTTAGGGACCTGCGCGGAAACGGAGGTGCGCCGGCCAAAAGGCGCGTATACATAGCGGTGCGGTTCGGGGCAAGCAACCGGGTTCCGGTGTGAGCGCCAGTGTCCGGGATAGCGTAGCGCCAGGGAATTTGAGGCCAGATTATGGGGCGTTATATCGAGGAAATCCTGCAGCCGGGCGAGAGGCTACTGTATTCGACCAACGCGCACTGGATCTTCTACATGCCCGCGATCCTGGCCTGGATCGTGGTTATCATCCTCCTCGTCCTGTCACGAGCGACCACGACCGACAGCATTGTCCTGCTCTGCCTTGCGGCGGCCGCGGTAATAGCGATCGTGGCGGCGTATTGGACGGCGAGGGCCTGGTTTCATCGCTGGACCACGGAAACGGATGTCACCAATCTGCGCGTCGTTCACAAGACCGGATTCATCAAGCGGCGAACCTTCGAGATGAGCCTCGACAAGGTGGAGAGTGTTGATGTGAACCAAAGTATACTCGGCCGCATTCTCAATTATGGTGACGTGACGATCCTCGGCGTGGGGGAAGGCAAGGAGACCATCTCGACCATCGCCTCGCCGCTCGCGTTTCGCAACTACATCACCGCGCGATAGGAGCGGCGCGCCATCCATGGTCATGCAACAAAATTCACCCGAAAACGCTTCTCCCGGCCCGGCGGCGACCACGGTTGATCCTGCCGAGGTCGCAAAATTTTCCACGCTTTCCGACGAATGGTGGGACCCCAAGGGTAAAATGGCCCCACTGCACAAGATCAATCCGCTGCGGCTGAGCTATATCCGGGATGCCGCATGCCGCAAGTTCGAGCGCAACATCAAGAGCCTGAATTGCCTGGCCGGCTTGCGTATCCTTGATATCGGCTGCGGCGCCGGTTTGTTGTGTGAGCCGTTTACCCGACTTGGGGCGCAGGTGATCGGTGTGGATCCCTCCCCCAGCAACATCGCCGCCGCTCGCCATCATGCCGAAAAGGGGCACCTGTCAATCGATTATCGCTGCACCACCATCGAGCAGATGGACGCGCGCGAGCGCTTTGACATCGTGCTGGCCATGGAAGTGATCGAGCATGTCACCGACGTCGGCATGTTTATAAGTCGATGCGCCGCGATGCTGAAACCCGGCGGACTGATGGTGATTTCGACCTTGAACCGCAACTGGAAGAGTTTCGCATTCGCGATCGTTGGGGCGGAGTACGTGCTGCGGTGGCTGCCGCGCGGAACGCATCAGTGGGACAAGTTCGTCACCCCTGACGAGCTTGCGCACTATCTCAGCAAAAACAAGCTCGCCATCACCGATCAGACCGGGGTCGTCTATAGCCCGTTCGGCGATCGCTGGAGTCTCTCCTCCGACATGGACGTGAACTACATGGTGCTGGCCGAGGGATTGTAGCGGAGCTTGGACTTCGCACGTTCTGATCGCCCCATGATCGTCTGATCGCACCATGATCGATCGCGCGCTGCGTTGATCCAGCATGCAGTGCTGGCGGTTGACCGCTCTCGGCCATGACTGCAGGGTGGCTTCATTTGGCCCCTGGCAGATCCTCCGCAAATGTTTGGCATCACCTCGCTCTGGATTCCCTTCACGGTCACCGCCGCGCTAGGCCAGGTCGCGCGCAATGCGATGCAGCGGCAATTGACGGCGCCACTCGGCACCTGGGGCGCTACAAATATCCGCTTCCTGTTCGGGTTTCCGTTCTCGCTTCTGTTCTTCGCAGTGGTGATCGTCGCATCCGGTGACCGGGTGCCGTGGCCGCCGGCTGCTTTCTGGCCCTGGCTCTTGCTCGGCGCTCTCAGTCAGATCGTGGCTACCGGACTGATGCTGGTCGCCATGAACGATCGCTCGTTTGTGGTGACTACGGCCTATCTGAAGACCGAGGCGATCCAGACCGCGATTTTCGGCTTTGTTTTCCTTGGCGATGATCTCACCTTTCTCAAGATGGTGGCGATCCTGATCGCGACCGTCGGCGTGGTGATCACCGCGCTTCGGCCGGGCGGCGAAAAAGGGTTTGCCGAATTGAAGCCGACGATTACCGGGCTGGTTGCTGCGGCGGCATTCGCCCTGTCGGCGATTGGATTTCGCGGCGCGATCATCACTGTGCCGGGCGTATCGTTCGTAACCGCGGCATCATTTACGCTGGTGTTCGGACTGTTCGTGCAGACTTTGGTGCTGACGATCTACCTGCTGGCGCGGGCGCCTGAGGTGTTGGATAAAATTTTGGGCCTGTGGCGGCCATCCATGTTCGCCGGCTTCATGGGCGCGTTCGCCTCGCAGTTCTGGTTCCTAGCCTTCGCGCTCACAGCGGCCGCGAATGTGCGCACGCTGGCGCTGGTTGAAGTGTTGTTCGCGCAAGCAGTTGCATATTACTCGTTCAAGCAGCCGGTGTCGGCGCGCGAACTCTTCGGGATCGCTCTGATCGTGGCAGGCGTTGCGCTGCTGGTCTCAGTGTAAGATCTTTTTCAGCGCTTGAATGCGATCAGCACCGCCCCGGCCGCGATCAGCGCCTGGAAATAACACAGCCACGATACGCCGGTGCCAAGCCCGGAAAGCACCAGAAAGGCCCAACTTCTGGGCGAGATAGGCCCGGGATTGGCGAGTTGCGCGGTCGCTAACCGTCAATTCCGGTCGTCGGGCAGGACCGGCAGCGGAGTTACTTCGACGCCTTCTTCGATCAAAGCGCGGGCTTCATCCGATGAAGCCTCACCGTAGATTGGACGGTGCTCGATTTCGCCGTAATGCATCTTGCGAGCTTCGTTCGGAAAACGCTCGCCGACATTGTCTGCGCTCTTCACAATATGGTCGCGCAATTCCTTCAGCTTGGCGCGAAGTTCGCGTTCTTCCGACATCAGGAGCGGCGTGGAGGCGGGCGCTGCGACGTCAGTGGCGGGGGCGGGCGCGGGCGTTTTTTCCGCGCCCCGAGCCTTCTTGCTGACGATCTGCGGAGCCATGATGGCTTTTTCGACATTGGCCGAACCGCAGCCGGGACAGTTCACCAGCTTGCGCTTGACCTGCGTCTCGTAGGCGGATGAGTTTTGAAACCAACTTTCAAACCCGTGGCCGCGGTCGCATTGCAGCGCATACCGGATCATGCCGATCCTCGCACCAGGTGCAGATGTTCGGGGCCGGCCTTGGGGTCGGCCACGCTGAAGCGGCGGCCATGCTGCAGCGATGGTACTGCCCTGCGCGCGACCTCCACCTTCGCCGGATCGATCTTTGCCATAAACACGCCGGGCTCGTTATCACCCTCGGCGAGTATCTCACCCCAAGGGGCTATGATCAGTGAATGGCCGTAGGTCTCGCGCTTGTTTTCGTGCATGCCCGCCTGGGCGGCGGCAAAAACGAAGCAGCCATTCTCGATGGCTCGGGCGCGCAGTAGCGTGTGCCAATGCGCTTCGCCGGTTTTCCTGGTGAATGCGGAGGGCACAGCCAGGAAGGACGCACCGCTTTCCGCCAGCGCACGATAGAGCGCCGGAAAGCGCAGGTCATAGCAGATAGTCAACCCAATGCGTCCCCAAGGCAAATCAGCTATGACAGCGGTCTCCCCAGGCTGATAATTGGCGGACTCGCGATAGCTCTCTCCATCAGGAAGATCGATGTCGAACATATGGATCTTGTCGTAGCTTGCGATGACGATCCCATCCGGTCCGATCAGGAATGAGCGATTGACAGCCCGCTCCGGCGAGGCGCGCAGCGCAAGCGATCCGATATGGAGATGAATCTTCAGTTCGGACGCGAGGGCGCGATAGGCCTTCAAAGAGCGGTCGTCTTCTTCCTTGGACAGATGCTCGAACAATGCCTTGCGGTTGACCTGCATCATGTTGCTCACCTCGGGAGTGAGCACATAGTCAGCCCCCTGACTGGCGGCCTGGCGAATGAGCCGTATTCCCTGCTCAAGGCTCGGCTCAGGCAACAATCCCGTGCGCATTTGCACCATGGCGGCGGTGAACGTGAGGTCAGCGGTCATGATTGGGCCTTTTCGCCCGCAAGGAGCGAGTCAAGCTTGCCTTGGCGGTCCAGCGCATACAGTTCATCACAACCGCCAACATGGATTTCGCCGATAAAGATCTGCGGAAACGTCGCGCCGACGCCGGCGCGATCCCACATCTCCTGACGAATCGCGGGATCGAGCGCGGCATCACGCTCCGTGAAAGCGGCCTTTTTACGCGTGAGCAGTGATTTGGCGGCGCTGCAATAGCCGCAGCCCGGGCGCGTATAAATTTCGATAGCAGCGGTCATGTCGCGCTCTGATCTCGCAGAAGTACGCGATTATATGGGAGCTTTGTGGGTGTCCACAACCCGGGCGAACACCAGCACGTCCACTGACGCCGCCTTTGCGCGCAAAAGCGCCCGTGCGCAGGCATCTACGGTAGCGCCGGAGGTCAGCACGTCATCAATCAGAACCACGCGCCGGCCCTGAATCTCGGACTGCCTGTCAGCAGCAACCTTGAACGCGCCCTGTACGTTGCTCGCGCGCTGAGGCCGGGAAAGGCCGATTTGCTGCAGCGTTGGCCGAACGCGGCGCAACACTCCAGATAACAACTTGACCCCGGTCTGCCGTTCGATGACGCGGGCGAGGGCGCCGGACTGGTTGAAGCGGCGGCTCCAACCGCGTCGCCAATGCAGCGGCACCGGAATCAGCGCATCGCTCTGCTCGATCAGTTCGCGCCCGGCCCGCGCCATCCAGCGTCCCATCGCAGGCGCGAGGTCCGTGCGGTCCTGGTATTTCAACGCATGCACGAGCGTGCGCGCGACGTCGTCATAACGCACCGCAGCCCGCGCGCGTCCGTAGGCTGGTGGATCCGATATCGCCTCCATCGACAACAATCCCGGACCCGGGTCGTAGACAAAGGGAATGCCAAGCCTCGGGCAGAGTGGCGGCGCGATAAACGACAGCTTCGCCCAACAGTTTGCGCAGACACCTTCGCCATTGACCGGCTCCCGGCAGGCAACGCATAGGGTCGGCAGCGCGACGTCGAGCGCCATCCGCGCGGCGTGATGCCATGCCCCGCGACACGCACTCAAGGTGCCGCGCAGAACTCTGGAGATCGAATTTGGCGGTGATGCCCCGGCGTCCATCTCTGTCAGGCTTAGCGCCGAGATTGCAGACTCTCAAGCGCCAATCACATCGATACGCGATAGCGCATCGCGCACATGGCTACGAACTTCACGCTCGCGCAGCGCGCTGTCGCGAGCCCGGCCGATAGGCGAGCCGGGTGTGGCCCAGGCAGTAGGGCAGGCTCTCGACGGGCCTGATGCCGCAAAAGCGAAAATCCCTCGCCCCCGGATTGCCGATCGGCCAGCGGCATCGCGCTTCGCTCAACTCCTGCAACGAGCAGCACGCGTCGTTCGAAATTGGCTCGTGGTCGGCCAAAAGCTGCGGCTCCGAGTACAGTTTCCGCAGCAATTGATACTGCAGCCTTGGCATGGATTTTGATCGCGCCCCTTTAGCGCTGTCCTTTCGCGGCGGGCGCGGTGCACCGGGCGGCTTTTCGCGTGTCAGATTGAGGCGGGAGAGTTTGCCGATAACTGCGTTGCGGCTTACTCCGATGTCGTTCGCAATTTCGCGGCACGACAAACCGGCTTCAAATCGGTTCTTGAGGAGTTCAATGCGTTCGGCAGTCCAGGTGGGCTGGTTGAGGGGCATGTTGAGGTCCCGGCTAGGAGTCATCGATCAATTGTTTGGCCTCGCCGCATCCGAACCGCCCGTGCTCCGAAAACTCCTTCAGGACGTCTTGCCGTTGTCGCGGATCGAAAGCAGCCCATCCTTGATGGCGAGCCGAATGCCTTCCTCGATAAGGGTCCTTGCGACGCCTGGAACGCTGGTACCGTGGGTTCCCTGTCTCACCAGTTTTTCGAGATAGCTGATGGTGGAGAGCGCCAACGTAATCGGAACGCGGTCTGTTTCGGCTTTTTCCGTGGCCATGCCAAAAAGCTAGCCTTAATTCGGTGTACTGAAAAGTAACTTTTTAGAGTCAGATCCGACTCCGCCAGGGGTTCCATTTGGGCGCAGCGAGTTGCCGCCCGGAGGGCCACCGGATTGCCAGACCTGCGGGCATCGGCGTACCACCGGACCATGATTTCGGCCCCGAATTCCGCGCTCTCTCTGTTCGATCGCGTTCTGCTGCGCGCGCGGCAACGTCGGGCCTTGCTCGGCGAACCCGCAACATTTCTGCTCGACCGCGTTGCCGAGGACGCGGCGGAGCGGCTGCGCGTCGTGCTGCGCGCGTTCAAAAGCGCGGCCGACGTCGGTACGCCAGGCGGCCAGCTCCGGACCGCGCTTCTGGATCGCATCGGTCAAGTCGTGCGGGTGGATCTGCCGGAACTTGAGTCCGAGCCGCTTCCGATCCGGCCGGAATCGCTCGACCTGGTCGTCTCGGCTCTCGCATTTCAATTCGTGAATGATCTGCCCGGCGTCCTCGCGCAGATCCGACGCGCGTTGCGGCCAGATGGGCTGCTGCTGGCAGCGATGATCGGCGGCGAGACGCTGACCGAGCTACGGCAATCCTTTACGGCCGCAGAAACCGAATGTGAAGGCGGGGTCTCCCCGCGGGTCGCGCCGTTCGCTGACGTGCGCGAAGTCGGAGGGCTTCTCCAGCGCGCAGGATTCGCGCTACCGGTCACCGATGTCGATCGGGTCGTGGTGCGGTACGATAGCCCGTTCGAGCTGATGCACGACCTCAGGCGCATGGGCGCGACTAATGTTCTGGTGGAGCGGCGGCGAATGCCGACGCGGCGCGCGACCATGTTGCGAATGGCGCAGATCTACGCTGAACGCTTTGCTGACGCGGACGCCCGCATCCGCGCCACCTTCGACGTGATCTGGCTCTCGGGCTGGTCGCCGCACGAGAGTCAGCAGAAGCCGCTGCAGCCGGGCTCGGCAAAAGCGAGCCTGGCCGACGCCGTAACAAAGACAAAGCCGCGCTAATGCTTTCGCGCGACTGATTGTGAAGTCGCCCGTCAGCGGCTTGCGACGTCACATCAAAAGATCGATTAACGGCGGAATCAGTGGAACGTCCGCCGGCGGCATTGGATAGCCGCGCAATTTGTTGGCGCGCACCCAGGCAAGTTTCTGGCCTTCGCGCGCAATCACCTCGCCGTCCCATCGTCGGCAGATATAGAGCGGCATCAGCAGATGGAAATCTTCGTATGCGTAACTGGCGAAAGTTAGCGGCGCGAGGCAGGCCTCCTTCACGGTGATGCCGATTTCCTCGCGCAACTCCCGGATCAGCGTCTGTTCGGGCCGTTCGCCCGGATCGATCTTGCCGCCGGGAAATTCCCACAACCCGGCCAGCGGTTTTCCTTCGGGCCGCTGCGCGATCAGTACGCGTCTATCAGCGTCGACCAGCGCGCAGGCAACCACCAGGGTGACGTTGATGAAAGTCATGCGGCTGATTCTAGGGGAGGCAGCCTCGATGAGACCTGGAGCACCATGAGTGAATCGTGGCCAGCCCGCCGGATCACGACCGGTAATCGCCGTTGATCGCAACGTATTCCTTCGTGAGATCGCAAGTCAGCACACGATCACGGCCCTTGCCCATCCCGAGCGCGATGCTGATCTGGATCTTGGGATTCTGCATCGCTCTCGATACTTCCGCCTCATCATAGGATGGATCGCGCGCGCCACGGGTGGCGACGCGAATGCCATTAAATGAAATCGAGAGCTTGTCTCGATTTGCGGGCTCGCCGGCCTTGCCGACCGCCATCACCACCCGGCCCCAATTGGCATCTTCGCCGGCGATCGCGGTCTTCACCAGAGGTGAATTCGCCACCGACTTGGCAATTTTGCGCGCCGAGGCTTTCGAGACGGCCCCCTCGACAATGATCTCGACCAGCTTGCGCGCGCCTTCGCCATCACGGGCGACCTGCTCGGCGAGGTCGGCCAGCACGCCGCGAAAGGCCTTTGTGAAGGCCTTCAGCCGAGGATCGCTCGCGCGGCTAATTTTCGGCGCGCCGCGGACAGCGGCGGCGCCTGTGGCAAAAGCGAGCAGCGTATCAGACGTCGAGGTATCACCGTCGATCGTGACCGCATTGAAAGTGTCTCCGACGCCGCTCTTCAACAGCGATTGCAATGCGCCAGCCGCGATCGGCGCATCGGTAAACACGAAAGCCAGCATTGTCGCCATGTCCGGCGCGATCATGCCGGCACCCTTGGCCATGCCGTTGATTGTGACGTTTGCCTTGCCGAGCTTCACGGTCGCGGTCGCGACTTTGGGAAACGTGTCGGTGGTCATGATGGCTTTGGCGGCATCGATCCAGCCGCCCGGAGCGGCCTGTTCAGCCAGCGTGCCGAGCACGCCGTCGAATTTGGTGGCGTCGAGCGGCTCGCCGATCACGCCGGTCGAGGCAAGAAACACCTCGGCGGCGCTGCACCCGAGTGCCTTTGCCGCGATGCTGGCGGTCAGTGCGGTGGCGTGTCGTCCGGTCTTGCCGGTGAAGGCATTGGCATTACCGGAATTCACCACCAGGCCCCGGGCTTTTCCGCGGCTCAGTTTAGCGCGGCACCATTCCACGGGTGCCGACGGGCATTTCGATTGGGTGAAAACTCCGGCCACGGTCGTGCCGTTATCCATGATCGCGAGCAATACATCCGCGCGCCCTTGTTGACGAATGCCCGCCGCGGCCGCGCCGAGCTTCACGCCCGTTATCGCGGGCATCTCGGGAACATCGGTCGGGGCGAGTGGAGACACAGCTGAGGACATCATCAATTCCGAAAGAAGCAGGGCAAAAAGCATGACGAAAATAGGGTTATGGCCGGATATGATCCGCCCACCTACGTCCCCGCTCTTTGGATCGGGGCCAAAGACGTAGATGGCCGGGACAAGGCCCGGCCATAACGTTTGTAGATACTATCGGATTCGTAGAAGCGACAGCGAATTGTTACTTCTTTGCGGGCGCGGTCGTTGGAGCGGCGGGCTTTGCAGCCTCGGGCTTCCCAGCTTCGGTCTTTGCCGTCTCGGCCGGTTGATCCATCCGCTCGATTTTCGCGGTCTGGCGCAGCTTCGCCACGTAGTCCGCTTGCGCCTTGCGCGTCACATAGGTCTCGATCTGGCCTTTGACCTGGTCGAATTCGGGCGCTTTGCGGCTGCGCTTTTCCTCGACCTTGATGATGTGCCAACCGAACTGCGACTTGACCGGATCGGAGATCTTGCCCGGCTCCAGCGAGAATGCGACGGAGGAGAACTCCGGCACCATCTGCTCTTTGGTGAAGAAGCCGAGATCGCCGCCGTCCGAAGCGCCGGGGTCCTTCGATTTTTTCTTGGCCAGCTCGGCAAAATCCGCACCCTTTTTGAGTTCGTCCTCGATCGCCTTGGCTTCATCCTCGGTCTCAACCAGGATGTGGCGGGCGTGAACTTCCTGCTCGCCAGTGATCTGCTTGGAGGCTTCGTCGTACACCTTCTTCATGGCGTCGTCGGTGGTTGCCGTCTTGCCCTCTTGTCCCAGCAGCGTGTCCATCAGCAGACGGTTGCGCGTGAAGGCCAGGCGCTTCTTGAACTCCTGACTATCTTCGACCTTCTTGTCCTCGGCGGCTTTGGCGACGATCTTCATGTCGATCAGGAACGACAGCACGTTGTCCTTCTTGGTCGCCGGATCCATCTGCGCCAGGCTCGGACCGAGTTCCTCTTCAGCGAGCGCAACGTCGCTCTGGCGGATCTCCGAGCCGTTTACTTTGGCCAGCACCGGATTGCTGTCGTCCGCCCTGACGGGCAAACCGGCAAGGAGAACCATGCCGAGACACCCGGCCACGGCAGCGGAGGCGAGGCCAAGGCGCAGGCCGGTTTTCGTTTCCGGGAGCGAGGAAGTCATGGAAAATCCTTATAGGGCTGTTTTGGGGCGGCGGGACACTCGCCCAATCGTGGCGCGTTGGCAACGCGAAAACTCTGTCAAAATGATGAAATCCTTGAGAGGTTCGCGCCGTTGACAAGCCTCTAGCCCAGCCATATCTCTGCGGCACCTAAGTCGATGGCGATAGCGCATTTGGCCGTGTTTTTAGCCGTTGATTTTGGATTGCTGAATTCCCACTCGTTTGGCGCGTGCCCTCGAACCGGGCTCAGCGCCGCAATGCGTCACGATGAGTTGATAGGCATCTGGGTGGAAAACGTCACGGCAGCTTCGTCGAACCGCGAAAACAGGAATTTGGCATGATCGGCGCGCTCGCCCGCAAATTTTTTGGCTCCGCCAACGATCGGCGCATCAAGGGTTACCAGGCCCGTATCGATGCCATCAATGCCTTAGAGCCAGAAATCGCTGCGCTGTCGGACGAAGAGCTGAAAGCGCGCACCAGCGAATTCCGTAAACAACTCGCCGAAGGAAAGACGCTGGACGACATTCTCGTTCCGGCCTTCGCCACGGTGCGCGAGGCGGCCAAGCGGACGCTCGGCCAGCGCCACTTCGATGTTCAGTTGATCGGCGGAATGGTGCTGCACGAAGGCGATATCGCCGAAATGAAAACCGGCGAAGGCAAGACGCTGGTGGCAACGCTTGCGGTTTACCTCAACGCGCTCGCCGGCAAGGGCGTCCACGTGGTGACCGTGAACGACTATCTGGCCCGACGCGACTCCGAATGGATGGGGCAGATCTACAACTTTCTCGGCCTCACGGTCGGCGTGATCGTCCATGGTCTGGACGACGCCGAGCGCAAGGAGGCTTATTCGCGCGATATCACCTACGGTACCAACAACGAATACGGATTCGATTATCTGCGCGACAATATGAAGTACCGGCTCGAGGACATGGTCCAGCGCGGTCACTTCTATGCCATCGTCGACGAAGTCGACTCCATTCTGATCGACGAGGCGCGGACGCCGCTGATCATTTCCGGTCCGTTGGACGACCGTTCCGAATTCTACAACACGATCGATACTTTCTTTCCCAAGCTCGACAAGACCGACTACGAGGTCGACGAGAAGCAGCGCACGGTGACGCTCACCGAAGCCGGCATGGAAAAGATCGAGACGCTGTTGCGCGACGCCGGCCAGCTCAAGGGAGAGTCGCTTTACGACGTCGAGAACGTCTCGGTGGTCCACCACATTAATCAGGCCCTGCGGGCGCATTCGCTGTTTCAGCGCGACAAGGACTACATCGTACGGGACGGTGAGGTCATCATCATCGACGAGTTCACCGGCCGCATGATGCCGGGCCGGCGCTATTCCGAAGGCTTGCACCAGGCGCTGGAAGCCAAAGAGCACCAGCCGGTGCAGCCTGAAAACCAGACGCTGGCGTCGATTACGTTCCAGAACTATTTCCGGATGTATGAGAAGCTGGCCGGCATGACCGGCACGGCTGCGACTGAAGCCGACGAGTTGTTCGACATCTACAAGCTCGAGGTCGTCGAAATACCGACCAACGTGCCGGTGGCGCGGCTGGACGAGGACGACGAAGTCTATCGCACGCAGAAAGAGAAGTACGCGGCGATCCTCGCCGAAGTGGAGCGCGCCAATGCCCGGCTGCAGCCGGTGCTGGTCGGCACCGCCTCGATCGAAAAATCGGAAGTGCTCGCCGACTACCTCAAGGCGCACGGCTACAAGCAAATCGATTTCGGCAATCCCAACGCGATGGAAAAGCTTTACGCGGCTGCCCGCGCCGGCAAGCCCGCAAAGCTGTTCGCGGTCTTGAACGCGCGTTTCCACGAACAGGAGGCCTACATCGTCGCCGAAGCCGGCGTTCCCGGCGCGATCACGATCGCGACCAACATGGCCGGCCGCGGTACCGACATCAAGCTCGGTGGCTCGCTGGAAATGAGGATCCTGCACGAGACTGCAGAAATAACGGACGAGGCGGAGAAGGCTGCCAAGATCGAACGCATCAAGGCCGACGTCGAACGCTTCCGCGACATCGTGCTGAAGGCGGAAGAAGTGGTCGAGGTCGAGCCCGCGAAGGGAGCAAAATCAGCCAAGACCGTCAACAAGCCGGGCGGCCTCTACATCATCGGATCCGAACGTCACGAATCCCGCCGGATCGATAACCAGCTGCGCGGCCGTTCAGGACGTCAGGGCGATCCCGGCCGGTCCAAGTTCTTCCTCTCGCTCGAGGACGATCTGATGCGGATCTTCGGCTCCGACCGGCTTGATACGATGCTGACGCGGCTCGGCCTGAAAGAGGGTGAGGCCATCATCCATCCCTGGATCAACAAGGCGTTGGAAAAGGCGCAGCAGAAGGTCGAAGCCCGCAACTTCGACATCCGCAAGAATTTGCTGAAGTTCGACAACGTCCAGAACGACCAGCGCAAGGTGATCTTCGACCAGCGCGTGGACCTGATGAAGGACGAGAGCGTCGCCGAGACGGTGGCCGACATGCGTCGCGCCTTTGTCGAGGATGTCGTGACCAAGCATGTGCCCGAACATGTCTATGCCGAGCAGTGGGACGTCGCCGGCCTGAAGGAAGAATTGAAGCGGGTGCTCGATATCGATCTGCCGGTTGATCAGTGGGCCAAGGAAGAGGGCATCGCAGACGAGGAACTGCTGTCCAGGATCGAGCAGCGCGTCGACGAGCACATGGCGGCCAAGGTGGCGCAGTGGGGTCCCGACGTGATGCGGTACGTCGAAAAGACCATTCTGCTGCAGACGCTCGATCATCTTTGGCGCGAGCATCTGATCATGCTCGACCATCTGCGTCAGGTGATCGGCTTGCGCGGCTATGGCCAGCGCGATCCGCTGCAGGAATACAAGTCGGAAGCGTTCAGCCTGTTCGAGGCGATGATCGCGCATCTGCGCGAAGCGGTGACGGCGCAACTGATGCGCGTCGAAATCGTGCCGCCGGAGGATCAACAGCCGGTACTGCCCGCGATGGAAGCTCACAAGTTCGATCCGAACACCGGTGAAGACGAGCTGGCGTTTGCCAATGTCTCGCTGGTGCCGGCCGCCAGCGCCGACCGCGATCCAAAAAATCCCGCGAGTTGGGGCAAGGTCGGCCGCAATGAGGATTGCCCCTGCGGCTCAGGCAAGAAGTACAAGCACTGTCATGGCAAGTACGCTTAGCTGATTGCTCAATGGGTCAGCGCAGCTGGAGCCGAACTTGCTTTCCGACGCAGCTCTTGAGGCAGCTAAAGTCGGCACCGGCGCGCAACGGCTCAGTCTCAGCAACGGGTTATTATTTCGGCGTGTCGTAGAGTGGCTTGCCTTTATCGACGATGTGGACCGTCAATAGCTTGATCGTTTTATCGCCGACAACCTTATAAGCGCCGTGCGGCGTGTCGCGCACGTTCAAGCCGACTGCGCCAGTCGGAACGGGCACTTGCTTTCCATCTGGCAGTTCGATGATGCCACCTTCAAGAAAATAATAAGACTCATCGCCGTGATGGATGTGCAGCGTGGAGATATCGCCAGGCTTCAGTTCGCTAATACTCGTGATGATTTCCATATTCGTGCCGGTCAGATCGCCTCGCTTGAGCTCCTTTCGAAACGGCGATTCTTGTGCGCTTGCGGCTGTGATCAACATCGAAGCCAATACAATTCCGATTATCATCTTCATTTAAGTCCCTCCCCAAAAAATCGGCGTTAAGTATCGCTCTGCAGTATCCAGCTTCCTGGAATTTTTGACTGACAGCAAGGTTGTCGTCGGCGTCTGGCACATTACGCACCGCAAGCTCAGCTTGAGATATCGTCACCGGTGAAGACTTCGATCGCTATCACCGCACCGCAACAGGGAGATTGTCCCAGTAGCGTACGCGCTAGGCGGCCTAAGGCTTCTCTACATTTCGTCTTTTTGATTGTTCGCTTGCGCCAGGCGCCTGACCCGGGCTTCGCTGCAACGGGATTCTTTGAAACGAGTGAAGCGGGGCCGGCCGCGAACAACTAGTCAGGGTTGGCGCAAAATGGTCTGCGCCATGCCGAGTCATGGCAGCGTACAGCGAAAATCTGGATTACTTGAAGCCCGAGAACCGGCTCTCGAACGAGTTGGCCTGCACGATCGGCTGAGAGCCCGCCACCAGGGCCTCCTGGGCTGGCGACGCCGCGGCGTGTGCCTCGGAGACGGCCGGTTTCAACGGGGGCCGGGCGGCCGCCTGCTTGACCTCCGGTTTTGAAGTCTTTGAGGCCTCCGGACGCGACGTTGGTTCGTGACGCTTAGCCTCGGTCACTTTTGGCTTGGAGGGGATCGGCTGCGCGCTTGCGGTGGTATCGGTGGCGCCGAAACCAACCTTGCGGGCGAGGTTGCTAAAGAAGCCGTCGGATTGCGCATTCGGAGGCGAGACCGACGCCAACTTCGCCGCAGGCGCAGGCGTGGGGGCAATCGAGGCGACCAATGGCTCTTGCGGCGAGGTGACCGGCCCGTGCGGCGGATTGACCGTCGAGGGAATGGTGCCGGGCGCGCGCGAAAGTGCCAGCAGCGACAGACTCTGGCCCTCGCCGCCTTCGGACAATCCCGTAGAGGCATCGGGCAGCTTGGCAGCGAATACCTTGTGCATGCCACCATCGATGCCAGTGTTCATGCGGGCGACCGGCGTTCCCTTTGCGATCAATTTGGCGATCTCGACCTGATCTTGCTGTTGCTTCTCGCGCACGGCATCGGCGATCTCATCCGGGATAGTGTAGGCGGGGCATTTGGCCGATGCGTCGAACACCGGGTCGCGCTTGGCGTCTGCCGGTTTCGCCGCGTCAAACACATATTTCTTTTCGCAGAAATCGACCTTCGGCTCCTGCCGGGTTACCTCGAAGTGGTCATAGCCTTCCTTGATCATCTTCCAGAACGGCATGTTCGGGTTGTTACGATGTTTGGCCATGTTCAGCGGTGTCATCCGGAACGGATACGCCTGAAGCTGGAACGCTTTCTGGCCACCGAAGAAGGATTCCCGGCCAAGCGAGTAGATCTCGGCGATCTGCTCGTCGGTCATCGCGTAGCAGCCGCGTGATGAGCAATCGCCATGCACCATCAGCTGCGATCCGGTATGCCCCAGCGACTTGTCATAGGCGTTTGGGTAGCCGGTGTTGAAGGAAAGGTAATACGCCGATTGCGGGTTCATCTGCGCCGGCGAAATCGAATAGAAGCCTTCGGGCGCCTGGCGGTCGCCTTCTCGGACCTTGGGTCCGAGGTCGCCGGACCAGCGGCAAATCGGGTAGGTTTTCAACAGCGCAAACCGGCCGGAGCGGTCCTGTTTCCAGACCTCGAGCTCAGCCTCCTGCTTGAACAGACGGACCAGGATCGGAGATTGCAGCTCCATGTCCTTTTCCGTCATTTCGGCGACGAGCTTGGGTGGGACCGGCTGGTTGGCCTTGGCGTTGGCGGCAAGCGAGATTTCGTCGCTGTTACAGCCGGCGAGCAGCACACCGGCACCGAGCGCGGCCGATGTGATAAGCGCGCGAAACAGTGAGCGATAAATCAATGCAAAGCCCCACACCCGACAGGCAAGTTCCGCACCCCCAATTATGGCGTACATGCCCTGAAGCGATTGAGTAAAATACTACGCTCTGACCCCTTGCGTCGCAAGCCAGTGCATCCCCTCCGGGCCGTTTCAACTCACCATTGGTCAACAGACCTTAAATATCCGTGTCTGGGCCTAATTGCGGCGGCATTTCGCAAAACCAGAGGGTAAGCCGCCCTCGGGGCCGCGGCCTCAGCTCAGTTTTCGTCCGATATCCAGGAATTTCTGACGCCGCTGCTTTCGGATCGCGTCCGAATCGAGGTGGCGGAGCTCACTTAGCGCCTGCGCGATGGCGTCACCGGTGATGCCGATCATGGCCTGCGGATCGCGATGAGCGCCGCCCGGCGGCTCGGCCAGAATGGAATCGATCACGCCGAAACGCAGCATGTCCTGCGCGGTGATTTTCATGCTGGTCGCGGCTTCCTGCGCTTTGGTGCCGTCGCGCCACAGAATCGAAGACGCTGCCTCCGGCGAGATCACGCTATAGATGGCATGTTCGAACATCAGCACGCGGTTAGCGGTGGTGATGGCGATGGCGCCTCCCGACATGCCTTCACCCGTGATGATCGCTACGTTGGGCACACCCAAAGAGAGACACGCGTCGGTGGAGCGCGCGATCGCCTCCGCCTGCCCGCGTTCCTCCGCGCCGATCCCAGGATAGGCACCCGCCGAGTCGACAATTGACAGCACCGGAATGCCGAACCGGTCGGCCATCTCCATCAGCCGGACCGCCTTGCGGTAGCCCTCGGGGCGCGCCATCCCGAAATTATGCTTGATCCGGGATTCGGTGGTGGCGCCCTTTTCCTGACCGATTACACAGATGCTCTCGCCGCGGAAGCGGCCAAAGCCGCCCATCAAGGCCTCGTCCTCGCCGAATTTCCGGTCGCCGGCGAGCGGCGTGAATTCGGCGATCAATGCATTGATGAAATCCGTAAAATGCGGCCGCTGCGGATGGCGCGCAACCAGCGTCTTCTGCCAAGGCGTCAGGTTGGCGTATAGATCGTTTAGTGCCTGCTGGGCCTTATCTTCGATTCGCGCGATCTCGTCGCCGATGTCGCTGCCGGTCGCGGCCAACGCGCGCAATTCATCGATCTTGGATTCGAGTTCTGCGACGGGCTTTTCGAAATCGAGGTAGGAGCGCATGTGATCCGGCATCATATCAATATAGGGCGAGGGGCGACTTAGGACGAAGCGGTTCCGGCTCGCGCGAACAAGCGTTCATCTTCAATTGTTTAGCGCGCAATACAAGGGCGGGTCAGGGCCATTTTGCCGTTCGCGTGCCGAGCCGTCGCGGGTGTGAAATGCTGTTTCGGGTGAGAACGGATCGAAGTCAAGCTGACACCGCGACGGTCACTTCTCCGCCAGCGGGTGCAGGTCACGCACAAGGCTCTTGAGCCGCTCCTCGACCACATGCGTGTAGATCTGCGTGGTGGAGATATCGGTGTGACCGAGCAATGTCTGCACGATGCGCAAATCCGCGCCATTGTGCAGGAGGTGGCTGGCAAAGGCGTGGCGCAGCACGTGCGGGCTGACCAGCCGCGGGGGCAATCCGGCCGATGCCGCGAGTTCCTTCAGCTCGCGCGCGAAATGCTGCCGTGTCAAATGTCCGCTCTCGCCAAAGGAAGGGAACAGCCATTTTGAGGTGGACGCGGTTTTCTTGCTGTCGGCCGACGTCGCTTCCGCCGCGACCAGGTAATCGGCCATCGCCTGTCGAGAAGCCTCGTTCAGCGGGACCAGGCGCTCTTTGTCCCCCTTGCCGCGAACCACGATCATCGCAGCGTCACGCCGCGCGGCCGAACGCGGCAGCGCCACCAATTCCGATACCCGCAAGCCGGTGGCGTACAGCACCTCGAGCAGGCAATATAGTCGTGTCGCGCGAAGACGTT
>NZ_DATEPI010000234.1:0-8669 GCF_035273305.1 Bradyrhizobium sp. | reverse complement strand
AACGCCAGTGGGATTTCACGCGGCACCGAGCCGGCAACGCTGGCGATCGTCGTGGATCCCGGCTCGGGGCGGGACGATTCCAAACATTGTTCGCGCGATCGGATCGATCATGGACGCACGCGACATCGTCAAAGTCGGCATGAGCGCCGAGCGGACGCTGGTGGTACCGCCCGAGCGCACCGTCGGCCATTTCGTCCCCCACATGCCGATGGTCTATGCAACCCCCATGATGATCTTGGAGATGGAGATGACGGCGGGTGACGCCATCAATAAATACCTCAGACCAGGCTGGGTGACGGTCGGCACCGAGGTCGATGTCCGCCATCTCGCAGCAACGCCGGTGGGCGCGCGGGTGCGCACGACCGCGCGGGTAGTCGCGGTGGAGCGGCGGGTGGTCCGGTTTGAGATCGAAGCCTTTGACGACAAGCACCGGATTGGTGAGGGTCGCCACGCCCGCGGCCTCGTCAATGTCGAGAGTTTCACCCGACATCTGGCTTCGCGATAGCGCCCGATCGATTCTGATGAGTCAGAATCGGGGTTGGAGCTCATTGTTCCGACGCGTTTTCTTCACGCGAACCGACGCGCACACACACCCGTCAACCTCGCTTGAAACGCCCTATATTACTTTGCCAGCTCTCTCGAGCGTCTCGTCGCCGCTGCAACGGCGCGCGTCAGCAGCGACTGCATGCCATCCGGTCCCATCAGCACTTCCAGCGCGGCAGCCGTGGTGCCGCCCGGCGAGGTAACGTTCTGGCGCAGCGTCGCCGAAGCAAGCTCCGAGCGATGCAGCAATTCGCCGGAGCCGGCGACGGTTTCGCGCGCAAGCCGGGTCGCAAGCTCCGCCGGCAAACCGGCTTCGGCACCGGCGCGCGCCAGCTCTTCCGCCAGCAGAAACACATAGGCCGGCCCGGAACCGGACACGGCGGTCACCGCGTCCATCAAACGCTCATCCTCGATCCACTCGACCGATCCGATCGCGCGCAGCAATGCGTCGGCGCTCTCGCGCTGCACGGTCGCGACGTTACTCGCTGCCACCGCAACCGTGATGCCACGTCCGATTGACGCGGGCGTGTTCGGCATCGCGCGCACCACGCTGCCGCCGCAATTCCCGGAGACCGAAGCGATGGTCATGCCCGCCATGATAGAGACCACCAGCGTCGATGATCCAGTGAAGGATTTCAGTGTCGCGCCGGCATCGCGGAAAGTCTGCGGCTTCAGCGCGACCACCAGCGTCGCAACTGCGCCGACGTCCGCGGGCGATGGATTGAGCCGAACACCTTTCGCGCTCAGCGCTTTGATCTCTGCGGAGGGATCCGGCTCAATCACCCCGACCCGCTTTGGATCGAGGCCACGCGCCAGCCAACCCGACAACATGGCGCCGCCCATCTTCCCCGCGCCTGCGAGAACGACGTTTCCCTTCATACTTTCCAGAGCGCTGCTCATACTCGGGTACATCACTATCCGCCGTCATCCCCGCGAAAGCGGGACCCTTAACCACAGGCGGTTCTAGTTCATCGAGATGTTTGCAACAAGCGCCATGGAATTCGGATCGCGAGTACAGCTCGACGCTCGACTTGGCGCCGCCTCGCAGTTGAAAATGTTCACGCCTCGCCCTCGGTGTCGAACATTGCCGCGCTCATCGCCTCTGTCGCGCTCTTGCCGGCCCAGACCACGAACTGGAACGCGGGAAAATAGCGCTCACACGCATGAATGGCGCCGACCAGCATGCTCTCGCACTGCGCCGTGGATGCGATGATGCCGCCGGGCAGCACCAAGGCCTGCCGGTACATGATCATCCCGGTGTGGGTCCAGATATCGAAATGGCCGATCCACAACTGCTCGTTGATGGAGGCAATCAGCCGGGCGACCTCGGCGCGCCGCGCCACCGGAACTTTCATGTCAAAGGCACAAGCCAGATGCAGCGCCTCGATTTCGGTCATCCAGGTGAAGGACAGTTGGTAGTCGGTCCAGTTTCCTCTGGAGACGATCGTCACCTCGTCTTCGCCGGAACGTTCAAACGACCAGTTGTGATCCGCGGCGATGTCCTCGACGACCGCGAGCGGGTTGTTCCGGGAATCAATAACGCCTTCGAGGAGGGACATGCCGTCTCGACCTTGCCTTTGAACGTTGAGATACGATGGTTGGTACGCACGCAGCAGACTAATACGCCTTGGCCTGCCGCTTCGCTTCCAATCAGGATGGTTGCCCGGGCCTGCGCGGATCAAGTGATGTGATTTGCGGAATCCGCGCAATGTCACCTCGAGTCCATCCACAGGCAAAGCGCTGCTCGTCCACAACTGTCGCCAGACGTTAACGATTGCATGAGAACAAACCGGAATCGGATTCACGGTTTGCGAGTCCGGCGAGCAAAGTTCGCGTTATACGCGCCGGATGGTCGCCGCTCTCCGAGCGCCGGAATACGCGCAGCTCATGGGCGTATGCCGATTGGCGATTGCGAAACGGCTTGCTGATGGCGCCTCGCTTGGGCATAGTTCCGGCAGGCCGTTCATACCGGGCGGCCGATGTTCTCAGGGCGGGGTGAAACTCCCCACCGGCGGTAAGGGTGAAAGCCCAAGCCCGCGAGCGCTTTCCTCAGCCCTTGAGGAAGGGTCAGCAGATTCGGTGTGACTCCGAAGCCGACGGTTAAAGTCCGGATGAAAGAGAACGGTCGCGACAGCCGCACAGCGCGCGGCGCGTCGTTCCGTATGCCCTGATTCTGGTCCTGAAAGAGGAAAGCCATGAATCAGATGTTATTAGAGACCTCCGAAGCAAACTCGCAAACCATCGACCGTCCGCCTGCTCCGGCGCATCCGCGATTTTCAAAACCGCAGCGGGTCGCGTTCGTGCAGTCTTCCTGGCATCGCGCCGTCGTAGAAGAATGCCGCATTGCGTTCCTTCAGGAGATCGAGGCACGCCATATTGCGCGTGCGCAAATCGATTTGTTTGAGGTGCCGGGTTCGTTCGAAATCCCGCTGCACGCGCAACTACTGGCAAAAACCAGGCGTTACACGGCAATCGTCGCGGCGGGGCTCGTTGTGGACGGCGGCATCTATCGACATGAATTCGTCGCGGACACCGTGATCAAGGCGCTGATGGATGTGCAATTGCGCACCGAGGTGCCGATCTTCTCGGCGGTGCTGACCCCGCAACAGTTCCATGAGAGCGCAGCGCATCTCGATTTCTTTCGCAAACATTTTGCGATCAAAGGCATCGAGGTCGCGGAGGCGTGCGCCAACACGCTGCTCAGCCTCGAGCGGCTGCGTGGCCAGGTAGCGGCCGGTATTGTGTAAGGATTGCGCGCGCTGTTACTGGCTGAAGTGAAAACTACATCGTCGGTCTTCATCCCTCCCACTTGTGGGGAGGGAGGGCACATCGTGAGCGGCGCGAACGATGTGACGGGAGGGGGATCGCTTTCGCAAGCGAACGATTCAGCGCTTTTGCATGCGCTGCCCCCCAACCCGGCGCTTCGCGCCATCCCCCCACAAGTGGGAGGGATGAGAAAGCGCGAGCTTCGCTCGCCTCGGACGGGAGAAGCGGCGCGCGGACGAGATCGCGTAGGTGTGTCTCGTGCTGGCCTGTTTAAAAATGAGAGGATGTGGCCTAATCAAAAAGGCTCGATACCGACTCTTCCGAAGCGGTGCGGCCGATCGCCTCCGCAATTAACGTTGCGATCGATAGCGTGCGGATGTTCTTGGCGAGGCGAACCGCTTCGGTCGGCAGGATCGAGTCGGTGATCACAAGTTCCTTCAGCTTCGAGGTTGTGATGCGGGCGGCGGCGCCGCCCGACAGCACTCCATGCGTGATGTAGGCGTAGACTTCCTTGGCGCCGTTGGCGAGCAGCGCATCGGCTGCGTTCACCAGTGTGCCGCCGGAATCCACAATGTCGTCGATCAGGATACACGTATATCCGGCAACCTCGCCGATCACGTTCATGACCTCGGATTCGCCAGCGCGTTCGCGGCGCTTGTCGATGATCGCCATCGGCGTGTTGATCCGCTTTGCCAGGCCGCGCGCGCGCACCACGCCGCCGACGTCGGGCGACACCACCATAACGTTACTGAGGTCGAAGCGCTCGCGGATGTCGCGCACCATCACTGGCGAGGCGAATAGATTGTCAGTTGGAATATCGAAGAAGCCCTGGATTTGAGCAGCGTGCAGATCGACCGTCATGACGCGGTCGGCGCCGGCATGCGTGATCAGGTTAGCGACCAGTTTGGCCGAGATCGGCGTGCGCGAGCCTGATTTACGATCCTGCCGGGCGTAGCCGAAATACGGGATCACCGCTGTGATGCGACGCGCCGATGCCCGCCGCAGCGCGTCGGTGATGATCAGCAATTCCATCAGGTGATCGTTGGCCGGATACGACGTCGACTGCAGGATGAATACATCCGAGCCGCGCACGTTTTCCTGGATTTCGACGAAGATCTCCATGTCCGCGAAGCGCCGGACCACGGCCTTGGTGAGCGGGAGGCCCAATCCTTCGGCAATGGCCTGCGCCAAAGCGGGGTTGGAGTTGCCGGAAACCAGCTTGATCGAGCCGTTCTTGGCCGACATCGAATCTTTTCCCCGCGGGCTGGAGACCACGTTCAGCATATCGGGACACCCACGAAACCGGCAATGTTGGACGGCGAGGTGATATCAAGGAGCTACCTTGGCTGGCAACCCGCCACCCTCGTTTTCCCGGCAAAAATGCCCTCCATTCGGGGGCTTTTGCTTAATCGGCGGTGTAGCCGAGCGCGCTGACGCTGAATTGGCCATGGCGGGGAGAGGGCTGATCGGCGTTGGCCACCGCAGGCTCCCGTTTGCCTGACGGGATTTGGCCCGGCATATCCGAAGGTCCTGCGCCGTTGACCATTGCGCTGAGGCCGCTCAGGCCGGCTTGGGCGATTTTCCGAAGCGTCAGGTCGTCGGCAGCACCCCAGGCGTCACGACCGGCCTTGCCGGCAGCTTCCTCGCCGCTGAGCCGCAGGGCCCTTTGCTGCTCGCGATCATAAACGTCCCAAACCCACGCGATCACAGCGCGGCCGTGATTGACCTGAGCGGAGAGATAGCTTCGCACGCGATAATTCGCCGAGCCCTCACGCGACACAATCGACAGGTTGCGAAGCTTGGATTCACTGTCGAGCACGTTCACCATGCGATCGAATATTTGCGGAGGTGGGCCGTCGATCGATTCAAAAGTGACCGTGGCGCCCGCTCCCGTGCTCGCCATAGCGTAAGCGCCGCTGCCAGCTCCGCCGCCGGCACAGCCGCCGAGTCCACTCGCGACAGTTACGAGAAGCGCGGCCGCCGCAATGCGCGCTGCGATCTTGGCTAAAGGGCGGGGAGGGGTCACGGCGTCTCTCATCGTACCCCGAGCGATATCGTTAAAATGCGTTAAGGTCTAGGGCAGAGGCGAGCTTCGACGGGGCATGGTTCTTTCGGGCTGTTTTGAAACTTATCCGTGCTCCAGCGCGATGGCATGCACGTGTCTGCCATAATCTGGCTCGTTCCGATGCACCGAGCGGCGGTAACTGTAGAAGCGCTCGTCCGAATAGGTATCGACGCCGAGATCGTCGATCATCAGGACGCCGGCACCTTGGAGGCGCATCCGAATGAAGCCGGCAAGATCGAACATCGCATGACCCTCTGGCGCAGAGGGAATGAAGAATAGACTGTTTTCGGCGTCGGCCTCGATGAACCGCTCGACGAATTCGCCGCCAACTTCATAAGAATGCTGGCGGATCAACGGGCCGATCGCCGCTACGATGCCGGTTCGTTCGGCGCCGAGCTTCTCCATCGTGTCGACCGTCGATTCCACGATGCCTGTCAACGCGCCCTTCCAGCCGGCATGCGCGGCTGCAACCACGCGTGCGTTCGGATCGACAAACAGGATCGGGCCGCAATCGGCGGCGGTGATGCCGATCGCGAGTCCTTCGGCCCGTGTGACAATGGCGTCCGCGCGTGGCCGCGAGGGGCCTTCCCAAGAGGTGGAAACCACCACGGCATCTCGCGAATGAATCTGCCACGGGCTGAGAAAACGCGATGGCAGGACACCCATTTGCTCCGACATGCGGCGGCGATTTTCCGCGACATTGGCGGGATCGTCATCCGATCCAAGACCGCCGTTGAGGCTGTCGTAGAGGCCGCGCGATACGCCGCCATCGCGGGTGAAGAACGCGTGGCGCAGGCCGGGAATAGCCGAAAGCAGCGGCGAAACGAGCATCATGAAGGCTGGACCCTGTCGTGTGCTCGCCCGTCCTCAAAGCCCGCCAATGACATCAGGCGAGGCTCCGAGACAGCCAGCACCTTGAACATGGATCCCATGCCGCCTCTGCCACCGCCAATCAGCCGCTTCAGCGCGCTTGCGATGTCCTCGGAAGCCTCATGGCTGGCCTTTGCCATCAGGCTTGCCGCCCGTGTCTCGATTCCAAGCCGTTTCAGAAATTCGCCCTGTGGCACAGGTCCGTGGACGCGCGCTCCCAGATCCTCGGCTGCGCGGGCAAGCGCCTCGAAATCGACGTGAGCGGTAACGTCGGCCTCGCCCGGACCCTTGAGAGGATCGGCGAAGCTGTGGCGAGCGATGGCCTGAAACGTATCACCGGCATCGCTACGGATATGGCCATAATCGATGATCAGCGCGGCGCCGTCCTGGTCGCGAACGTGCGCCGCGATCTTCATCATCTCGACATCGGGCCGCCATTCGAAAATTGCGCCGACCGGAGCGGCGCGTACCAGCGCGGGCAAAAGGACCTCGAAGCGCGGCGTAGGTTCAGCCGCGGCGCTGAACACCAGCTGGCCGCTGGCGTCGATGTCCACCGTACGCTCGTGCCACCCGTTCTCTCCCTTTACGGCCTGGTGAATCGGCAGCACGTCGAAATATTCGTTTGCGAAGATAATGGCCGGTCCGTCGGGGACGTCGTCGATGTTGTCATGCCAGCTGATATCGCGCACGCCTGACAGCATCGAGGCTTGCTTTTGCCGCAGCACCGGATTGATCTCGATCAGGTGCAGGCTGAGCGCCTGGTGAAGCGGCGGCAGCACGCGCAACGCGCGCAGCGCGTCCGCCATCATGGTGCCCCGGCCCGGTCCAAGCTCGATCAATCGCAGCAACGGCGGCGAGCCCATCGCCTTCCACACCGACGCCGCCCACAACCCGAGCAATTCGCCGAACATCTGGCTTACTTCCGGAGCCGTAGTGAAATCGCCTTCGCGCCCGAGAGGGTCGCGCGAGACATAGTAGCCAAACTTCGGATGCGTCAGGCAAAGTTCCATGTAGCGCCAGACCGGCATTGGCCCAGACGCCTTGATCAGATTCTTGATCTCCAGGTGCAACGGCGAATGTTCGCTCACGATGTGCTTTCGGCGCGGTTCGCTTTGTAGTTCGGAGCCTTGCGGCGCCACGCCACTATCATAAGAACAGAGCCCGCGATGATCATCGGCACCGACAGCAGCATACCCATGGTCAATCCGCCCCATAAAAATCCGAGCTGCGGGTCGGGCTCGCGGAAGAACTCACTGGCAATGCGCGCCAATCCGTAAAGCGCGATAAAGCTGCCGAGGATCAGTCCGGGTCGCTTCAGCGCGCCAAAGCGAATCATCACCGCCAGGATCGTGAACAGTACGATGCCCTCAAGCCCGGCTTCGTAGAGCTGGCTGGGGTGGCGCGGCAAGGGCCCGCCATTCGGAAATATCATGGCCCAAGGCAAATCTGGATCGGCCGGCCGGCCCCACAACTCACTGTTCACGAAGTTAGCGAGCCTGCCGAGAAACAGTCCGATAGGTCCGACCGCGGTGGTGATGTCCCCAAGTGACAGGATCGGAATATGGTGTTTGCGGCAGAACAAGATCACCGCCACGGCGCAGCCGAGAAAGCCGCCGTGGAACGACATGCCCCCCTTCCACAGTTCGAAAATTTCCGCCGGGTGTTCGATGAAGAAGGGCAGGTTGTAGAACAGCACGTAGCCGGTGCGGCCGCCAAGGATGATGCCGAGCGTGACCCAGAGGATAAAATCGTCCAATTGCGGCAGCGTGATCGGTGCCGGTCCGCCCCATAGCGTTTCATCCTTGATCAGCGCGCGCGCGTAGATCCAGCCCAGCACGATGCCGCCGATATAGGCCAGCGCGTACCAGCGGATTGCGAACGGTCCGATCGCAATGGCGATCGGATCGAAGACCGGAAAGGCGATCAAAAGAAAGGGCATCGAGCCTGCGGCTTATTTGGAGAGGTTGCGCCGATAGAGCGCCAGGAGCCGTTCCCAATGCCGCTCGGCGGCATCGCGATCATAAACCGGCCGCTTCGGAAATGCGAAGCCGTGATGAGTGCCGGGATAGATCTCGACCTCGCCATTGGCGCGATCGTCCTTCATTCGCTGCTTCAACTTCTCGATGATATCGGCGGGCGCGTAGATATCCGTCTCGGCGCAGCCGAAATAAAGTTCGGCTTTGGCTTTTCGGGCAGCCAGATGGGGACTGTCGGGCTCGTCAGTAACCAGATGCGTTCCGTACATCGAGGCGGCAGCCTTGACCCGCTCCGGGAAATGCGTGGCCGCATTGATCGCATATCGCCCACTCATGCAGTAGCCGACGGTGCCGACGATGTCTGCGCGGGCGGCAGATTGGCGCTCGGCATAGTCAAGCAACGCGCGGGTGTCTTCCATGACCAGCGGAATGTTGATCGAGGCCATCAG
>NZ_DATEPI010000233.1:0-6000 GCF_035273305.1 Bradyrhizobium sp. | reverse complement strand
GCCGAAGTGTAGCAAATCCGCTTTCCGGATTGAATGTGCTCGTCACCGTACTGGGCGATGATTTCGGTACCTGAAGCATGGCAGTTGCCGAGAATGCCCGGAAGTCCCGCGCGCTTGCACAATCGCGAAACGATTTCGTCCGGAAAACAGGGAATCGTCCGCGGAAAGTAGCCCCAGTCGAATGTGACGGGGACACCGGCAAGTTCCCAATGTCCCGACGGCGTGTCTTTGCCTTTGGAAATCTCTGCCGCGCAACCACAACGGCCCTCTCGCCTCCGCACATCCAGAAAAGGTGGCACGTGCCCGGTCGCGAGCCGGCAAGCGTCAGCTAGCCCAAGGCTGATCAAGTTGGGAACATTCAATCGCCCTGTTCGCGCGGCACCATCAGCAGCGCCGCCTGCGCATGCCTCTGCAATATGCCCCACCGTATTTGCGCCGAGGTCGCCGTAGGCAGATGCGTCCGGAGCCGATCCGATCCCGACCGAATCCATGACTAATATGATGGCGCGCATTCTGCCTCCGGTTTGTTGCCGCGGCTCGCCACTGCCTGCCTGGGGCAATAACGTTCGATCATGCGCGCGCAGAACTCGGCAAACTCTTCCGGGACCTGAGGAGCGCTGGTGTGATGGGGAGCAAGGCCGCGATGTTCAGGCGTGAAGCAGAACGTCAATGTCACTTCGAATTCATCGAGCGCCTCCATTTGACGGTCGAACCATGCCAGCGCGCCGGGACGATAACTGTCCGCCCACGACAAGCCGGTGCGAAGGTGGCGAACGCCAAGCCGTCGCAACCAGGCGACCGCGTCATCCAGCCTGTGGTCTTCAAAATGGAACCATTGGCACAGACCGAGGCAATCAACTTCCTTGGCGAATGCCGCGAGTCCGAGTTTGGGCGTGCCGTCTTCGCGAAGCAGGCCCATGTGAAAATGCCGGTAGTAGGAGGAGCCCTCCGCCTCCTTGTGGCGGGTGGTCGCTTCCCATGCCGTGGGTAAATCGTAGAGGCTATACCAATGGATCCGCGGCGAGCGATTCTTCAGGAGCTGCGCCGATCGTTTGATCCCCCACGCCTGAACCTCCTCAGCTCCAAATGAGGATACGCCAATTTCGGTGACCCAGACCGGAACAGAGACCATCGATTCAATCTCTGCCACCTTGTTCGGCCATTCATCGATCTGCCATAGATTCCAGTCGAGCGGAAAGCCGTGAACAGCTACCGCCTCGACATGGTCGAGCACGCCGGCGGATTTCATGCGGCTCATGAAACCGGGATCAATTGGTGAAATGCCGCCGAGAACCCGCGGCAATGTCGGATGGACCGAACGAATGGCTTTGGCGGCGAGCACCGCCATTTCTGCGAATCGCGTCCAACCGGGATCAAGCTCAAGGTCCCAGTGCGACTTGTTATTGGGCTCATTCCAGATTTTAGCAGCTTCGATCATGCTTCGCCCCTGCGGACCAGGTAGGCTTCATCGGGATATGGCCGCTTGCAGCGCCGGCACAAATAGACTTCGGATTCCGGGTGCGCCGCGATCGCGAAGCCCGCGCTCCTTAACATGGCTTCGGTGCAGCTTCGATTTGGGATCCACCAATTTGTTGGATCATCCGCATAACGGTGCTCGATGAAGTGCATCTTTGGAAATTCGTCACTGTCGAATTGGTCAGTGCTCCAGAAATCGTAATCCTGATCGAACTTACCGGTCCGATCGCTGCCGCGCTGCATGGATTGAAACAGCATCAAATCTCGCGCGACGTGCTCATAAATCAGATCCAGCGCCAGTAGCGGATGCCTCAAGTGGTAGAGAACGCCCATAAAGATCACGAGATCGAACCTCTCGCGAAGCGTTCCTACTTCGTAAACGGAGAGATTGCGAAATTCGATGTCAAGATCGTTGACCTCTGCGGCGAAGCGCGCTTGGGCCAGGTACTCGTCGCGGCTGTCCAGCCCAAGCACCCTGTCCGCGCCGCGCCGCTTCATCTCCATTGCATAGAATCCGGCGTTGCAGCCGATGTCCAGCACCGTCTTTCCGGTCAGGGATTTCGGAACCACATCCGAGAAGCGCCGCCATTTGACCTGCGGGTAATCGCCAAGATAGTGCGATGGTGCCGTCGGAACCCCGTGCAGGTTGAGATTGTGAAACCACGGCCCAAGCGCGTCGATGCGCTGGCGAATCTCTTCTGTCGACAAAGCGTTCACGTGCGCCCTCCGTGGAGAGCGGCTGCTTCGAGCAGCGCCGATCTTGGCGCGCCCTTGAACATACTACGGGATGCACCGAGCTCTCTACGGCTCAACAGCAGGGTCATTGCGGTACGGTAGCCGTGGAGCGTACCCAGATCGACGTAAGCTTCGCCGGCTTTCGCTCCGAGCGCGGTGCCGCCTCCACCGAGATAGCTGTTGACGAGCGTTCCGAAATATTCGTCGCTTCGGCCGCGGGCTTCCCACAGCGTCCGCAGATCCCTGAAGCCTGACGCCGACATCCGGAACGCGCCCCATATCCACTGAGATGCAGCCGATTTTTGCTTGACCTGAATTTCTGTGACTCGGTCTCCCTCCATGACCACGGCATCGAAAAATTCTGGATGCTCGACCGGGAACAGCAGAAAGGACAGTTCGCAATCCGGCAGCGCGGCAAGCGCATCTTCGGGAAACCAGATCGTGTCAGGAAGTCCGACCATCGCCGGTTCAGCATCGCCGACAACGCAGCTGGCACGGAAGATCGCATCGCAGAGACCTTCGGCATTCGGCTGAACCACATAGGCGATCTGAGCACCACCGTAGCTGTCGCCGAAATATCCGAGAATGTCCGATTTGCCCGGTGAAATCACAAAGCAGATCTTGTCCGCGCCGCCGAGGATCAGCCGCTCCAACAGATACTCTGAGACGGCGCATGGACGCTCGACTCCATCATCGGTCCTGCTTCCCACCGGCAGGAGTTCTTTTGAAAATGCCAGTGGCTGTATGCGGCTCCCGCGCCCGGCCGCCGGGACGATGCCCCACATCCTACACCCCCACTGAGGCCAGAACGCCGGGCTGCCGATGAGAGGCACTTTCCAGCAGATGAATCAGTTCGTCGGCACGCCGGCGGGAGCTGTGCTCCTGCAGGGTCCGCTCGCGCGCGCGGCGGGCCATCGTCTGCAATTCCTGATCGCCAAGCTCAAGCGCGGCCATTACATCGCCCGATCCTTCGGCCAGAATGATCTCCTCATCAGGCTGAAAGAATGCATCCAGTCCTTCCCAGACATCGCTTACGATCGGCGCCCCACAAGCGGCAGCCTCGAACAAGCGGCCCGAAGGGCACCAGCCGCTCTCAACCATTGCCCGACGGGTGACGTTGAGCGTAAGACGCGATGAACAGAAGAAGGCCGCGTGTTCGGCTGGCGGCAGATGACGAACGAAATAGATGTTTGAAGACCATGGGAAATGCTGTGGGTATTGAGCGCCACCAATCAGGAACTTCCGATCCGGCTGCTTTTGGGCCGGCGCGACCAGTAACGCTTCAAGTGCTTCCTGCCGGTCTTCGGAGTAGGTCCCCAAATAGGAAAGATCGGCTCGGTAATGCGCGAGCGGCCGGGCAGGACAATGTAGGTCCGGGTCGACGTGACCATAGAGCGGAGCAACACGCCGGGCGCCCAATCGCCTATGGAATTCATCCAGCGCGCGGCCGCCACTGTAGCTCAGTACCAGATCAAAGCCGCTGAGACCCGACGGCGCGATATAGGGCACGGATTCCCCGGCTTCGAGACGCGCCAGCGTTATCGGCGTATCCAGATCGTAAAAAACACGCAGCCCTCTGCAGTCCGCAAGCACGACGTCGCCGGCGGCGAGACTGTCAGGACAATAAGAGCTGATAATCGCGACATCTGCGTCGCTCGCGTCGGCGCTGGCTTGCCTTCGGATGCTTTGCCAATCCTGATATAACTCCAAGCGCCCGCCAGGAATTTCATGCAGATCCCGCATCTCGGCGTAATAGGGAACGTCGCGTTCATAGAAGATGATCTCATGTCCGCCCTGGATCAACGCCCTACTCAGCCCACGCCACAACGTGGCGTGCCCATTGCCCCATGATGAGCTGATCGTCAGACCGAAGATTACGATCTTCATGCCGAGACTTCTCCGTTCACTCGCGCGACGCGTCCGCGCGAACCCTCCAGCGAAATCGTACTCACGCTGGCGGGATCGATCGTCACCGAGTGAAAATCATCCAACGGCCATTGCAGATAGTGCAGCACCGCCGCGCGGATCGGCTCGGCGTGGCTCACAATGACGATCGGACCCCCGAAAGACCTGAGCTGTTCAATGTGCGCGACCACCCTCTTCTGCAGCGCGATCGCGCTCTCGCCGCCAGGGGGTTGCGAACTGCCGCGCTTTTCATTCCAGCGCTGCCAGTCTTTATTAAGCGCAAGACGCGAAAACTCGACGCCGGTCCACGCCCCCATATCGATCTCATCGACTGCAGGCACGACCTCCACTGCAAGGCCGCATCTTGCGGCGATGATACCGGCCGATTGAAGTGCCCTGCGTTGCGGGCTGGACTGCAATGCTAAAGGGGCAATTTGGCTTATAAGCTCCGCGAGCGCCGCCATTTGCCGGCAACCCAGTTCATCAAGCTGAACCCCCGGCATTCGACCGCATAGCACGCCGCCCAGCAGCGCATGATGACCGTGACGTACAAGGTGGATATGCGTAGCCACGCGACTGCCTTTACGCGTCACCAGCGATGAAGCGGTAAGTCCGGTCGCGGGCTTCATCGTCTGCAAATTGTTGGGGTGGAGACTTCATGAAATAGCTGGAAGGCCCGATCAAAGCGCCTCCAATGCCGCGGTCCATTGCGAGCTTCGCACAACGAACGGCATCGATAACCACTCCCGCGGAATTTGGAGAGTCCCAGACGTCCAGCTTCAGTTCGGCGCTAAGAGGAACCCCACCGAACGCCGTACCTTCAAGCCGGATATACGCCATCTTCCGATCAGTCAGCCATGGCACGTGATCGCTCGGACCGACATGGATGTTGCCGGCCTCTAGCGGCACGTCAAATTGACTCGTCACCGCCTGAGTTTTCGAGATCTTCTTCGATTTCAGTCGCTCTCGTTCAAGCATGTTCTTGAAGTCTGCATTTCCGCCAAAATTAAGCTGGTACGTGCGATCGAGCCGAATTCCTCTACTTCGAAACAAGTTGGCCAGCACCCGATGGACGATCGTAGCGCCTACCTGACTCTTGATATCGTCACCCAGGATGGGAATGCCTGCTTTTTCAAAACGCGCACGCCATTTGCGGTCCGAAGCGATAAAGACGGGAATGCAATTGACGAACCCGCAACCCGCTTCAAGAGCGCGTTCCGCATACCATTCAGTGGCCTTTTGCGAACCAACCGGCAAATACGATACAAGCACGTCGGTACGCGATTGGGTCAGCGCCGTCGCCACGTCCGACTCTGGTTCATCTGAAACTTCGATGTCCTCGCGGAGGTATTCTCCAATTCCATCCAGCGTTCGCCCGCGCAGGACCGTGACCCCGGTGTGAGGAACATCGGCAAACCGGTGAGTATTATTAGGGCTGGCCCAGACTGCGTCGGCGACATCCTTTCCGACTTTTCGCGCGTTCACGTCGAACGCCGCCGAAATCTCGATGTCTCTGACGTGATAACCACCGAGATTAACATTCATGAGCCCGGGGACCGGCTCATTCGACTTCGCTTCTCGGTAATAGCTCAATCCTTGAACGAGAGAGCTGGCGCAGTTTCCGATCCCGACGATTCCAACGCGAACCTTGCGGGCCGGGGGACTTGGAGCATGCATGTTGTCTCTGCTTCAAATGCGAGAGTCGAAACGTAAGTACATCCGGCGAACGTATGATGATCGGGTTCGTTCCGGCATATGCGCGCGCAAGGCGCACCCTCGAACCCTAACGAGGGAAAAAACGAATTTTATTTAACCTATGATAGTGAAAAAGCGCTGCTGTCCGGCGATGCAGCGCGCAGTCACTGCATCTTCTACCTTGAAGAA
>NZ_DATEPI010000232.1:0-14218 GCF_035273305.1 Bradyrhizobium sp. | reverse complement strand
ATCCGGCCGCTCCATGCCAGCATGAAGGCCTGGTATTCGCCGGCTTCGGCCTGCTTTAGCGAAGTCGCGAACTCGGTGACCCTGATCTTCATGTCGAAACCGGCCTCCGCCGCCATCGACTGGATCACCTGCGCGACGGCTTCGGTTTCGGCGCCCTTTGGCACCATGAAATCGACATTCACCGGCGGATTAACGCCGGCTTCCTTCAATAGCGCCTTGGCTTTGGCGACATCGCGGGGGCGAAGAGGGAAAGCCTGCTGGTAATAAGGATGATCCGGATTGACCCATTGGTTGCCCGGCTTGAATTCGCCGTTGAAGACAACCTGATTGATGGCTTCGCGATCAATCGACAGATCGAGCGCCTCCCGAACCTTGGCCGATTTGCTGAGCGGCCCCTTGGCCTTGTCATTACCGATGTTCAGCGTCACGCCCTGGTAACCCAATTCGATGGCGGTCGACAATTTGAGCTTCGGGTCTGCCTGCACGGCTTTGATGTCGGTCGCGAGCAGACGCTCCAGCAGATCGAGCCCTCCCGATTTCAGGTTGGCGAGCCTTACGGTGGCGTCGACGATCGGCAGAAACACGATTCGGTCGATAAACACGTTGTCCTTGTTCCAGTAGTCAGCGAACTTCTCGAGCACGATGCGATCCTGCTGCACGCGTTCGACAAATTTGTAAGGCCCGGCGCAAACCGGATGCAGGCCGAACTTGTCGCCTTCTTCCTTGGCGGCCTTGGGCGAAACCATCATGCCGGCGCGATCGGTGAGCTGGGCGATCAATGGCGAGAACGGGGCTTTCAAGACCAGCTTGATGGTAAGGGGATCGACGACATCGACATGGTCGAGCGCGGCCAATTCCGGCTTTCGGAACGATCCCTGCATTGTCAGGTGGCGTTCCAGCGAGAATTTCGCGGCCTCGGCATTGAACGGCTCGCCATCGTGGAATTTTACTCCGGGCCGCAGTTTGATCGTGACCTCTTTGCCGTCGGCCGAGGTCTCGTGAGAAAGCGCGAGCTGCGGCACGATGTTGATCTTTTCGTCGATGTCGAACAGCTTGTCGCAGAAGCTGGCGAACACGATGCGCCCGACATAGGTCCGCGCCAGCGTCGGATCGAGAATGTCGGGATCCTCGGCAAGGCCGATCCGCAGCGTGGTTTGGGCTTGCGCCATCGCATGAACCGAAAACAACGCTGCCGCCGCGAAGGCCGCCAAACGCAGGATTTTCATCTTACTGGTCTCCATTCAGTTCAGCCGGTTGGCGGCGTGGATGCGACTATATCAACCCCGGACGAGCGGGCTACATCCACATCGCGGTTGAAAGCGGCCACCAATCTTTCCAATGCGGGCGACAGACTATCGGCTGGAAGCACCGCATCTGGCGGTGGCAGTTCCGCCGTGCGATGACAGGCGGTCAAATGCCCGGACTTGTCTCCAAGCAGTTGCGGCGGCTCGACCCGGCAGCGCTCGATAACGTAAGGGCAGCGGGTATGAAAGCGGCAGCCAGCCGGCGGATTGAGCGCGCTTGGCATTTCGCCCTGCAGCACGATGCGGCTGCGCTTTGCGCGCGGTTTGGGCACGGGGATCGCCGACAATAACGCGCGGCTGTAGGGATGTCGCGGCGAGGTGAACAGCGTCTCCGTGTTCGCCATCTCGACGATCCCACCGAGGTTCATCACGGCGACGCGGTCCGCGATGTGCTTCACCACGGCGAGGTCGTGCGACACGAAAATGTATGCGAGCCCGAGACGATCCTGTAGATCGCGCAACAGATTGAGGATCTGCGATCGGATCGAGACATCGAGCGCAGAGACCGGCTCGTCGCAGATGATGAGTTTCGGTTCGACCGCGAGCGCCCGGGCGATAGCGATGCGCTGGCGCTGGCCACCGGAGAATTCGTGGCTATAGCGGCGCGCAAATCGAGGCTCCAGCCCGACCAACTGCAGCAATTCCTCGACGCGCTGGTGTCTGCGTGAGGCCGGAACGAGGTCATGGAGTGCGAGAGGTTCAGTCAGGATCTGGCTGATCGTCATGCGCGGGTTAAGCGACGCATACGGATCCTGGAAGATGATCTGCGCATCGCGGCGGAAGGCGCGCAGTTGATTGGCGTCAAATGCAAGCAGATCACGTCCCTCAAAGCGAATTTGTCCCGAATCCGGCTCGATCAAACGTAGTATCAGGCGGCTGACCGTGGACTTGCCGCAACCGGATTCGCCGACCAGCGCCAGCGTCTTGCCGGCATCGAGGGTGAAACTGACGCCATCGACCGCCCTGATAAACGCCGTCGCTCGCCCGAACACCGAGCGCGCGGCAACGAAATGCTTCACCAGCCCTTCGACCTCGAGCAGGGCCGTCATCTTCTGCTCTCCGCAACGCCTGGACGGCAATGTCCGTGGCGCGTGCTGCTGCACAGCGCGCTGGAAATCAAGCAAAAACACTTGGCCATCACGAGACCAGTTTCTCCAAGGGCGCCTTGATGCAGCGCGACCAATGTCCGGGACTCACCTCAATGAATGGTGGCGGCGCGGCGATACAAGCTTCGCCAACAAAAGGGCAGCGGGCAGCGAAGCGGCAAGCGAACGGTGGACTGGTCATGTTGGGCACCATGCCCTCGATGGTGGCGAGATGCGAGGCGCGCCGGTCGAGCCGCGGGATCGAGCCGAGCAGCCCAACCGTGTAGGGGTGCTGGGGTGAAGCGAACAATTCGTCGACCGCCGCGCGCTCGACGATCTCCCCGGCATACATCACCGCCACTTCATCGCACACCTCGGCAACCACGCCGAGATCATGCGTGATCAGAATGATCGCAGCCCCGCTGGCGCTCCGCAGCTCGCGCATCAGTTCAAGTATCTGGGCTTGCAGCGTAACATCCAGCGCGGTGGTCGGCTCGTCGGCGATCAGGAGCATGGGATCGCACGCCAGTGCCATAGCGATCATCACGCGCTGGCGCATACCGCCGGATAATTTGTGCGGATATTCGTCGATGCGGCTCTCGGGCGAGGGGATGTGGACCCGGCGCAACAACTCGATAGCGCGCTCGCGTGCTTGTCGCCGCGGACCGCCGCGATGGCGCAGAATGGTTTCAATAATTTGCTCGCCGATCGTGAAGCTCGGGTTCAGCGACGTCATTGGCTCCTGGAAGATCATGGCCAGTCGGTTGCCGCGCAGATCGCGCAATCTCTCGTCGGGCACATCGAGCAGATTGGAGCCTTCAAAACGGATCGAGCCAGTGACTTCGGCCGAATGTTTCGACAACAGCCCCATGATGGCGAGCGAGGTCACGCTCTTGCCGCACCCGGATTCACCGACCAACCCCAGCGTTGCTCCATTGGCCACGCTGAGGTCAACCGAATCGACCGCGTGCGTGGTGCGGCCGTCATCGCCGTGGAAGATCACCCGCAAAGCCTCGATTTCTATCAACGGCGCAACGGTCATTTCTGACCTGCTGTGGCAGCTTCGATCGACGCATCGATGATCTTGCGATCGGTGATCCCGGCTGGATTGTTGCGGCTGGGCAGGAATTGCCGGAAATGCACCCATCGTTCACGGCTGACCTTCTCGAGCCGTTCCAGTTCGGTCAGTGGATCGGCATGGTCATCGACCCGCAGATCAAGCGCCGACCACTCCTCGTCGGCATAGATGAGGAGCGCGGCTGATTGCTTGCCGCGCTTGTCTCCGCCAGCAGCCTCGCCTGACCGCATCGCCGCGATCAAGCGCTGGGCGAACGGCAGGTTGTCGGCTGTGACATAAGTCTGCGCGGTGTCGTCAAGCACCCGCGCGCCCGCTAGCATGTTGCCGGCGATGGAAAAACCATTGCCCTTGAGGTGCCCGCACCAGTCGACGCAATCGTGGCCGGTATGGCAGGCGATGCTTCCAATTGCATCCATGATGTGGACTTGCCGGCTCTCCCGGCCCGCATCCGTTGCGATCAGGGATTCGATCACGTCTTCCGGCTGACGTCCTTCGCGCAGCAGCTTCAAACCATCGATCCCGTAGTAAGGATTGATCAGTGCCTGGGTCGCGATGCCCCCAATGCGGGGGGCGATATGCGGCACGCGAGCGCCGACGGCAAAGAAGCGCGTCGCGACGGCTATTCCGAACTGCCCCGTTGACGGGTCACACGCGATAATCGACCAGGTCATCTAAGCAACTACCGTCCGGCCGCGTAGCCCTGCATGCCGCGCGGATTCGCTGCGGCGCGCCGGCGGCGGCCGACCTTCGAGGCCGCGGTCAATCGTCCTTCCGACCAGTCGGGGCCCATCTCGACGAGGTGACCTCGGCTCTTCAATGAATCCGCCGTCGCCTTCGGCACGCGGTTCTCCAGCACCAATACGCCCGGGCGAGCCGTGCGCGGCCAGAATGAGATCGGGAAATGCTCGGAATGCCAGGCGGGCGCGTCGATCGCCTCCTGCAGGTTCATCTTGGCATGCACATGGCGCAGAAAAAATTGCGTTGTCCATTGATCCTGCTGATCGCCTCCGGGCGAACCCCAAGCCAGATACGGCTCGCCATCGCGCAGTGCCATGGTCGGGCTAAGGGTGGTGCGGGGGCGCTTGCCCGGCGCCAAGGCGGCGGGGTGGTCCTCCTGCAGCCAGAACATCTGCGCGCGGCTGCCGAGGCAGAACCCGAGTTCCGGAATCACAGGTGACGACTGCAGCCAGCCGCCGGAAGGCGTCGCCGAGATCATGTTGCCGGCCTGATCGATGATATCGAAATGCACGGTATCACCGCGTACCTCGCCGAAGCGGCCGACGGTGGGCTCACCGGCGCCCATCGCGCCAACTGCCTCACGATGCCCCTCCTGTCGACGGAGTTTTACGACCGAACCAAAGCCTTCCACCGAGCCAGGCACGAATTCGAGCGAGGCTTTGTCCGAGATCAGCTTGCGCCGCTCGTCATTGTAGGCATCGGACAGCAGCGTTGCGATCGGGACTTCGGTGAAATTCGGATCGCCATAGAATTTCTCGCGGTCGGCAAAGGCGAGCTTGGCGCATTCGGTCTGCAGGTGAATGAATTCCGGGCCCGCGGGATCGAGCCCGTCAAGGTCAAATCCCTTCAGCAAAGCCAGTTGCTGCAGCATGACCGGCCCCTGGCTCCAGACGCCCGCTTTGCAGACGGTATAGCGGCCGTACTCGTAAGTGAGCGGCGCCTCCACGGTTGGCTGCCAACGCGCCATGTCGTCTCCGCGCAACACGCCGCGGTGTGGCGAGCCGGTGACGTCCATGACCTCCTGCGTGCGGCAGAACTTGTCGATCGCTTCAGCCACAAAGCCATGCGACCACGCCTTGCGAGCGCGTTCGATTTGCGCCACCCGATCGGAGCCCGCGCTTTCCGCCTCCTTCAAAATTCGGGCATAGGTTTCCGAGAGCTGCTTGTTGGTGAAGAGCGTGCCGGGTTTGGGAACTTCATTGTTCGGCAGATAGACCGCGGCTGAGGTTTTCCAGTGCTGCCTGAACAGTTGCTCCACCACCTTGATCGTTGCCGATGCGCGTTCGACGAGCGGATAGCCGTCCCGCGCATAGGCGATCGCCGGCTCAAGCACGTCGCGAAGCCGCAGCGTGCCGTAATCGCGCAGCAGCAGCATCCACGATTCAAACGTGCCGGGAACACAGGCGGCGAGCAGCCCGGTGCCAGGCACCATTTCCAGTCCCTCGCTGAGGTAATGGGCGATGGTCGCGCCGGCAGGAGCGGGGCCTTGACCGCATATGACCTCGGTGCGGCCCCGGTTCGCATCATGGACAATGATCGGCACGTCGCCGCCCGGGCCGTTCAGGTGCGGTTCGACCACCTGCAGCGTGAACGCTGTTGCGACACCGGCGTCGAATGCATTGCCGCCCTTCTCCAGGGTGGCCATCCCGACCGCGGTGGCAATCCAATGGGTCGAGGTGACGACGCCGAACGTGCCTTCGATTTCTGGTCGCGTGGTGAACGGATCGGGATTGATATTGCCCATTGGTATCCATGTTGGTTCGATGATGTCGCCCGCGGGCACTTGATCACAGCCCAGCCGCCCTGCCAACGGCACAGCGCTTGGCTTTTTCCGTGCTTAAGCCGGGGCTGCGGCCTCAAGTTGATTGTTCACGGCGTGACAGGCGACGCCGTCGATCAGGGCAGGGGCCTGCCTCCGACAGAGATCGAATGCGAGCGGACAACGGGGGTTGAACGCGCAGCCCGACGGCGGGTGAATTGGATTGGGGATTTCGCCCTTGACTGGAATCCGCTGCCTGCCGGACATCGCGAGATCGGGAACGGCGCCCAGCAGCATCTTGGTGTAGGGCATTCTCGGCTGACTAAAGAGTTCGCGGCTTTCCGCGATTTCGACGATGCGCCCGAGATACATCACCCCGATACGGCTCGCCATGTGACGGACCACAGCCAGATTGTGGCTGATAAAAAGATAGGTAAGGCCGAACTTGTCCTGCAGGTCACGCATCAGATTGAGAATTTGCGCCTGCACGGAGACGTCAAGCGCCGAGGTTGGCTCGTCGCAAACGATAAATTCGGCGTTGGATGCGAGCGCGCGGGCGATCGCGACACGCTGCCGCTGTCCCCCGGAGAATTCATGCGGATATTTCCAGCCGTCGTCGGGATGCAGGCCGACCAGATCCAGTAGCTCCCCGACTCTCGCTTGTATGTCCCGCTCGCCCTGGATCAGGTCGAATGCTCGGATAGGCTCGGCCACGATTGCATCGACCCGAAGCCGCGGGTTGAGGCTCGCATATGGGTCCTGAAAAATCATTTGAATGCGGCGGCGTAGCTGCCGGCGCGCCTGGGATTGTCGGGGTTTGGTCATCGAGATGCCATCAATGATCACTTCGCCGGAAGTCGGCTGTAGCAGGCCGACGATCATGCGAGCGACAGTGGTTTTTCCTGAACCGGATTCGCCCACTAGGGCAAAGGTTTCGCCTCGGGTGATATCAAACGTGACGCCATCGACCGCTTTCAAGAACTCCAGATGACCGCCTTCGAGCATTCGCTCCAGCCAGGGTCTGGAAACATCGAAAACGCGACGCAGATTTTTCGCTTGCACAAACGGCACCGGTGTCATGCTGCGGATTCCTTGCCGGCGGCATCATAGAGATGGCAGGCCACGGCTTGGGTACCCCTCCGGATCGGCTCCGGCCGCTCGATCCGGCAGCGGTCGAACGCGAATGCGCAACGGGGATTGAACGCGCAGCCCGGTGGTATCGCGGAAAGTCGGGGCATCGAACCCGGGATCTGAACCAGGCGTGCGGCATCGCCGGCGAGCGTCGGGATCGCGCCCATCAAACCCTTCGCATACGGGTGTAACGGGTTCTGCACCACGTCCCTGACAGGTCCGATTTCGGCGATGCGGCCGGAATACATCACCGCGACGCGGTCCGACGTTTCGGCGATCACCCCCATGTCGTGTGTCACCAGCATCACTGCAGTGCCGTGATCTCGCCCGAGGCGCTTGATCAGCGAGATAATCTGCGCCTGCACCGAGACGTCGAGCGCGGTGGTCGGCTCATCGGCGATGATCAGCTCCGGCTCGGCGCAAATTGCCAGCGCGATCACCACCCGCTGGCGCATGCCACCGGAGAATTCGTGCGGGTAGGCGTCGCTGCGCTTGTCCGGCGCGGGAATACCGACTTCCGCCAGCAGATCGATCGCACGCTTGCGCGCGCCCTGCTCTGAGAGGTTGGTGTGGGTCCGGATGGTCTCGACGAGCTGATCGCCGATCCGATACAGCGGATTAAGACTGGTGAGTGGGTCCTGAAAAATCATACCGATCCGTTTTCCCCGGATCCGGCGCATTTCCTGCGGCGGCAAATCGTCGATCCGCATACCCGATAGATAAATCGATCCGCCGGCGATGCGGCCGGGCCGATCGATCAGGCCTATGATCGCCAAACCGGTGACCGATTTTCCGGCACCGGATTCACCGACTACTCCGAGCACCTCTCCCTTGGCGATCTCGAACGTGATCCCGTCGATCGCGCGAAGGGTGCTGCGGCGGGTGACGAATTCCACCTGAAGATTACGCACCGAGAGAACGGGTTCGGTCATACGCAGGGCTGCATGGTATTAGCCGCGCTTCTCATCGGAGTTTCGGGTTCAGCGCGTCGCGAAGCCAGTCGCCCAGCAGATTGATCGACAAAATCAGCGCCGCAAGTGCAAAACCGGGGAACGCCACAATCCACCACTCGCCGGAAAAGAGATAATTGTTGCCAATCCGGATCAGCGTTCCGAGCGAGGGCATGGTGTCGGGCATTCCCGCGCCAAGGAACGACAGCGTCGCCTCCGTGATAATCGCAAGCGCCAGATTGATGGTCGCGATCACGAGAATTGGGCCCATCGCGTTGGGCAGCACGTGACGCAGCATGATCACCGGCGCGGGAAGGCCGATCAGTTGCGCGGCCGCCACATAGTCCTTGTTCTTCTCGACCATCACGGATCCGCGCACCGTACGCGCATATTGCACCCAGAAGCTCAGGCCGATCGCGAATACCAGAACCGCAAGTGTACTCACCGCGTCGAGGCGATTGCCGAACAAGGATTTCGCGACACCATCGATGAGCAAGGCAATCAGGATTGCGGGGAAAGTAAGCTGCACGTCGGCAATCCGCATGATCAGGCCATCGACGGCGCCGCCGACATAGCCCGCGATCAGGCCAAGCGCAATGCCCAGTGTCCCGGAGAACAACACGCCCAGAACGCCCACCGCAAGCGAGATGCGCAGGCCGTAAAGGATGGCCGAAAAAACATCGCGGCCCTGCTCGTCCGTGCCCAGCAGGAACGGCGTTTGGCCATCGGCGGTCCACAATGGAGCGATGCGCGAATTCATCAGCTCAAGCTGCGCAGGATCGAACGGGTTCTGCACCGCAATCAAGGGAGCGAATACCGCCACCAGGAAGAATAATGCCGTTACGGCGGCGGCAATCATGGTGACCCGGGAGCGGCGAAACGAGTAGAAGAGGTCGCTTTCGATCGCGCGCCCAAGCCATCTTCCGGACCGAAAGGGCGCGCGCTGAGCGCCCGCATCGGATTGATGCGTTACATCGGCTTTGTGCGGGACAATGGCGTCGGACATGGCAATCCCGCTCAGGCCGGACGGCTGATGGTCGCGCGCAGCCGGGGATCGACGACGGTGTAGAGAATGTCGACCACCAGATTGATGGTGACGAAGATCAGCGAAACCATCAGCAAGTAGGCTGCCATGATCGGAATATCCACGTTCTGTACGGCTTGAACGAACAACAGCCCCATTCCCGGCCACTGGAATACGGACTCGGTGATAATCGCAAACGCAATAACCGAGCCAAACTGCAATCCGGTAACAGTAATCACCGGCACCAGCGTGTTCTTGAGCGCGTGGCCGAAGTGGATGGCGCTCGTCGTCAACCCGCGCGCCCGCGCGAAACGAATGTAGTCGGTGCGCAGGACCTCAAGCATCTCGGCTCGCACCAGACGCATGATCAGCGTCATCTGGAACAGGCCCAGGGTAATCGAAGGCATGATCAGGGCCTTGAGGCCGGAAGCCGTAAGCAGCCCGGTTTTCCACCAGCCGATCTGCACCACGTCGCCGCGCCCGAAGGACGGCAACCATCCCAATACCACCGCGAACAGATAAATCAGCAAAATTCCAATCAGAAACGTCGGCAACGAGATTCCGATCAGCGATATGGCCTGCAGGACCTTTGTGACGAACGTATCGCGCCTGAGCGCCGAATAGACGCCCATCAAAATGCCGAACACGATCGCCAGGATGGTGGCGCAGATCGCTAGCTCCAGCGTGGCCGGCATCCGCTCCTTCAACAAATCCGCGACCGGCTGGCGAAACTGATAGGAGACGCCGAACTTGAACTGCATCGCGTCGCCGAAATAGCGGGCGAACTGCACGATCACGGGATCGTCGAGGCCAAGCGATTTGCGAATCTCGGCGCGCTGAGCGGCCGAAGTGTCGATGGCGACCATTTGGTTGACTGGGTCGCCGGCGAACCGGAACATCGAGAACGAGATGATCCCGACCGCGATCATGACGCCGACCGCCTGCATGGCGCGGCGAAGAGTGAAAGCGAGCATTTGATCCTTTCGCTGCTTTCAAATTGTTATCCCTCCCACTTGCGGGGAGGGTGGCGCGAAGCGCCGGGGGGTAACTCGCGCATAGACGAAACAGCCCCCGCCCGTCACATCGTTCACGCCGCTCACGATGTGCCCTCCCTTCCTCCCTCGAATGCGGGGAGGAAAGAAAAGAGGGAGCTTGCTCGTCTCCACCGCCCACAAGTGAGAATCAAAATCCCGGGGCACTGGACCACCGGGATTATCTTGTCGAATTGCCTACTCCTGCTTGGTAGCCCAGTAGAACAGCACCTCATTGTCGGCGCGCTGGTGTATTTTTACTTTCTTCGACACGCCCCAGGCCAGCGCCTGCTGATGCAGCGGGATATAGCCGTAATCCTTGAGACCGATTTCGAATGCCTGCTTGATCATCTGGTCGCGTTTGGCCGTATCGGTCTCGAGCAGGATCTTGTCGGTGAGTGCATCGAGTTGCTTGTTGCAGTAGCCGCCGAGATTGGCTTCGCCGCGGGTTGGATCCTTTGGGTCGTCACGGCAGCCCATGATGTCGTGCAGCACGTTCTGCGAGTCCGATGAAGCCGGCGTCCAGCCCAACAGGTAGAACGAGGTCTTGAAACCGCCAGGCTTCAGAACTTTGGCGAAATACTGCTGCTTCGGTTGAGCGAGCAGGTCAATCTTCACACCGATGCGCGCCAACATTCCGACCACGGCCTCGCAGATCGCACCGTCATTGACGTAACGATCGTTCGGGCAATCCATCGTGACTTCGAACCCCTCCGGATAGCCGGCCTCGGCAAGCAGCTTTTTGGCGGTATCCGGATCGAACTTCGGCCGCGTGAATTCCTTCGACAGCGGGAACAATTGCGGCGCGATCATCAGCGCCGAGGGCGTCGACAGGCCGCGCATCACCCGATTCTTGATCAGATCGACGTCGATAGCTTTGAAGAATGCCTCGCGGACACGAACGTCCTTGAACGGATTCTTGCCCTTGACGTTCGAATAAAGGAGCTCGTCGCGGACCTGGTCCATGCCCAGGAAGATGGTGCGCAATTCCGGCCCGGTCAGAACCGTCGCGGTGCCGCTGGAATTCACCCGCGCGATATCCTGGATCGGAACCGGTTCGATGACGTCGACTTCACCCGATAGCAGCGCAGCAACACGCGTTGCCGCCGACGCGATCGGGGTGAAGACGATTTCCTTGAGATTATGCTCGGGCTTGCCCCACCAATTTGGATTGACCTTGAACACGGTTTTTACGCCTGGCTGATGGCTCTCGATAATGAAGGGCCCTGTGCCGTTCTCATGCAGCGAGGCATAGCTCGGGGTCGTTGCGGAAGCTGGCGTCGGAGCTACCGAGTTGTTCTCCTCGCACCACTTCTTGTCCATGATAAACCAGCCGTCCCATTGCGAAATGAGAATGGGATTGGGCGAGTCGAGCATCACGTCGACTGTGTTGTCATCCACTTTGACGAATTTCGCGTCGGCTGGAACGTTGCTGGTGAAATTCGAACCCTTTGGATCACGCACGCGGGTGGCGGAAAAGATCACGTCGTCTGCGGTGAAGGGGTCGCCATTGTGGAATTTAACATTCTTTCGCAGATGGAAGCGCCAGTGCGTCGGAGTCAGTGTTTCCCAGCTTTCGGCCAGCGCGGGGACAATCTTCAGATTCTTGTCGCGGGTAACCAGGCCCTCATAAACGTGAGCATGGTGCGCGATGGTCGTCGTTTCCTTGAGCGTATAGGGATCGAGCGATTTGAGGTCGCCCTGGTTGGCGTAGCGCAGGGTCTGGGCCGATACCGGCGAGATCACAAAACTGGCGATCGAGACTAAAGCCGCTGCAAGCAACGTTTGGCGTACCGACATATCTTCACATTCTCCGCTGGGTACCGGTCAATTCTGCATTATTGACGGCTTTGCCGAACCATGTTGCCAGAGTTTGGCCGTCGCGCAAGCGCCATTTCCCCGAAGACCGGTCCCGTTTGCGTGGTTGTGTGGCAATAACTAGGTTCACCCGAGGCGGCGAGAGCAAGTGCGTCAGTTTGAATTTGGAGTGCGGGATGGCGGAACTTAAGGCCGACGTTCTGGTGTTGGGTGCGGGGATGGTCGGAGTGAGCGCCGCCCTGCACCTGCAGCAACGTGGACGCGACGTCATCCTCGTCGACAAGCACGCGCTGGCTGGGGAAGAGACGAGCTTCGGCAATGCCGGAGTTATCGAATGCGCCTCGGTTTTCCCATATATGTTTCCCCGGGATATCGGGCAAATCCTGCAATACGCGCTAAATCGCGCACCCCAGGTGCACTACCGGCTTTCCGATTTGCCGGCCTTTCTGCCTTGGCTGGTTCGCTACTTCATCGCCTCCTCACCCGATCGGACGATGCATAGCGCGATGGCCGAGTTGCCTCTCATCCGGCGCAGCCTAATCGAGCACCAAGCTCTGATGAGCGAGGCCGGAGTGCCCGAGCTTTTGCGACGGACCGGGTGGCTCAAGCTGTTCCGCTCCGATGCGACATTGGCAAACGCGGCAAAGGATCTGGAGCGAGCCAGGCAATTTGGTGTCTCCGGCGAGGTTCTCGACAGCGCGGGAATTGCGGCCCGCGAGCCCAATCTGAGCGGCGAATTTGCTGGGGCTGTCTATTTGCCAGCGCCTGGGTTCGTACCCGATCCCGGCGGCTTGGCTAAGGCGTATGCGGCGCTGTTCAAACGTAAAGGGGGACGCTTTATCGCCGGTGACGCAGCAACACTTCAGCAGGAGGCTGCCGGATGGCGCGTTGCCGGATCGACTGGCCCCGCGGTTGCCCGCGAGGCTGTTGTGGCGCTGGGGCCCTGGTCGGATCTGGTGTTTCGGCCGCTCGGCTATACGATCCCCCTCGGCATCAAGCGCGGTTATCATCTGCATCTGGCGCCGCGAGGCAATGCCGTCCTCCACCATCCCGTTCTCGACGCCGATCTTGGCTATCTGCTGGCCCCTATGAATCGGGGCATACGCCTCACGACCGGCGTGGAGTTTGCGAGGCGAGACGCGCCTCCCAGCCCGGTCCAGTTGAAGCGCGTGTTGCCGCAGGCGCACCAATTGTTTCCGTTGGGCGAACCAATCGATGCAAAGCCGTGGATGGGCGCGCGGCCGTGCTTGCCCGACATGCTGCCGGTGATTGGCAAGGCGCCTCGCCATCGCGGCTTATGGTTCGATTTCGGGCACCAACACCACGGTTTGACGCTGGGGCCGGCGACCGGCCGTTTGCTGGCGGAAATGATGACGGGCGAGACGCCGTTCGCCGATCCCAATCCATTTGCCGTCGAGCGGTTTGGTTGACCATATTCGCGCAATTGGTCTGCCGGCAGGGGCTCGGGCGGTTGGCTCTGCTTGCGTACCGCAAGCTATACCGGTGATACTCTCGACCCGGTCAGGAAGCACTTAGGAGCGGACATGAAAGTTAACGTTGAGGTCGATTGCACGCCCCAGGAGGCCCGACAGTTTTTTGGACTTCCCGATGTGCAGCCGATGCAGAACGCCGTGATGGAAAAACTGCAGCAGCAATTGACCAGCAACATCGAAAAGGTTGCTCCTGAAGCGCTGATGCAGAGCTGGTTCGATCCGAAGATCGCCGAACGGTTTCAGGACATGTTCGTGACCATGGCCGGATTGGGCGGCACCCGCTCGAGTGACAAGAAGTCCGGCGACAAGAAATAGCATGCCGCCCGAACCTGGCGAACCATCGGCGGCGGAGCGACTTCGTCCGCCGGGGCTAGGGATGCTGCTCGCGGAGGCGAGAGGCATCTTCGAGTTGAACGCGAGCCTGTTGCTTTCACCGCTGTTGCTTCGCGCGCCGCGAGGCGATGGCCATCCGGTTCTGGCGTTGCCGGGATTCCTCGCCAGTGATCTTTCGATGGCGCCAATGCGTCGCTATCTCAGCGAACTCGGCTACGACAGCTATGGCTGGGAAATGGGCCGCAACATCGGCGGTCTTTCGCGGATGCGGGCAGCGCTTCGCGACCGGCTTGCGGAAATCCATAACGCGACCCGCCGCAAGGTGAGCATTGTCGGCTGGAGTCTGGGCGGCGTCTACGCGCGCCATCTGGCACTCCAGGCGCCGGAGCTGGTTCGATATGTGATTACGCTCGGAAGTCCATTCGCAAACGACGTGACAGCGACCAACGCCACGCGGCTTTACGAGGCGCTGTC
>NZ_DATEPI010000231.1:0-20642 GCF_035273305.1 Bradyrhizobium sp. | reverse complement strand
AGCATCGGGATCATCTGCAGCTTTTCGAAACCGTCCGCCCAGATCCCGATGATGAAACCGAACAGGCTGAAGGTCACCGCGGTCAGCACCAGGAACGCCAACATCCAGAACGGATGGTGAATGTGCAACGGCACGAACAGCCCGGCAGTGGCGAGTATAATCAGGCCGAGAATGATCGACTTGGTCGCGGCCGCGCCGACATAGCCGAGCACGATCTCGTAATAGGAGATCGGCGCAGATAGCAACTCGTAGATGGTGCCGACGAATTTCGGGAAATAGATCCCGAACGAAGCATTGGCGATGCTCTGCGTCAGTACCGACAGCATCACCAACCCGGGCACGATAAAGGTCCCGTAGCTGACGCCTTCTACCTGCGTGATCCGCGAACCGATCGCTGACCCGAACACCACGAAATACAGCGACGTCGAGACCACAGGCGAAACGATGCTTTGCAGCAGCGTGCGCCAGGTGCGCGCCATTTCGAACAGGTAAATTGCCTGGATTGCCCGGAAATTCATGGCGTCCTCACCAGGCTGACAAAGATGTCTTCCAGCGACGTCTGAGTGGTCTCCAGATCGGAAAATTTGATCCCGGCGGCACGCAAATCACCGAGCAAGCTGGTGATGCCCGTGCGTTCGCCCTTGGTGTCATAGCTGTAGATCAGCTCGGACCCGTCGTCGGATAATTCGAGTTTGTAAGGTGAAAGCGCGGACGGGATCGCCTCGATGCAGCTTTGCAGTTGCAATCTAAGTTGCTTCTTGCCGAGCTTTTGCATGAGGCTCGCCTTGTCTTCAACCAGGATGATTTCACCCTTGTTGATGACACCGATCCGGTCCGCCATTTCCTCCGCCTCGTCGATGTAATGCGTCGTGAGAATGATGGTGACGCCGGAAGCCTGCAGCCTGCGCACCACCTCCCACATTCCCTTGCGCAATTCGACATCGACGCCTGCGGTGGGCTCATCCAGAAACAGCACCTCTGGCTCGTGCGAGAGCGCCTTCGCGATCATGACGCGGCGCTTCATTCCGCCGGACAGCGTGACTATCTTTGCGTCCTTTTTGTCCCACAGCGACAAGTCCTTCAGCACGCGTTCGATATGCGCCGGGTTCTTCGGCTTGCCGAACAGGCCGCGACTGAAACTGACTGTGGCCCACACCGACTCGAAGGCGTCGGTGTGAAGTTCCTGCGGTACCAATCCGATCAGTGAGCGCGCGGCCCGATACGAGTCGATGATGTCATGGCCGCCGACTGTAATCTTGCCCTTTGTCGGATTGGCAATACCACAGATGATGCTGATCAGCGTGGTCTTGCCGGCCCCATTCGGCCCGAGCAGCGCAAAGATCTCGCCACGCTGGATCTCAAGGTTGATGTTGTCGAGCGCCTTGAAACCGGCGCCATAGGTCTTTGACAGATGTGCAACGGAGATGATGGAAGCCATGCGGGACTGACGGCCTGAATCTGAAATGCGACAAAAAAGGCGGCATTTCGAGCCGCTCACGGCGAGCATCGACAAATAGCTACGGCCGCGGCAAGGCGCAAGGACCCACTCAAGCACTCGGCCATGCGCTGGTCACTGCAAGGGTGCGAAAGGCAGACACGAGTCCAACCGCAACGTCACGCCTGCAATGTTGCGTTACGAAGAAAAGACCTGTGGCAGTTACCGGAAATATTCGCTGATGACGTGCAGGTCGTAGGCGGCCGCCTGTCTTCCGTTCAGTCCGGCATCAATCACGCGGCGGCATACTTCGACCGTAGCCAGGTCGCCCAAATCGTTCGCGGCTTCGAGAACGATCCAGGCGGCATCCAGCGGTTTGTCTGGCCGCGATCCGTCGGAAGCGCTGGCGCGCTGCTTGCGACCAAAGGAGAGTGCGTTGATTTTCATTGTCCCGGTCCGCTTCCGTCGGCGTCTTATTGCATCGATAATGCCGGGTGGCGCTGCGGGTCGGCATTCACCAGGCCATCGGCATTCTTGCGTGAGCGGTAAAACTCCAGAACGCTGCGGGACGTCTCGACATTCAAACGGCCGAATTCGCCTTCCAGCTCCCTCAGCTCCTGGGCTGTAATGCGATGCTCTTTTGCGCCGAGAAACAGCAATGACATTGTCGTCTCCCATGAAAATTCCAGCGCCTTGGCGAGGATCAGCAGCGTTTCCCTGTTCTTGTCCAATACGGCGCGTTCGATCACATCGCCCGGCAATGAGCAAAGCAGTGATAGCCCGATCGTGACCTCTTCCAGGCGGTGGGCCCGGGCGTAGCCGGATATACTGTTTTCGTTGAGGTTGCCCTGCTGAAACTGGGTAGTCACGACGCGCTTGGCGACATAATAGGTTCGCGAAACCGGCCCGAACTTCGACTGCAATTCGCCGGCGACATCGCTCACCGAGGATTGAATCTGGTCGATCATGCCGGGGCGTTCGCGTTCGAGCCGCTTCTTCACGTCGTCCGACGCCTTGGCGATCAGCTGCTGAAAGATGTGCCTGGGAATATCCTCGCGCAGACCGAGCTGCTCGGCCAGGATGGAATCGCCCTCCGCTCGCTTGATCATGTGCAGGAAGCCGAAGTCCGAAAGCCGCGCGCCATTGTTGCGCGCCACCGAGCTCACGACCTTTTGGTCGCCCCGTGTGACGAGTACATCGGTGACAGACTCATCGATCGATTTCCGCTCCGCGATCGCGAGCATATGCGTCTGGCTTTTGGTGCAGGCATTGGCGACGAGCGCGTAGGGCTCGAGGCGCTCGGACTCGCGGAGCACCGGGCCGGCAACGTCGATCGAATCGTCAAAGGCAAGCTTATGGATGATGTTGACCGGGGCCCGGTCGAAACGGGCGAGTTGTCGGGCAAGCTGCGCGCGCGCGGCGACTTCGATTTCGTCGGCCAATCGTCCGATCACCGCGCCGAATGTCCATATCTCGTCGTCGCTGTAGCGGCCGGAGATCATCACGTCAGTGGTATGCCACAAGGCTCGCTTGCGGCTTTCGGGCGTGCCTCGGGTGACGGCCTCCTCAAGCTCCTGGAGAAACGAACCTGTTTCACTCATTTGGGCAGACCCTGATCGCGCCAACCGCGCACAACTGCTAAGCGAGTTGGATGATCGCCGGTATCCGCGATTTTTCGGTAAACATGGCGGAGACGTATTGCTTCTAAAAATTCATTAAAAAGGGCAAAACTTCGTTAATTTGCGTTCAGGTCTACGCTCGCGGTGGCGTCGGATCACCGCCCGAACAGGCTCGGTGTCATCAGTTTGTTTGAAGATGATGGCCAGCCGATCGCTTTTCGCGGTTTGTACGACAAAAATCGGCTTCAAGGTTTTCCGGACGGTGCCTTACGCCCGCTCGACAAAGCTATCGACTACTTTCTTCTCGCCGGCCTTTTCGAACGCGATGGTAAGCTTGTTTCCATCAATCTTCACCACTTGGCCGTAGCCGAACTTCTGATGAAACACACGGTCCTCCAACTTGAATTCCGAGGTGGTGCCGGTGGACTTCGCAATCAGCTCGCCCTCGATCGTCATCGGAGCCCGGTTCGTGCGGCCGAAGCCACCAGGCTCGGCTCGGGACGAGAATGGCGATTGGCTTTCATTGAAACCGCCGCCGGCCTGGCCCTTGCGACCGCGGGCGCGGTTGGCCTGGGCGCGCTGCCAGCCCGGGGTCGCGTAGCTGGACCCGAAGGATTCGACGTTATCGAAGCGTGACGGACCGTAACCGCTGCTGCCGCCCCATCCGGAGCCGCCCTTTGATTCCGTGATCTCGACATTCGGTGCCGGCAATTCGTCGAGAAAGCGCGACGGAATGGTGGTCGACCACGTGCCGTGAATCCGGCGGTTGGTGGCGAAGTAGATCTTGGCACGGCGACGGGCGCGGGTCAGGCCGACATGGGCGAGACGCCGCTCCTCTTCCAACCCGGCACGGCCCTGCTCGTCGAGCGTGCGCTGACTCGGGAACAGGCCTTCCTCCCACCCGGGCAAGAACACGTTGTCAAATTCCAGTCCCTTGGCGGAATGCAGTGTCATGAGCGAGACTGCCTCCTCATCGGCGCCGCCGTCGCGGTCCATCACCAGTGAGATGTGTTCGAGAAAACCCTGCAGGTTCTCGAACTCTTCCATCGAGCGCACCAGTTCCTTGAGGTTTTCGAGACGGCCGGCGGCATCGGCTGAGCGATCCTTTTGCCACATCTCGGTGTAGCCGCTCTCGTCCAGCACGATTTCGGCGAGTTCGGTATGCGAAATCACTTCGCGCTGCGCGCGCCAGCGTTCGAAAGACGTGATGACGTCGCGCAGGCCGCCTCGGGCTTTCGGTTTCAGCTCGTCGGTCTCGATCACGGCGCGGGCCGCCTCGAATAGCGGAATCCGGCGCTTGCGGGCATGATCATGCAGCATCTGCACGGTCGCGTCGCCCAGGCCGCGCTTCGGCACATTGACGATACGTTCGAAAGCGAGATCATCGGCGGGCGAGTTGATGACGCGCAGATAGGCCAGCGCGTCGCGGATTTCGGCGCGCTCATAGAAACGGGGGCCGCCGATCACGCGATAGGGCAGGCCAAGCGTGACGAAGCGGTCTTCGAACTCGCGCATCTGGAACGAGGCGCGAACCAGAATGGCCACATCATTGAGATTTTCGCCGGCGCGTTGCAGCTCCTCGATCTCCTCGCCGATGCCGCGGGCTTCCTCTTCCGAGTCCCATGATCCCGTGACGGTGACCTTCTGGCCATCGACATCTTCGGTACGAAGCGTCTTGCCGAGCCGACCTTCATTGTGCGCGATCAGATGGGATGCGGCAGCGAGGATGTGTCCTGTGGAGCGGTAATTGCGTTCCAGCCGGATGACCTTTGCTCCGGGAAAATCGTGCTCGAAGCGAAGGATGTTATCGACCTCGGCGCCGCGCCAGCCATAAATCGACTGATCGTCGTCCCCGACGCAGCAGATGTTTTTCGGACGAGCAGAGGACAACGAAGCGGATTGCACTGCAGGAGCAGACCCGGAAGCCGCCGTTTGTTTATCGTTGGTTCCGGATGCCGGGATCGAATAATCGGTGGGAGCCGGAACGACCAGTGATTGAGGCGCTTCGGGCTTCGACGGTGACTGCGCCAGCAGACGCAGCCAAAGATACTGCGCGACATTGGTGTCTTGATATTCGTCCACCAGGATGAACTTGAAGCGGTTCTGGTATTGCCTGAGCACATCCGGATTTTCGCGAAATAGCCGGATGTTCTCCAGCAGCAGATCACCGAAATCGGCAGCGTTGAGGATCTTCAGCCGTTCCTGATAGGCCGAGTAGAGCTTGCCGCCTTTGCCATTGCCGAAGATCGCGGCTTCGCCCGGCGGCACTTGCGAAGGTGTCAGTCCGCGATTTTTCCAGCCATCGATCAGTCCGGCCAACATTCGTGCCGGCCAGCGCTTGTCGTCGATGTTCTCGGCCTGCAGGAGCTGCTTCAGGAGCCGGATCTGATCGTCGACGTCGAGTACCGTGAAACTCGACTTCAACTGAACCAGTTCGGCATGGGTTCGCAGGATGCGTCCGCCAATGGAGTGAAATGTACCGAGCCACGGCATGCCTTCCACTGCCTGGCCCAGCATCTGGCCGAGACGCAGCTTCATCTCCCGCGCCGCCTTATTGGTGAAAGTCACGGAGAGGATTTCACCTGGCCTGGCCCGGCCCATGCTGAGGATGTGCGCGATCCGGCAGGTCAGCACACGGGTTTTACCGGTCCCGGCACCGGCCAGCACCAGCACTGGCCCGTCCAGGGTTTCCACGGCCTCGCGCTGCTCGGGATTGAGGCCGGCGAGATACTGTGGAGTTGCGCTAGCGCGGGCGCGCGCGGCGATGCCACCGGCCGCTGGCTGGTGATCGGGAACTTCGCGATGAATCAGCTTGTTCGGCTCGGTCATAAGCGAATCGTTTTCCGCGCACGATGGCACCGTCGGGCGGCCAAGGGGAGCCTTCATAGCAGGATTAAACTGCATATGGGGTTTTGTGGCGATTATGACAGGCCTTTATCAACCGGGCGGCGGCTCGGGCCGTCCGGCCAAGACCTCAAAATTGTTCCTGCGAGTTGAAGAAATTTCGTGGGTTTCAGGCGCATGTACTGCAGGGAACCTTCATTCCCTTATCCAATTATTTCCGAAGCAGATGCGCGGACATTAGCTTCGCGCCTAAACCGAGACGGAAAAACTTAGAGGTCGTCATGCTTGGCTGGGTTGTTACGTTTCTGATTATTGCGCTGATCGCAGGTATTTTGGGATTCGGCGGCATCGCCGGCGCTTCGATCGAAATCGCCAAAATCATCTTCTTTATCGCGGTGGTGCTGTTCCTGGTCTCCGCGGTAATCGGTCTGACGCGCGGCCGCACTCGCGTCTAGCGGTCGTCACCGCCACCGACGGCAGCGGCAACTCGCCCCCGCGCAGTTACCTGGCGGGCATCGCGACTTTCCGGCCAAGGCCCACCGGCCGCGGCAGCTTGGAATGAGCGTTCGCGAGCGATTCGATGCGGGCGCGAATATCCGGCGGAAACGGCGCGGTCTTTCGTGTGCTCATGTCAACGTGGATCGTCATGTTCTCGGAAGTGGCCGACAGCCAGCCCTCGCTGGCATGCCGTAGTTCCTCGAAAGTATGTAACCGCTTCTCGTCAGCGCCGACCAGCAATACCGAAACCTGCACCGGGTCTCCCAGATGAACCTCGCGCAAGTAGCGCACGTGGCATTCGGCGGTGAAGGTCGATCCCTGACGTTCCTTCATGTAGCCGGGACCGATCCCGATCTGCAGCCATAGTTGGTCGATGGCACGGTCAAACATCACATTGTAATAGGCCATGTTCAGATGGCCGTTATAGTCGATCCATTGCGGCTCGATTTGCATGATGGAAGCCAGAAACGGCGCGGGCCGGAGCAAAACTTCCTCGTCGCCAGCAGTGGTCGTCATAAGGTCTCCCATGTAGTTCCGCGTCTTGACCGTCTATATAAGCTTTGCAAGGGTCGGCCGCACGCCGGGAGAATCTAGTGGACACCATCGCCAGCAGCAATCTGAAACGCCCGGAACCGCAGGCGCTGGCGAGCACGCTGGAAGCGCTGGCGGCCCGCTTTGGCAACCGCCTGATCACCTCGCAAGCCGTGCGCGACCAGCACGCCCACACCACCACGTGGCTGGCGCCGGAGCCGCCGGATGCGGTGGTGATGGCCCAGGAGACCGCCGACATCCAGGACGCCGTGCGGATCTGCGCGAAAAATCGAGTGCCGGTGATCGCGTTCGGCACCGGCACTTCCCTTGAGGGACAGGTCAATGCGCCGGCCGGCGGCGTCTGTATCGATCTGCGCGACATGAACAACGTGCTGGAGGTCCACGCCGATGACCTCGACTGCGTGATCCAGCCCGGTATCACCCGCAAGGCGCTGAACGAATATCTGCGCGACCAGGGCGTGTTCTTTCCGATCGATCCCGGCGCCGATGCCTCGCTAGGCGGCATGGCATCGACGCGAGCTTCCGGCACCAATGCGGTGCGGTACGGTACCATGCGCGACAACGTGCTGGCCCTGAAGGTGGTGCGCGCCGATGGCGAAATCATCACCACCGGCACCCGGGCCAAGAAAAGCAGCGCCGGCTACGATCTGACGCATCTATTCGTCGGCGCCGAAGGGACGCTCGGCATCATCTCCGAGCTCACCATCAAGCTGCGCGGCATCCCTGAGACCATCGCGGCAGCCGCCTGTTCGTTCGAGACCTTGCGGGGCGCCTGTCAGGCAACGATCCTTGCCATTCAGACCGGCATCCCGGTCGCGCGGATCGAATTGCTCAACGCGGCGCAGGTGCGCGCCTGCAATGCGTATTCAAAACTGACGCTGCCGGAGACGCCATTGCTGCTGCTCGAATTCCACGGCAGCGAGAATGAGGTCGCTGAGCAATCGCGGAATTTCAGCGAGATCGCCAATGAATGCGGCGGCGGTGAATTCAGTTGGACCACAAGGCCGGAGGATCGCACCAGGCTTTGGCAGGCGAGGCACGACGGCTATTGGGCGGTGAAAGCGCTGCGGCCCGGCGCGGGCGTTGTGGCGACCGACGTCTGTGTACCGATTTCGCGGCTCGCTGATTGCGTCATGGAGACCGAGGCAGATTTGAATCGGCTCAATCTGCAGTCGCCGATTGTCGGTCATGTCGGGGACGGCAATTTCCATTGCTCTCTGCTGTGCGACGTCGACGATCGCGACGAGATGGCGCGGGGCGAGGAATTCATGCATCGACTTGTCGAGCGCGCCCAGGCGATGGGGGGTACCTGCACCGGTGAGCACGGCATCGGCCAGGGCAAGCAGAAATATTTGAAGGCCGAACTCGGCTCTGAAGCGATAGATGCCATGCGAGCGCTGAAGCGGGCGCTCGATCCAGAAAATATTTTCAATCCGGGAAAGATATTGCCGGCGATCTAGGGCCCGTATCGATCGAAATGACGGCCCTGCCGACCACCGGCATTCTGCGTTTTTCGATTTTGCGGGCATGGGCGATGTGGTGGTTCGCTAAAGGGGAGCGGCGGTGGTTCGATAAACGCGAACGCAAAGAGGTCTGGGAGGAAGAGATCCAGTGGCCGATCGGCGATATCGAGGCGGCGCACAGGATTCGGGAAATATGCCGTTCTGCTGTTGATAGCGCCGAAAAACGAGCTGCCGCCGGCGACCAACCGGAAAAGGAAAAAAATCATGCGGAACGGTACGAGCGCGCTGCCAAGGCGGCAATGCAAATTGCCATCAAGATTTCCGACGACCTGCTTCGCGACTCTTCCGTACGTCAGATCGTGAACCTGTGCGTCAGCGCAAACGATCTGAAAACCGCCCGGATATTGTTTCGGGCAATTCAGGCCGTCTCCATCCGCGAAGATGTGCTGAATGAACATCCGATGTTGCGACAGTGACTGCCCCACGCGATGACAGCCGTCGGATGAGCGGGGGATCTGCTCAAATGGACGATGACATTCTGGCGACGCTGGAGCAGCGTCTTGGGCGATTGCACGCCAGGCAGCGGCTGGGCATCGAATGCGATCACGAAGCGCAAATTTTTGGGCAAGGCCTCACCTTGCTGCACCTGGAGAACTGGTACTCGGCCCAATCGCTGATTCGAGCCGCGCTGAAGTTGAGCGGTCTTTACTGGCGCGCCCGTCGTAACGCGGAACGCATTATCGTCAAGCAAAACGAGGTGAGGTCAAAGGATCTACCGCCGCGCTTCGACGGATTCACGATCCTGCATATCAGCGACATGCACGTCGATATGAACGAGGCGGCAATGCGCAGATTGATCGAACTGGTCGGCGAATTGCACTACGACCTTTGCGTTTTGACGGGCGACTTTCGCGGAAAGACTTTCGGGCCATTCGAGGCCGCGCTGGACGGCGTAGGGCGGGTGCGAACCCATCTACGCGGCCCAATCTATGGCGTGCTGGGCAATCATGACACGATCCAGATGGTTCCTGGTCTTGAAGCCATGGGAATGCGAATACTGATAAACGAGTGCGAGGTGATCGCGCGCGGCGACGAGCATGTCTTTCTGGCCGGGGTCGATGACGCGCATTTTTACCGAATGGACAATATCGAAAAGGCTTCGCTGCAGATTCCGGACCGGGCGTTCTCGATTTTGCTGTCACACACCCCTGAGATCTACCGTCAAGCAGCTCATGCGCAGTTCAGCCTGATGTTGAGCGGTCACACGCATGGGGGGCAGATTTGTTTGCCTGGATCGATTCCGATCACGCTGGAGTCGGCGCTGCCCAGACGCATGGGGGCAGGTGCCTGGCAATACCAGAACATGATGGGCTACACATCGGTAGGAGCGGGGTCGAGCGTCGTTCCCGTACGTCTCAATTGCCCGCCGGAAATCACCTTGCATTGTCTTCGCCGAGGCTGATTGGGTTTCGGGAATCCTCGTCAATATGGCACGTCGCGAAGATGGATGCGGTACAGAAGCCGCGACAGCGCCAGCTCGCCGCCAAAAAACATGGTGACGCCGAGTGCGACGTCGGTACCGGTCAATGACAGCGTGTCGCGGCATGCCAGCATCGCAAGCAGGGATTCGGGAATCTGATCGACTCCGAGCGCCTGGCTGCTCGGCGGCATGTTGAGCCGACGTTTGACGAAACTGGAGACCAGGTCGCCTAACATGGCTGCGCCTCCGATCTTGGCGCCGACCTTGGGGTCCACACCGAGCAGCGGTGAAGCCGCTGCGCTCGCGAGGACGGCCGCCGCCACGCCGCGAAATGTTTTCGACGGCCCGAACACCGGCTGCCCGTCAGAAAGCATCGCGCCCGAGTCCAGTGGAAAGGATAAACGCCGGCCGCAGATCTTCTTGGCGAGGACGGGTGCGCCGTTCGCCACGATCAACAACGCCATCATTCGCAAGATCGCGGAATTATGCATTTGTCTAATTATCGCGGTCCCGGTCCATCGTCATTCATTTCAAGGTCGAATGGTTCCAGCAGTTGTGCGCTTCACTCTCGCGAACGTGCTTTCGGGTTCGCCACAACGATTACAGGTGCTGTTGGGCTGGCTACGAACCAGCGTTCTCGCCTCGCTTTGATTCTATGCTGAAGATGCTGCGCCGCAATGCCTTCTGTTGGCAAAGCCTCAGTCTGCTCCGGCGGAATGAATTGAACCCTGATCGAAATGCCCGCATACTCACCTCAATAACAAACAAGTCCTGGTGAGGTTCGGCATGTTCCCAATGTGGAGGCGTAATTTCATACTCGGCGGTTCTGCGTTGTTAGCTCTCGGCGTCGGACAAAAGGCGCTGGCGCAAGCCGCAGCGACAATGACGCCCCACGAAAAGGATCTATATGAAGCCGCCAGAAAGGAGGGCGGCGAACTGACCTGGTACACCGCCCATTCCGACGACATCACCGCGCAAGCGCTGGGCCGCAGCTTCGAATCGATGTATCCGGGTCTCAAGGTCAACGTACTGCGCACCACCGCACAAGTCGCTTACCAGCGAGTTACCCAGGAACTCAGAGCCCACGCGGTCCAGTGCGACGTGCTGAGTTCGACAGATATCGGCCATTCCGTCGAGCTGAAGGCGAAGGGTGCTTTCGAAAAATACGTGCCCGAGAACGCCAGCAAGGTGCTCGACATCTACAAAGGCTATGATCCGGACGGCTACTACTTCGTCACCTCCGCGGGCATGATCGGCATCGGGTATAACACCGGCAAAGTGAAGGAGGCGGATGTCCCTAAGAACTGGACGGACCTGCTCGACCCCAAATGGAATAATAATATCGCATTAGGTCATCCCGGGTTCAGCGGCTATGTCGGGACCTGGGCGCTGACGCTGCGCAATCAATACGGTTGGGAGTTCTTCGAAAAACTCGCGAAGAACAATCCGAGGGTTGGCCGTTCGATCAACGACACCGTCACGATGCTCAATGCGGGCGAAAGCGCCATCGCCGGATCGGGTCCGGTCGGGACGCTGCTCGAGAGCGTGCAAAAAGGCAATCCGCTTGCCATGGTCTATCCCACCGATGGCACAGTCTTGATTATCGCGCCGTCCAGCATCATGAAGGGCAGCAAGCATCTAAATGCGGCTCGGCTTTTCATGGAATTCCTGATGAGCGAACGCGCGTCGCAGATCTGGGTTGATCATTTCAATGAAACGATCCGGCCAGAGGTGTCGGCTCCAAAGGGAGCCAAGTCGGCCAAGGACCTGAAGATCATTCGACCGACGGTCGAGCAAATTACAAAGGGCGTGCCGGAAGTCATCAAGCAGTGGCGCGAAACCTTCGGCGTCTAGGTCACGACAGGGTGAAAAGACGTGAGTGAGAACTCGCTCGATCTCCGTGCCATCAATTTCGCCGGCGTGGCTTCCCGATTGCGGCGGCTCGATGCCAGCATGCTGCTGTGGCTGGCGCTGGTCGCGCTACTTGCCTTCCTGATTCTCAATCCCATTCTGCGACTGATCATTTCCAGCCTGCAGGAAATTGATACCGGGCACTTCACGCTGGCCAACTATCGAACCGCGTACGGCAATATCCGGCATCTCCAGTCGTTGGCGAACTCGCTGGAGCTCGGGGTCGGAGTTGCGCTACTCGCGACCTGCTTTGCGGTTCCGATCGCCTGGGCGATTTCCCGGACCGACATGCCGGGCAAGGCGTTCGTTCGGCTCATGGTATTCGCGGCGTTCGTGACCCCGCCCTATCTCGGGGCCATCGGCTGGATATTGCTGGCCGGACCAAATTCGGGTTGGCTCAACAAAATATGGATGAGCTTGAGCGGCGCCAGCCATGGCATTTTCAACGTCTATTCGATGACGGGGCTGATTTTGGTCGTCGCTGTGACGTCCTTTCCCTACACGTTCGTGTTTACGAGTTCGGCGCTCGATCTGGTCTCGTCTGAAATGGAGGATGCCGCGAATATCCTCGGCGCCCGCACATTCCGGACGATGCTGCGCGTTACCCTGCCATTGGTGACGCCGGCGATCATCGGCGGCATCATTATCAGCTTCCTCGAGGCCATTGCGCTATTCGGCGCGCCCGCGCTCATTGCATTACCGGCGCGTTTCAACGTGGTGTCGACACAGCTTTGGCAATTTTTCGAATATCCCGTGCGGGTCGAGGAGGCGGCGGCCTACGCGATGCCTCTGCTCGCCATCACCGTACTGATGTTCTGGCTGCAACGCACGATATTGGGACGTAGAGGCTACGCCTCGGTAACTGGCAAGGGCGGCGAACGGCGGATGATCGCACTCGGGCCGTGGCGTTGGGTGATGCTCGGCTATGCGCTTTTTGTCTGCGCGCTTTCGGTTTTCATGCCGATGCTGGTGCTGCTGCAAGCCGCGTTCGCGAAAGCATGGGGTCGCGGCTTCGCTCTCGATAATCTGACCCTGCACAATTTCTACTATCTCCTGGTCGAGCAGACCCAGGCGAAGCAGACTATCCTCAACACTTTCCTTTATTCCGCTGTTACGGCATTCGCGGCGATAAGCCTGTCGCTGGCTGTGGCCTACGTCGTCAACCGCAAGCTGGTGCCGTGGAGCAATGTTCTGGCTTTCCTGTGCGTGGCTCCGTTCGTCGTTCCTGGAATTGTGCTTGCGATCGGGTTCTACGCAGCCTACGCGCCACCTCCGCTCGCGCTCTACGGCACCGCGACAATTCTCATCCTGGGTTTTACGACCCGGTTCCTGCCGATCGCCTACACGTCAAGTGCGGCAGGGCTGCGCAGCATCAATCCGGAGATGGAAGAGGCGGTTCGAATTCTCGGTGGCGGTCGCTTGCTGGCGATTCGAAAGGTGTTGATTCCGCTTTTAAAGAAAAGTCTCGCCGGCGCCTGGATCCTGGTTTTCATCCCGGCCACGCGCGAACTGTCGTCGGCAATCTTCCTGGTCGGGCCGAACACCCGTGTGATATCGGTGATGCTGTTTGACCTCTCTGAGGAAGGCAATTTCGAGGTCCTGTCCGCGCTGGGGGTTATCCTGCTGGTTGCGACCGTCGGGATCGCGGCTATTGGATCGAAGGTGATCGGCCGCGATTTCATGCTGCGGAGGAATAGTTGAGCAGCCTAAGATTGAGCGGCGTCAGCAAGCGATACGGCAATTTCCAAGCCGTCGACAATATCCACATCGAACTCCAATCCGGAGAATTCGTTTCACTGCTTGGGCCTTCCGGCTGCGGCAAAACAACCACGCTGCGGATGATAGCCGGCTTCGTCGATCCCACCCTGGGCACCATCGAGATGGACAATCAGATTCTTTCCTCGCCGGCCGGCTCGATTCCGCCGGATCGGCGCCAGATGTCCATGATCTTTCAGAGCTACGCGATCTGGCCGAATATGACGGTCGAGCAAAACGTCGCATTTGGTTTGGAACTGCGCAGGTTGCCGAATGCCGAAGTCAAGCGTCGCGTCGGGGAGATGCTGGAAGTCGTGCGGATGAATCATCTTGCCGACCGCTATCCTGCCGAACTCAGCGGGGGCCAACAGCAAAGGGTTGCGCTGGCGCGCGCGATCGTCATCCGGCCGTCAGTCCTGTTGTTGGACGAGCCGTTGTCCAATCTGGATGCCACGCTGCGCGAAGAGATGCGTTTTGAAATCCGGCGGCTGCACGATGAATTCCACGTCACAACCGTTTACGTGACGCACGATCAGGCAGAGGCAATGGTTACCTCCGACCGGATCGCGGTCATGAACCAGGGCCGCATCGAGCAGATCGATGATCCGCGCGCCCTCTACAACAAACCCAAGACGCGCTTCGTCGCTGGCTTTATCGGCCGAACCAATTTCATCGAGGGCATTAGCGACGGCCATCGGATTGCATTTGACGGGTTCGCCCTGCCGCGCTCGGCGTTTGAGCAAGATGTTCCCTCCCATGGCAAGACGGTGTTTTCGGTCCGCCCGCACACGATGCGGATGTCCGCCGCGCCTCCGTCAGCCGACGGCGGCACTTCGGTCGGGGTCATCGTGCTGGAGCGTGCCTTTCTTGGCGAGCATTGGGACTATCTGGTGCGGCCGCGCCAAGGCGCCGCGCCGCTCAGGGTGATGACGTCGCCTCTCGATGACATCGCGGTCGGAGCCAATGCATGGCTGGAATTCGAGCCGCGCCAAATGGCTTTGATCGCCTGAATGCTTTGGACCCTCAATCAATCGAACTGGAGTGACTGATGTCCTTTACCCCCGCCTCGAAGGCGCTTGCCCGGTTTAAAGTGCTTGATCTCACGCGAGTGCGGGCGGGACCTACGGCGGCGCGGCAATTGGCTGACTGGGGGGCGGATGTCGTCAAGATCGAACTACCACGAGGGCTCGACGAGAGCGATATGGGCGGACCGCGCCACGGGCCCGATTTTCAGAACCTGCATCGCAACAAGCGAAGCCTCACGCTCAATCTCAAAGAACCGGCCGGCGTCGAAATCTTCAAGCGCATGGTGGAAACCGCCGATGTCGTGATCGAGAACTACCGGCCGGATGTCAAATTTCGCCTCGGGATCGATTACGAAACCGTTCGCTCAATCAACAAGCGCGTCGTGTATGGTTCTATTTCAGGGTTCGGTGAGGACGGGCCCTATCGCGAGCGGCCGGGTTTTGACCAGATCGCTCAGGGGATGGGCGGCCTGATGTCGATCACCGGTCTTCCCGGGCAAGGTCCGGTGCGGGTCGGCATTCCCGTCGCTGATCTTGGCGCCGGCATTTTCTGCGCAATGGGGATTCTGGTCGCGCTGCTGGAACGCGAAGTGTCCGGAGAGGGGCAATGGGTGCAGTCATCCCTGCTTGGCGCGCAAATTTCGTTGCTCGATTTCCAGGCGGCGCGCTGGTTGATCGCCAAGGAGGTGCCGGGTCAGGCCGGTAACGATCATCCGACCAGCATACCTACCGGGGTGTTCCCCACGCGCGATGGCCACATCAATATTGCGGCCTCCGGCAAGCATATCTTCACGCGGTTTTGTCAAACGCTCGACCTGATGCATCTCCTGCAGGATCAGCGCTTTGCCGATGATGCAGGCCGCTCCAGCAACCGCATCCCGCTCAACCAGGCGATTTCCGAGGTCACAAAACAGCGCTCCAGTGCCGAGCTGATCGATATGTTGAACAAGGCGGGCGTACCCTGCGGCCCGATCAACCGAATGGACCAGGTTTTTGCCGACCCTCAGGTTCGGCATCTCGGGATGGCGGCACCGGTCGAGCACGGTTCATTGGGCAACATCGAAGTCGTCAATCAAGCCATCAAGCTCAGCCGAACTCCGAGCCGCGTGGTGCATGCGACGCCAGAAAAGGGCGAACACACCGATGAAGTCCTGAAAGAATACGGTTACGATGACAAGTCGATCGCCGAGTTTCGCGCCCGAAAAATTGTTTGAATCTGGCACGCCTGTCGTCCGCCGCCCGCACGCCGCTGAACGGCTTTGGAACTTTTCCTGAGCTCCAGCATTGGAGACGTTGCTCCGACGAGGGGACCCCCTGGAGCATGGAATGGCCGCTCAGATCACATGGGACCACAAACTCGCCCGCACCTTTGATCCGACTTCGGAAAGACATTATCTATTCCGCGTCTGGTCGGGGGCCAAGATACGGTTCTGATCGTGGAAGTTCTGCACATCGCAACCGGCAAGCTCCGAAATATTCTGACGGTTTGCTCGCGCCTTGCGGTTGGCCTGCGCGATTGGCTCTATGATCCGAGTTTCATGAACGAAACCGAAGCGCGTGGGCTGAAGCTCATGAAGGATTGGTTATCGGAGGAGCAGCTGGCGCAGTACGACAAGCACAACTACTTCGACGTCACCGGATGTCACAGCGGAAAGCGCTACCGTATACGCCACGGGACCGGCGCCAACGTCTATGAGCTCGACGATGCAGGACGGCCGCGCGCAGGCTGGTGTTTTGTACCAAAGGATTACCTCGTCGCCGGCGATGTCATGCTCGCGCAAAAGATTGCGCTGGAAACCGACGAGCGCGGCACCCTGGCTGTCGCGAACAATTTTTTGCCTAGATGACCACCAACGCGATCGTGCGCTCCCGGGCCGATCCCTCTTTTGAATCTCCCATCGGCAAAATACGTTGGAATCCCTTCAGCTACGGAGGCCCGGAGCTTCTTGCCCGGTGCGCGCCACATATTCGGTGTAGCCGCCGCCATACTGGTGAATGCCTTCTGGCGTGAGCTCGAGTACGCGGTTGGAAAGCGCGGAAAGGAAATGCCGGTCGTGCGAGACGAACAGCATGGTGCCCTCGTATTGCGACAGCGCGCCGATAAGCATCTCCTTGGTGGCCATATCCAGATGGTTGGTGGGCTCGTCTAGCACGAGAAAATTCGGCGGGTCGAAAAGCATTTTAGCCATCACTAGCCGCGCCTTCTCGCCGCCCGAGAGCACCCGGCATTTCTTTTCAACGTCATCGCCGGAGAAACCGAAGCAGCCGGCGAGCGCGCGCAGCGAGCCCTGACCAGCCTGCGGAAAGGAGTCCTCCAAGGACTCGAACACGGTGCGCTCGCCGTCCAAGAGGTCCATTGCGTGCTGTGCGAAGTAGCCCATCTTCACGCTGCCTCCGAGCGCGACGATGCCCTCGTCCGGCGGCGTGGAGCCCGCCACCAGTTTCAGCAGCGTGGATTTACCGGCGCCATTGACGCCCATCACGCACCAGCGTTCCCGGCGACGCACCATGAAGTCCAGTCCGTCATAAATTCGTCTGACGCCATAGGCCTTCTGGACGCTTTTCAGGCTGACCACGTCTTCGCCGGAGCGCGGCGCCGGCAGGAAGTCGAATGACACCGTCTGGCGACGCTTCGGCGGCTCGACCCGTTCGATCTTCTCGAGCTTCTTTACCCGGCTCTGCACCTGGGCTGCGTGCGAAGCGCGCGCCTTGAAGCGTTCGATGAATTTGATCTCTTTCGCAAGCATCGCCTGTTGACGTTCAAATTGCGCCTGCTGCTGCTTCTCATTCATCGCGCGCTGTTGTTCGTAGAACTCGTAATCGCCCGAATACGTGGTCAGCGCGCCGCCATCGATCTCGACCACCTTGTTGATAATGCGGTTCATGAATTCGCGATCGTGCGAGGTCATCAGCAGCGCGCCTTCATAGCCCCTGAGGAACTGCTCCAGCCAGATCAGGCTTTCGAGGTCCAGATGATTGCTGGGCTCATCCAGCAGCATGGCATCGGGACGCATAAGCAGGATGCGACCGAGCGCGACGCGCATTTTCCAGCCGCCCGAGAGCGCGCCGACGTCGCCGTCCATCATCTCCTGGCTGAAGCTGAGCCCGGCGAGCACCTCACGTGCTCGGCCCTCAAGCGCATACCCGTCGAGCTCCTCGAAGCGCGCCTGCACCTCGCCGTAGCGCGCGATAATTTCGTCCATATCATCGGCCCGCGCCGGATCAGCCATTGCGGCTTCCAACTGCTTTAGCTCGCCCGCGACGGCGCTGACCGGACCGGCGCCGTCCATCACCTCTGATACCGCGCTACGGCCCGACATCTCGCCGACATCCTGACTGAAGTAGCCAATCGTGACACCCCGGTCGACGGCCACCTGGCCCTCATCGGATTGTTCCTGGCCTGTGATCATTCGGAACAGGGTGGTCTTGCCGGCGCCGTTGGGGCCGACCAGCCCGACCTTTTCGCCCTTCTGGAGCGCTGCCGACGCCTCGATAAAGAGAATCTGGTGACCGATTTGTTTGCTGACGTTGTCGAGACGGATCATTCTGCTAAGCGCCCTGAAAGTTTGGGCAGTGCTTATGCCATGTGCGGCGCCAACGAAAGGGTTTCCGCGGACCTGATTTTGCAGGCGTCATTACTCAGATGCGCGCACGAGCAGCGTCTATCCCAATGGCGCGCCGGTTATGCATAACAGCACCGGGCCGGCAATCAGGAACACCAGCAGAATGGTACGTGCCGACGGCTGTTTGACTGCTTCGAGCAACGCCAGTCCCGCGAGCGGAACCAGCGCTGCTAGCGGCAGATAGTAGCGCGGGTAGGCGCTTGTCAGCCAACCGAACTGGGTATGCAGCTGATAGCTGTAGATGCCGTGAACCAGGAATGTTGCGGCGAACCCTAGCGCCTGGGTGGCGATCAGCACATGGAGCGGAGCCGGCTCTCCCTGCGCGATCCGCCGCAGGGATATGAAAACTCCGGCAAAAGCACAGAGCACAGTCACGATCGGGATTGCCAGCGCCGCGTAGTTCAGCGCATTGCGCGGCTTCAATGTCGGGATCCATTCCAGCACAAACTCCGACATGAAATGTGCCGCAAAGCGCAAAGCCGTCATGCGTTCGGCGCCATCCCAGCCGACTGCGATCGCCCCCGCCTTGATCATCGCGATTTGTCCAGCGGTCTGCGGAGTCGGACTGCCGTATTGCGCCAACAACACGATATACGGCGCGGCCGCCGCCAGCATGGCGATTGCGATCAGCGCGATCGATCGAGGCTGCAGCCGGCCGCGCCAGAACAACCAGAGCGACACGCCCGCAATCAGCCCTCCGGTCAATAGCAGCGCGGTGAACTTTGCCCACGAGGCCAGGATCACCCCTGCTAGTGCAGCCATCAGCCAGCCCTGTCTTCCGGTGACCAGAAGCTGATAAGCCGCCAGAGTAGTAACTCCAGCGCCGGCGAATGCGGCGTTGTCGTTGTTAATGGCGCCAGCAAGCGGCGCCAGCACGGGAATGCAGGCGAGAGGAACTATGTAGGCGTACAGCGTGAGCCGCGGCAGGCTGGCCACGATGCCGATCGCCATGAGAGCTGTCAGTCCGATTGCGGCAAGCGCCACATTGATCAGCCGGTGAACGATGATGGCTTGAGGATGATCTTCCAGATCGGGGCCGATCCAGGCCAGCAGCAAGTAGTAGGGTGAGGGATGATCAAGATAGTTCGCCTCCCCCGTGAAGTGGAAAGTCGACGGGTCCAATATTCGCATGTCTGCAAATGCAGGCCATGTTTCACCGGAGTGCTGGAGATGCGCGACATACGACGCGTGCGCCACTTCATCGAAGCCGCGCGTGACGTCCTTGCGGATCGCGCTGAGCGTAGCGGCAAGCACGAAAAGTGAAAGCACGAACGCGCAAATGTGCCAGCTAGTTTTGGCAACAAGCACATTCCGTTGGCTATGGGGCGGCGGGTAAAAATACTCGAGCGCAGACATCGGGCCACACTTCCTGTGCAGTCATTGAACGGGCGCGTAAACTTCATCAATTCACGAGAGACATTCCAAAGCAGAGATCGAGCTATACGACGCTCGGGCGAAGTTTCGTAACGGGTGCACCTCGGCCTATCGCACGCGCCAGACGGAGATATCGTGCACGGGCTTGAGATCGAGCGGCTCAAGGAAGTCAGGTGTTTCGCCGCGGCCGAGCCGCGCGGCCAATCCGTCCGGCGCAAGTCTGACAAGATCCTGATCCGGAGCTGCCGAGCAAGTCACGACATAGTCGACGCGACGATCTGCCAGCATCTGCCGCGCAGCAGGCAGCGGCGCCAGCATCAGCTTGAGCATCGCGGCATTGCCATCGTTATTGCGATGATATGGCGCGGCAAACACGGCGTGATCGGTCTCCAGGAGAATCGCTGGTCCGAGATCGATCGGCGCCATGACACGTCCGTTCGGAAGCTGGCGCATGGGAGCGGCATCGGACACCGTCTGGCATTTGGACTCCTTTATGTCAGCGATCGCCATCTTTGGTGCGATAAACTCAACTAACGCCCTTGCCGAAAGCCCCAATGCTGCAAAGCTGGCTGGTGACGCCGCAAGTGCCAAAAAGATCAGGCTTCGTCCGGCGGCGCGCGCTGGCCACAGAACGGCGAGGCCTGCGGCAAAAATCGGAGCTGCCACCATCGAAGCCGCCGCTGCGCCCCTTATCTCCCAAACGCTAAGCGCGGTCAGCGCGGCCAGCGCAACAATGCCGATGATCCAGCGGAAGCGCGCAACCGGATTGGACTTGATCAGCGCAGCCAAAGCGAAACCCATCGTCATCACCGGAAATCCGTAGAAGCCGAGAATTTTTTGCGGCATGAGCTGCAGCATCGTTCGGAGCGATATGGATTCGGCGACCCTGTTGACCCACAGTGATGTAACGAGCGGATCGAGCTGGTCATAAGGCGACGCAATGCATCCCGAATACAGCGACAGGAACACTGCAAGCAATGCAATCGCCAAGGCGACGCCGGTCACCAGCCGCAGGCGCAGCGCCGAGTAGTAACGATCAATCTCGGCCATGATCACCAGACTG
>NZ_DATEPI010000230.1:0-3289 GCF_035273305.1 Bradyrhizobium sp. | reverse complement strand
ACTTCTTCAAACACGGCGCGCGCGGCCGGAAACCCTTCCGCCAACGCTTTGCCCATGCCGACCGTCTGGGAGCCTTGGCCCGGAAAAGTAAATGCTGCCGTCATCGATGCCCCTGATTACCCTTTTTGTAGGACCTAAGGCTGAAGTTGGGCCGAAAGACACCGCCGAAGCCGCTTATGTCAAGCCGCCGCCGTATTGCGGCCCCGGTGGCAAGCGATCCCAAAACCGGCCGCTTTCCCTTGCCAACGCGGTCAAAATCCTTATAAAGCGCGCTATCCGTGGATCCCGGCCGGGAGCTGAACGGACGGTCACAGCCATGTCGCCTTAGGGCGTTGCTTGTGACAGGGCCAGTCGGTCCGTCGTCCCGTGCTTCCGCCTTCTGAGCATATCGAGTCCTTTCCGAAGGGTTCGAAGGGCTTGCCGCCGGGAACCGCACGAACCAGGAAAGGACACCCATGCCTCTTTATGAGCATGTTTTTCTCGCGCGCCAGGATGCGAGCACTCAGCAAGTCGAAGAACTGACCAGCCAGATGACCGGCATCGTCGAACAACTCGGCGGTAAGGTCGTGAAGATGGAGAACTGGGGAGTTCGCTCGCTCACTTACCGGATGAACAAGAATCGCAAAGCGCATTTCGTGCTGCTCAACATTGATGGCCCCTCCTCGGCCGTGGCGGAGATCGAGCGCCAGGAGCGGATCAGCGAAGACGTGATCCGCTATCTTACGGTGCGCGTCGAGGAGCACGAAGAAGGCCCCTCGGCGATGATGCGCAAAGCCGATCGGGACCGCGACCGTGATGATCGTGGCGGCGGCTTCCGGGGCGATCGCGACGGCGGAGGTTACCGCGGCGACCGTGGCCCGCGCCGTCCGCGCGACGACGAAGCAGCGATTGAGGAGTAAGAACCATGGCTGAAGCTGGTGCCCGCCGTCCGTTTTTCCGTCGCCGCAAGACCTGCCCGTTCACAGGGCCGAATGCGCCGAAAATCGACTACAAGGATTCCAAGCTGTTGATGCGCTACGTCTCGGAGCGCGGCAAGATCGTGCCAAGCCGCATCACTGCGGTATCGGCAAAGAAGCAGCGTGAACTCGCGCGCGCCATCAAGCGTTCGCGTTTCCTGGGTCTGCTGCCTTACGTTATTCGCTAACAACACGGTCGGCGGCTGGCGCGCCGTCGATCGGGGATTTCTCATAAGGCTTCCGGGTCGTTCGGTTGCCGATGGTTGGGGCTCCAGTGGGAGCCTCTAACCGCTCGAAAGGAGCGGGACAGCTGATGATAGCGATCTTTCTCATCGCCCTGGCGGCCGGCTCTGCGTCGGCTCTGATGTTCGCCTCCATTGTATCGGGCGCGCTAATCTCGTTGCTTCTGTTCTATCTGGCGCCGCTTCCGTTGATGGTTGCAGCGCTTGGATGGGGCCCGCTCAGCGCCGCGTCGGGCGGCATCGCGGCGAGCATCGGTCTCGGCGCGATCTTCGGCGTTCCGCTTTGCATTGCGTTTGCGGTCGCCGTTGCGCTGCCTGCCTGGTGGCTGGGGCATCTGGTGTTGCTGGGCCGCCCGGTGAGCGCAGCCGCTTCCTCGCCCAATCTTGAATGGTATCCGGTTGGCCGGATCATGCTGTGGACATCCGGCTTCGCCGCCTTGATCACGATCGCGGCGTTGCTCTCGCTTGGCCTCGACGCCGCCACCATACGAAGCACGCTCCGGCAGGGGCTGTTGGGTATCATCCAGATCGTCAGAGCACATGACGCGGCATCGACGGGCGAGTCTGAACGCGTCGTCGATATTCTGGTCTCGATGGCGCCCGTTGCCGCAGCGATCGTGACTACGACCACGCTGACGCTCAATCTTTGGCTCGCCGCAAGGATCATCGCGATATCAGGTCGATTACATCGGCCTTGGCCGGCGCTTAGAACCGTCGCGCTGCCATCCATGTCGTCGGTGGCCTTCTGTATCGTGTTGGCGTTCTGCTTCGCGGGCGGTCTCCTTGGCATTGCGGCGCAGGTCGTGGCGGCCTCACTGATGCTGGCATATGCGCTCACTGGTTTTGCTGTCCTGCATACATTAACGGCAGCGTTGAAGACCCGCGCGGTCTGGCTCAGCTGCACCTATTGCCTGGTGCTGGTGTTTGTCTGGCCCGTGGTTGTGATGGCCGCCGTTGGTCTGGCGGATGCGGTCTTCGGGATCCGGCAGCGCTTCCTGAACAGCCGGCCGCCGCCAATCCCCGCGTCCTGAATCGGTCAATTCAATCATCAAAAGGAGAACTGGATATGGAAGTCATTTTGCTGGAACGTGTCGCCAAACTCGGACACATGGGCGAAGTCGTCCGGGTCAAGGACGGATTTGCACGCAATTTTCTGCTCAAGAGAGGCAAGGCGCTGCGTGCGACCGCAGATAACCGCGCGAAGTTCGATGGTATGAAAGCCGAACTGGAGGCCCGCAATCTCAAGGCAAAAGGAGAGGCATCCAAGGTCGCCGAAAAAATCGACGGCCGAAATGTGGTGGTGCTGCGCCAGGCTTCCGAGAGCGGGCAATTGTTTGGATCAGTGACGGTACGCGACATCATCGCGTCGTTCGAGAGCGATGGCGTCACGATCAGCCGCAGCCAAGTGATGCTGGACGCGCCGATCAAGACGATCGGCAAGCACAACATTGCGATCGCCGTGCACCCGGAAGTCGAGGTCAGCGTGACTGTGACGGTCGCCCGCAGCGCCGACGAAGCAGAGCGCATCAACCGCGGCGAGGATATCTCTACCCGCAGGGAAGATCAGGACGCGGCCGCCGAAGCGATTGCCGCCGCAGGGGAGTTCTTCGATCCTGAAGCCCGCCACGATGAAGCGGAGCGGCAGCAAGAAGCAGCTTCGGAAACCTAATCCCCTTCTGCCTCTCGCGTTGCAAACTCGACCGGCCCGGCTCATTCAAGCCGCGCTGGTCATTGCCGTGGGCCGCTGAGTATCGCGATCCAGGCTGGGAGTTTTGATCACCGGCGGCCGCAGTCGCCTCGCGCTTACAACAGCAACTAACGGGAGATCGGAGGCAGGGGCGGTCCAGCGGGGGCGACCACGGGTGGCGCTGAGATCGCTATTGCTTGCGAGGGCTGCGCCGATTCTATTGATGGTGGGACGGTCGTAGCAGCAGACTCGGCAGTCGTGCCGGTGACGGGCGCAGAACCAGTTGCTGGCGCCGGCGCCGGGGTCTCGGAGGGAACCGATGCAGAAGCGGGTATTTGCGACTTACTGCTTTCGCTGAAGCTCTCAATCCCCGCGCTTTCCGACTTGCCCGAATCCAACTGACG
>NZ_DATEPI010000229.1:0-4170 GCF_035273305.1 Bradyrhizobium sp. | reverse complement strand
AACGATATCCGGCTGCTCGGTCGTATCCTCGGCGACACCGTTCGCGACCAGGAAGGCGCGGATGTGTTCGATCTGGTCGAGAGAATCCGAAAGACGTCGATCCGATTTCATCGAGATAACGACGATCCTGCTCGACGCGAGCTCGAAATCATTCTCGACAGCATGTCGATCAGCGAAACGGTTCGCATTGTGCGTGCTTTCACCTATTTCTCGCACCTCGCCAATATCGCCGAAGACCAGAACAATATTCGCCAGATGCGAGCCCGCTCGAGTGGCGGCGGAATGCCGGCTGCGGGGACGCTGGCGTTGATGCTCCTGCATGCGCGCACGGCCGGACTGAGTGTCGCGGATCTGCGCCGGTTTTTCGGCACGGCTCTTGTCAGCCCGGTTCTGACCGCGCACCCCACCGAAGTTCGCCGCAAGAGCACCATCGATCGCGAAATGGAAATTGCCGCGCTATTGGAGCGGCGCGAACGGGTCAAGCTTACTCCAGAGGAAGTGGCGGCAGGGGATGAGGAGCTGCGCCGTGAAGTGCTGACTTTATGGCAGACCAACCTGCTGCGCCGTACCAAGCTCAACGTGCTTGATGAAGTCGCTAACGGACTGTCGTTTTATGACTACACGTTCCTGCACGAAGTCCCGCGCCTGCATTGCACGCTTGAGGATCGTCTTAATGAAGTGGAGGCGACCCAGCAGGAGCTCGCGTCTTTCCTGAAGATGGGAAGCTGGATCGGCGGCGATCGCGATGGGAATCCTTTCGTCACCGCGGAAGTGATGCGTGGCGCGCTTAAGATGCAGTCCAGCCGCATTATGCGCCATTATCTCGAAGAACTGCATGTGCTCGGCTCCGAACTGTCGCTCGCGGCCCACCTGGCCGATGTCTCGGAGGAACTGCGCGCGCTCGCGGAGCGCTCGCCCGATACATCGCCGCATCGAAGCGGCGAACCTTATCGACTCGCCGTGTCCGGTATCTATGCGCGGCTTACCGCGACCGCTGCGCGGCTGGAGGTAGAGACCAGTCGCGTGCCAGTCGGCGAGGCCGCCGCTTACGCGGACGTTGCCGAGTTCAAGGCCGACCTGGATGTTTTGCACCGCTCGCTCATCGCGAACAACTCGCGCGTGATCGCGCGCGGACGGTTGCGGTTGCTTCGCCGAGCGGTGGATTGTTTCGGCTTTCACCTGGCGCGGCTCGATATGCGGCAGAATTCGGCTGTGCACGAACGCACCGTCGCCGAACTGATCGACGCGGCGACCCCAGGCATGTCCTACCGGGATTTACCCGAAGACGCGCGGATCGCGCTTCTCGCCGCTGAACTGCATAGTCCGCGACCCCTAATATCGTCCTTCGTCAAATACAGCGAAGAGACGCTGGGCGAACTCGCGGTTTTCCATGCGGCTGCCGAAGCGCATGCGAAATTCGGCGCTGACGCTATCCCGCAAAGCATCATCTCGATGTGCAAGAGCGTGTCGGACATGCTTGAGCTCGCATTGTTGCTGAAGGAGGTCGGTCTGATCGATCCCTCTGGCCGTAGCGCGATCAACATCGTGCCGCTATTCGAGACGATCGAGGATTTGCAGGCATCCGCCGGCATCATGGACCGACTGCTGTCACTGCATGAATACCGCAAGGTGGTGGACGGCCGCGGCGCGGTGCAGGAGGTGATGCTCGGCTATTCCGACAGCAACAAGGATGGCGGCTTCGTCACCTCGGGCTGGGAGCTCTACAAAGCCGAAATCGGCCTGCTCGAAGTATTCAAGCGTCACCACGTCCGCTTGCGGCTGTTTCACGGCCGAGGCGGCTCGGTTGGACGGGGCGGCGGTCCAAGCTATGACGCCATTACCGCGCAGCCCGGTGGAGTGGTGAACGGTCAGATCCGGATCACCGAACAGGGCGAGATCATCTCCAGCAAATATTCCAATGCTGAAGTTGGCCGCAGCAATCTTGAAATTCTCGCCGCTGCTACGCTGGAAGCGAGCCTGCTGCAACCAGCGAGCAGCGTGCCGAAGCAACAATATCTTGAAGCAATGGAGCAGTTGTCTTCGCTCGCATTCAACGCCTATCGCGGCCTCGTTTACGAAACACCTGGTTTCGCCGACTACTTTTGGGCTTCCACGGTCATCACGGAAATCGCGACGCTAAACATCGGCAGCCGGCCAGCGTCACGCAAAAAGACTCGGGAAATCGAGGATCTCCGCGCCATCCCCTGGGTGTTCAGCTGGGCACAATGCCGGCTGATGCTGCCGGGATGGTATGGATTTGGCAGCGCCGTCGAGGCCTGGCTGGCGAAGCATCCGGACAACGGCATGCCGTTCCTGCGCGAACTCTATCAAGAGTGGCCGTTTTTTCGCTCGCTGCTGTCCAACATGGATATGGTGTTGGCGAAAAGCTCAATCGCGATCGCCTCCCGATACGCGGAACTCGTGCCTGACGAGGCATTGCGTGAAAACATCTTCAACCGCATCCGCCACGAATGGCAGAGTTCGATCGAGAAGCTGTTGGATATCATGGGTCATGAGCGGCTACTGCAAGGCAATCCGTTCCTGGAACGCTCGATCCGCAACCGATTTCCATATCTCGACCCGTTGAATCATGTGCAGGTGGAATTGTTGAAGGAGCACCGCACCCATAGTCCCGACGAGCGGGTGCTGCGCGGGATTCAACTCACGATCAACGGCATATCGGCGGGATTGCGCAATAGCGGGTGAGCTTGCGAGTTCGACTTACGTCATCCGTATGCAATCGACAGCCAACCTTGCGCACATAAACCTGAAGCACACATGGCGGGCTGCCTGAAAGCGTGCCCGCCATCTGTTCACTGAGGGATGGACAGATCGCCATTCCGCAAAAAGCGATCAACCCTATCCATACGCCGGTTACGGCTTCATTGCGCCTTGGGCACTCGTGTACACTGCGTACAGCGAAGTAGAGCCGCAGATGTACAGTCTGTTACGCTGCTGACCGCCGAAGCACAGATTGGCAACGGTTTCCGGAAGGTGAATTTTGCCGAGCAGATCGCCCTGCGCAGTGTAGCAGCGCACGCCGTCTTCTTTCGGATCGCCCCAACCCACGGAGCACCAGATATTGCCTTCGGTGTCACAGCGCATGCCATCCGTGATGCTAGGCTTGGGCATTTCGGCGAAGACCTTACCGTTCGACACCTTTCCGGCGCCAACATCCGCGTCGAACACGCGGATATGTGAAGGGTTGTCCGGACCGTCTGTAAACCCGGTGTCGATGACATATAGCTTCTTCTCGTCGGGCGAGAAGGTAATGCCGTTGGGCTCAACAAAGTCATCAACGACAACCTTGATGTCACCGCTCTTCGGGTCCACGCGGTAGACGTTGTGCTTTTCCTGCTCAGGTTCGGCCTTGATGCCTTCGTAATAACCGCCAATGCCATAAACCGGATCGGTGAACCAGATCGAACCGTCGGAAGCGACAACCGCGTCGTTCGGTGAGTTCAACCTCTTGCCATTGTACTTGTCCGCTATAATCGTGATCGAGCCATCGAGCTCGGTCCGGGTAACCCGGCGCCCGCTATGTTCACAGGTGATCAGGCGTCCTTCCCGATCTATGGTGTTGCCATTCGAATTCATCGACGGCTGGCGGTATACGCTCAGGTGACCGTCATCCTCCGAGAAGCGCATGATGCGGTTATTGGGAATGTCGCTGAACAGCACGTAGCGCCCGGCGGGAAAGTAGACTGGACCCTCTGCCCAGCGCATTCCGGTGGCGACGCGCTCAACCGCCATGGTCCCGGCGAAGGCCGGGAAACCGCTCGGTCCAAACGAGACATTGGGCTTCTTCATGGATTCCAAATGAGAATCCGGGTAGCGGCTCCCCGATAACGGTCCCAACGGCAGCGGTTCGGTTGAGGTTGTTGGTGCGCCTGTTTGGCCGAATGGCGTTACGCTGGCTGCCGAAGCTGCTTGCGCCGTCATACCGGCAGCCGCCGCGGCGGCCGCACCCTTCAACAGGATCCGGCGATTAACGGAATGTCGTTGGGCTTTATCAGGAAAGGTCAGCGGGGTTGTCATAAATTTCCTCCCACGTTTTTTGTTGGAAGGAAATCCTGTGCCCGCAATCGGGCGTAATGCGGGCGGCGCTCGAGGATAGCGCTAGTTTGGTTTCGCGCGGGCTCTAGATGCTAAGCGCGAGCGCCGGCTACA
>NZ_DATEPI010000228.1:0-14986 GCF_035273305.1 Bradyrhizobium sp. | reverse complement strand
GTTTTCGTAACCCACGGGAGATCGCGTCTGGTATTCCTGGAATCCGTCGTCATCGCGATCGCCGTACTTGTCGATCCAGGCAAGGCAAGCTTCCGCCGTCCGCAAATGCCGCTCGAGCAGCGAGCGGTCGCCGCAGGCGCGCCATGCGGCATGAAGCGCTATCAACCAGAGCGGCGTCGCATCCGCAGTGCCGTAATACGGCGTATGTGGAATCAAATGGAAATGTGCGAGTTCGCCGTAGCGAAGCTCATGAAGTATCTTCCCAGGCTCGGCATCGCGATAATTATCAATTTCCTTGGCCTGATACTGGGCCAGAACTTCCAACGTGCCGGTAGCGAATTCCGGATGAACTATCACGGTTTGAAGCGACGCGATCAGCGTATCACGGCCAAATAACGCCACGTACCACGGAAGTCCGGCTGCCGGGACAAATACCATGTGATCGGTGCCCTTCAACGGCAGCCGCAAGGCGGCCATGTCACGAACGCTTTGACTAAAGCATCGACGGAATTCCTCGTTGCTGGTTTCCACCTTCAGAACCGCTTGACGCCATTCGTCGACCAGCCCAGCTTGATGCGAATGTCTTCGCTGGTGGGTACAGTTCCTCGGCGCACGAATCCGTTCTTTTCCGTCTACCAGATCGTAGCGCAGACACCGCCGCCACACCTCTCCGCCTTTGAGCGCAATTTCAAAGATGAGCCGCCCATTGGCATGACATGCAGGGACTTCCTTTTCCCCGCCGCAGCGAACAATCAATTCACGGCGGAAGTTCTCGTTGGAATACGCAATGCGGAGTAGCTGATGCTTTGCCGACCAAAACGAACTGATTTGGCCGCGCCTGACGGCACGGCCGCCCTTCACTTCAAAGATGTCGGCGAAGTCCGCCCGAATTGCAATTTCCAGGTTGAAGCGCACCGGCATCGGATTGTGATTGCTGATTTCGATGTCCTCGTGGAGCCCGCCATCGATCTGGCGCACAATCATTAAACCTAGCGTATGCGGCTCGATCAGCCCGTCTTGGCTCGCAAAGGCACAGTTGGTCTGAAACATGCGGGCAAGGTGGGGAGCCACTGTACCGCCGTTCAATAATTCCCACGGCACACCGTTGGCGTAGATCGCCCAGGCGCTGATGAGCCTGGTATCGCGAAAATATAATCCACCCTTGCTGGGCGTCGTCACTTGCCCATCAGGATCGGTAAGCAACACGGTCTGGCCCTGATGGATGGCGATCTCCGCCGGGCCAACCCGAACCTTGAAAGTCATGCGCACAAATCTTTGGACACGATTAGCAAGCTTCTCTTCATCAGCTCGCGGCGAAATCGCCACGAGTATCAATCAGCGTATTGCACGGGTTTCGTTTCAGGCATGCGGTACCAGAGGAGCGCCGTCGCGATCACCGCCACGGCTGCCAAGCTCAGAAATGTCGTGGTTGCACTAGATCGCTGCCAGAGTAGCCCACTCAGCGCCGTGCTAACCGAAGCTGCAAGTCCCGTAATCATGCTGACGGCGCCGCGGGCCAGATTGAACCTACCGGTGCCCGCCGTGAGGTCCGTGATAATCACGACCGTGAGCACGCTGATTATAGCGCCGCTCAGTCCGTCCAAAATCTGCACGGCGGTGAGCAAGTATGAGTTGCTGATGAAGGAGAAGATGCCGCCGCGGATGACCTCGAGACCAAACCCGACCAACAGCAACGGCTTGCGTCCCCACAGCTCCGAACAATATCCAACCCATGGCGAGCAAAACGCAACGATCAGTTGAGGAGCGGCGATCAATCCGGATAACAGCAGCGAATCGAATTCCAATCTGGATTGACCTAGTCGTTCGCTGACGAGAGGCAGCATCGAGGCGTCGGACAATTGAAACAGCGCAAGGCAACCGGCAAACCAGAGCAGGTCGGAATTCTTCCGAAGCTCCATGACGCTTTTGACAGTTGGGCCCTTCTCGCCCTTACCTGCATTTCGTGCGCGGCTGTAATCGATCTCATCGCCGCGGATGCGTCCGAGCCCAATCAACGCTGGAATCACAAGCGCCGCAGCCGTCAAAAAGATAGCCCTCGAAGTGAAGTACTTTCCGAGCACTCCCATCACGACGGCCGTTAGCGCGTTACCCGCCGCGTCATATCGATGATTGCGTCCGACGCGCAACGACATCATTCTTCGACCCACGAGCCCGAGGCTGATCGCAGCGATGGCCGGGCCCAACATGCCGGCGGTTAGGCCGTGAAGCGCCTCCGCGATCAGCACGAACGGGAAACTCGGGTACAGCGCAAGAAGCAACGCAGCAATGCCTACCATCAGGAGTCCGGCCGCGGCCAATCCTCGCTTTGAACGGATAGAATCCGCCAGCGCTCCGGCCGGGATCACTCCGATAACACCTGAAATTCGACCGACCGTAAGCGCAAATCCAACGCTCTCCTGCGACCATTGCAACTCCGCAAGGTAAAGCGAAACAAACGCACCAAATCCGGTTTGAACATCCGCAGTGAAGAAGTTCATCCAATCGAGCCCTCGCCGGCTCTGTGATGAACCCGCGTGCTCCAGCGATTGTTTTTGCCGCCGATGTCGGGAAACTGTTTGGGTGAATTGGAGAGACATTTCGCTCGCCAGTGCATCGGCGATAGTGGTCACGTCGGTGATAAACACAGAACTTTCAGAATGTTCCGTTGTCGTCCACCTCACTGAGTGGGAATAACATTGCAGTTGGTACGTCCCGACATCAGGCAATCCTGCATCTTGCTCGTCGCCAACAGTTCGTGAGCCAGCCACAGCCCCACAATCAGGAGAACCACTGCGATTGCCAGGCCTGCGATTGCGCCTCGCCGGTTTCCTCCGTGGTCGGGATCAGTCATGGGTGAACCGACAGAGTTGCAGGAAAGTCATCGGCTGGCGGCCAATTTTACCATTCACCCGCGCCAAAATAACCAGATGTTCAGTCTGTTCCTTCGTTTTTTATGGCTTCCCGCCGCGCGCGCATGTACACCCCTCCGGATTCAAGCAGGGCAACGTCGCCCTGCGCTGGCGGTCCGGCGACAGCCGATCGGCTCACACAAACAAGAAAGCGACAAGGCCCCCTTCATGAGCGGATTCAAGGAACCAGGCTTTGCGGACCGGCAAAAAGCGGCCGAGCAGGCAAGGCAAAACATTCTGGAGAAGTTTCGCAGCCAGCCGGGTCCAGACGACCCTGCTGTCAAGCGGCGGCAGGCCGAGCGGGAGGCCCTAGCTGCCGAACGCGCCAAGGCAAAATTAGCCCGCGACGCCGCTAAAGCCGAGCAGAAGCTGCGGGAGGAAGAATTGGCGGCGGCGGCAGCCGCTCAACTCGCGCGCGAAAGGGAAGAAGAGGCCGCTCGTGAAGTCGCGCTTGAGGCCGAGCGCAAAGCCGCGCGAGACGCGCGCTATGCCGCACGCAAAAAGAAGAAAAAGTGACGCGTTACAAAATGGTCTGCTGAGAAAGGGCGCGCAAAACCACGCATGAGCTCTTGAGCCCGTTCGCGTACGGGCGCCCATCATTGCCAGCTCGTTGAGCGAGGTTACCTTCCAAGCCACAGAAGGCGCGAGGTTCGCTGCGGGGTTGGGAGACTCGCCCTATTCAGGGGCGAGTCTCCCAACCGCAAACGACGGTTAGTTACTTCTTCATCCCGTCGTCTTTTTTCATGCCGTCCTTCGACATAGTGTCCTTCTTCATGGAATCCTTGGACATGGTGTCCTTCTTCATGGAGTCCTTGGACATGGTATCCTTTTTCATACCGTCATCCTTGCCCATCTTGTCCTGGGCAAAAGCGGCTGGCGCGAGCGTCAGGCTGAGCGAAAGAACGGCGGCTGAAAGGCCGACCGCGATGCGGGTGCTGATGGTCATTGGCTGATATTCCTCTTGGAATGGTCGGGTAGCGACGAATGCCGCTACACCCAGACGGCGCCGAGATGCGCTTTGTTACCCGCTATGCGGAAAATTTTAGCGAGGCGGCATCGAAGGTATCAATGACACCAAGAAAAAAAGCCTCATTTCGTCTTTTTTCCGTCGAATCTCTGGGGCAAGAGTGCGCCGCAACATGCGGCGGTTCTATCTGCCAACCTGCCTCGAACTTTCAGACTAGAGGAAATCTGGGCGAATGCAGGGTAAGATGCCCTGCAGGGTCGCTCGATCAATTCCAATCAATCATCGCCCAGGGGAGATTTTGATGTTTACACGCCGCCACGTGCTTGTGTCAGCGCTTGCCGCGCCCGCCGTCCTGCGGTTCGGGACCGGAACGGCCCAGGCAGCAACCACGCTGAAAATATCGCATCAGTTTCCTGGTGGGACAATTGATAAGGGCGACTTCCGTGACAGGCTGTGTCGGGTATTCGCGGCTGAAGTGGCGAAGCGAAGCGGTGGCGAGATAGCCGCCGAGATCTACCCGAATTCATCGCTCATCAAGACCAATGCGCAGTTCTCGGCCATGCGCAAAGGCGCGCTCGATATCAGTCTGTACCCTATGCCCTACGCCGGAGGCGAATTGCCGGAAACCAATATCGGATTGATGCCCGGGCTGGTCTCGACCTACGACCAGGGCCTGAGCTGGAAGACCAAGCCGATCGGCAAGGCGCTGACCGACTTTTTGGCCGACAAGGGCATCATACTCCTGACGTGGGTGTGGCAAGCCGGCGGCGTCGCCAGTCGCTCGAGGCCGATCGTTGCGCCGGAGGACGCCAAAGGCCTCAAGGTCCGCGGCGGCTCGCGCGAGATGGACATGGTACTGCAGACGGCAGGCGCTTCGGTGCTCTCCGTGCCGTCGAACGAAATCTACGCCGCGATGCAGACCGGCGCGTGCGATGCCGGCATTACATCCTCCACCAGCCTGATTTCCTTCCGCCTTGAGGAAGTCTCCAAAGCCCTGACGTCAGGCGCCGGCGCATCCTACTGGTTCATGTTGGAGCCGCTGATGATGTCGAAATCAATCTTCGATGCCTTGCCGAAGAAGCACAAGGACATCATCCTTACAGTCGGCTCCGAACTCGAGGCGTTCGGCAAGAAAGGCGCGCAGGACGACGACAAGGAAGTTGCCAAGGTCTACGAGAAGGCAGGATGCAAGATTGCCGCGCTTGATGTGGCCACCGTCGGCAAATGGCGAAACATCGCGCGGGATACCGCCTGGAAGGACTACGGCGCCAAGACCGCGACCGCAGCTAACCTGTTGAAGCTAGCCTCCGACGTCGCCGCATGATGCATGGTCCGGTCGGGGATAAGCTCGACCGTTCGGACGCCGCTGCAAGCAACCCGTTTGTGGCGGCGGTTGGACGCGGGCTCGACGTGTGCAACAACGTCATCGTCGTCCTCGCGGCGTTGGCGCTGATCGCCGCTTGCATTATCCTCAGTTATAGCGTGCTCAGCCGTGCCCTGTTTCACAGTGCGAACTATTGGCAGGACGAAGCGGCCGTATTTCTCTTGGTCGGCGCGACATTCATGACCTCAGCCTATGTGCAGGCACAGCGCGGGCATATCGGGATCGAAGCCTTCGTCGGCCTGCTGTCGCCACGAGCCAATCGGGTAAGGCTCTGGTTGGTGGATTTCGCGAGCTTCCTTTTCTGCGCATTCTTCACATGGAAATCCTGGACGCTGGCGCATGAAGCCTGGGTCGACGGCCAGGTTTCAAACTCGATGTGGTCGCCGCCGTTGGCCATCCCCTATTGCCTCATGGCCGCCGGCATGACGTTGCTTTGCATCCAAATACTGCTGCAGATCGCAGCCCCGCTGAGCCGTACGGCGCGTCCATGACTGTGCTTGGAATTGGCATTAGCTACGGCCTTGCAACTTTGGTCGCGATGTTCTCGGGCATGCCGATCGCGTTTGCGCTTGGCGCGGTCGCCGTGGTGTTCATGGGCATCTACATGCCGACCGCTTCGCTCGATACCGTCACCCAGAATGTCTATGAAGAGATGGCTTCGATAACGCTGTTGTCGATCCCGCTTTTTATTCTGAAGGGTGCGGCGATCGGCAAGTCCCGCGCCGGCCAGGATCTGTATTCCGCGCTCCACGCCTGGCTGCATCGCGTGCCGGGCGGCCTCGGCGTTGCCAATGTGTTTGCCTGCGCGTTGTTCGCTGCCATGGCAGGCTCATCGCCTGCCACCTGCTCTGCCATCGGCTCAGCCGGAATTCCGGAAATGCGCAAGCGCGGTTATTCTGGCGGATTCGCTGCCGGCATCATTGCAGCTGGCGGAACGCTCGGCATCCTGCTGCCGCCCTCGATCACCATGATCTTGTTTGCCGTCGCCGCGGAAAAATCGCTGGGCAGGCTGTTCCTGGCTGGCATCGGACCCGGCCTCCTGCTGGTTACGCTATTTGGCGTCTATGCGGTCTTGCGCTTCCGCAAGGAGTATGCGGCAGCCAGTGCACTCTACAAGGAGACCGGCGCAGCTTCCGCCATCCTGCATCGGGACGAGTTCACGATGGCGGATCGCTTCAACGTGCTGCCGCGGGTGCTGCCGTTCGTGCTGCTGCTGACCGGCGTCATGATCGCGCTGTACGGTGGTTATGCAACGCCTTCCGAGACCGCGGGCCTCGGCGGACTTCTGGCGCTGGTGCTGATCGCACTGATCTATACGGTGTGGCGGCCGGCCGATCTGGCCCCCATCCTGAAATCGACAATCCGCGAATCCACCATGCTGATGATGATCATCGGCATGTCGCTGTTGTATTCCTATGTCATGAGCTACCTGCACATCTCGCAATCGGTCGCCGAGTCGATCGTCGCGATGCAGCTGCCAAGATGGGAACTGCTGACGGCCATCCTCGTCATGGTTGTCGTGCTCGGGTTTTTTCTCCCGCCAGTTTCGATCATCCTGATGACCGCGCCGATCATCCTGCCACCGCTGCGTGCGGCGCATTTCGATATCATTTGGTTTGGTGTCGTGATGACTATCGTGATGGAGATGGGCCTTATTCATCCCCCCGTCGGGCTGAACATCTTCGTCATTCGCAATGTCGCGCCCGATATCCCCTTGAGCGAGATCATCTGGGGCACCTTGCCCTTCGTGCTGTTGATGATGGCCGCAGTTGTCGTGCTGTGCTTTGTGCCGGAGATTTCGACCACGCTACCCGATATGATCATGGGTCCTGACGGCGGGCGCTAGCTACGAGCATCCGAGGCGCTAGTTTGCCAATCGCTGCTTCGCGTTCATCGCTCCGGCGACGCGGCTGAGCGGCGGGCGCCCGATCAGACGGCTGACGGCGTTGGTCGCTGCCACTAACTTTTGCATGTCAACACCTGTAGCGATGCCCATCCCCTCCAGCATGTAAACGACGTCTTCAGTCGCGACATTGCCGGTCGCACCGGGTGCAAACGGGCAGCCGCCGAGACCGCCGGCGGCGGAATCAATGACGCGCGCGCCCTCCTCCATTCCCGCATACAGATTGGCCAGCGCCTGGCCGTATGTATCGTGGAAATGCATGGCCAGATTGGTCATCGGCACTACCCCGGAAACCGCGCGCAGCAACTGCCTGGCCTTGAGCGGCGTGCCGACACCAATCGTGTCCCCAAGCGATATTTCGTAGCAACCAAGGTCCCACAACACCTTTGCGACATCCGCGACGGCTTGCGGCTTCACCTCACCATCAAACGGGCATCCGAGGACGCAGGAGATATAACCGCGCACCCTGACGGCATCGGCCTTGGCCTTGTCGATGACAGGTTTGAACCGCTCAATGGATTCGGCGACCGAGCAGTTAATATTGGCGCGTGAGAAGCCCTCCGACGCCGATGCAAACACGGCTATTACTTTTGCACCGGCTGCGCGTGCCGCTTCGTAGCCCTTTTCATTCGGCACCAAAACGTGGAATTCGCTAGACGCGTGATGGTCAACACCGCGCAGCACCTGATCCGAATTAACCATCTGAGGGATCGCCTTGGGCGATACAAATGCTCCGACTTCGATGGTATGCAGACCAGCGTCGACCAGCGCCTCGATGAATGCAATGCGGTCCGCGACACTGACGGGTGTCTTTTCGTTTTGCAGCCCGTCCCGCGGTCCGACTTCGACGATGCGTACGGATTCCGTCATACTCATCTCACGAGACTGCCGGCTCGACCTCGGCGAGTTCGAGCCCTTCGCTAACGATATCGCCAACCTTGCATTTGATTGCTTTCAACACTCCGGCGAACGGCGCGCGCAAGGTCTGCTCCATTTTCATCACTTCAAGCGTCAGTATCGGTGCGCCCTTCTCCAGTGTCGCGCCGACTTCAGCCAAAAGCGCCACGACCGTCCCGGGCAACGGCGCGACGATCTTGTCCTCACCAACCTGCTCTTCGTCGTCGCCGCCGAACGGATCGATCCAATGGAGATCGAAACGGCCGTTGGGCGTCCGAAGGTAAAGCTCATGCCCTTCGACGACCGAGACGACATGGTATTTCATCCCGTCCAGCACCACATCAAGCGCGCCATCCTCCGCATGAGAAGAGGCAAAAGCCATTTCCTTCCCACCAATGGAGAGCGTTGCAGGTCCTCTGCCATAGTGGAGTTTCACGTCTTGCTCGGGGCCGTGCGCCTGCCGAAACCTGAAAAGCCGCTGCCGCCTTCCCACCGGCATCCAACCCGAATGCAGCCAGGGCGAGCTTGCGTCGGACCGCGCGACTCTCTCTTCTTCGTCCATGATCGAAGCGACGGCCGCCCCTAACTCTAGATGGCCTGGGACAATCGGCGTCGGCGTCAAGCTCTTCAGTTCGCGTTCGATAAAACCGGTATCGATGACATTGGCGCGTACTTCCGGGCGCGTGATCAACGCCGAGAGAAACGGAATGTTGGTCACGACACCGCGAACGTCCGATTGCTCCAGGCCGCGATTGAGCCGCTCAATCGCACCCTCACGGGTCGGCGCCCAGGCGATTACCTTCGCCAGCATGGCATCGTAGTGCGGCGAAACCGTATCGCCGGACTGATAACCGGCGTCAATGCGCAAGCCATCCACAGAGTCCGGCATGTGCCAAGTTCGTATCGTGCCGACGGATGGCATAAAATTCTTGTCTGGATTTTCGGCGTAGACCCGCGCCTCAATCGCGTGACCGTTGAGTTTGACCTCATTTTGCGTCAAGGGCAGCTTTTCGCCGAACGCAACCCGAAACTGCCATTCCACGAGATCGATGCCAGTGATCAATTCAGTCACGGGATGCTCGACCTGCAGTCTTGTGTTCATCTCAATGAAAAAAACGTCTTTGCCATCCGAAACGAATTCGATGGTCCCGGCGCCGACATAGTTGACTGCACCCGCGGCCTTGCGCGCGGCGGCGCAAACGGTCTCGCGCTGGGTCGCGTTAAGCGTCGGGGACGGAGCTTCCTCGATCACCTTCTGATGACGTCGCTGCAACGTACATTCCCGCTCAAATAATGACAGCAGATTGCCGTGACTGTCGCCGATCACTTGCACTTCGATATGGCGCGGGTTCTTGACGAATTTCTCGATCAGCATGCGATCATCGCCAAACGCGGCTTTTGCTTCGCGCTTGGCGCTCACGATCGCGGCGGCAAGCTCACCTGCCGAATGAACAATCCGCATACCGCGTCCGCCGCCGCCGGCCGATGCCTTGACCAGAACGGGGAAACCGATCTTGTCGGCCGCCTTCATCAGCGTTGTTTCGTCCTGCGCCGTCCCGTGATACCCCGGCACTAGCGGCACGCCGGCTTTTTCCATCAGCAGCTTAGAGCCCGATTTCGAACCCATTGCACTGATCATCCCGGCGGTCGGACCGACGAACACCAAGTCTGCATCGAGGCAGGATTGGGCGAATTCGGCGCTCTCGGACAGAAAGCCATAGCCCGGATGGATCGCTTCAGCGCCACTCCGGCGCGCCGCTTCGAGCATCCGGGGGATGCTCAGATAACTATCGCGAGCGCGCGCGGGGCCGAGCAGCACAGCCTCATCGGCCATTGCGACGTGCATGGCATCACGGTCAGCTTCGGAATAGACCGCAACGGTACGCAGCCCCATCGCCCTTGCGGTACGGATCAAGCGACAGGCGATCTCGCCGCGATTAGCGATCAGCAGCCTCCGAAACCGCCGGTACAGTCGGGAGCGATCCATCATCACATCCTGAACAGCCCGAAGCGGGTCTGCTCCATCGGAGCATTCGCTGCGGCCGAAAGCCCAAGGCCCAGTACCAGTCTGGTGTCGGCCGGATCGATCACACCGTCATCCCACAATCGGGCGGTGGCGTAGTATGGGTTGCCCTGCTTCTCGTATTGAGCGCGTATAGGGCTACGAAATTTGTCTTCGTCTTCCGACGACCATGTGTCGCCCTTTCCCTCGATGTTATCGCGCCGCACCTGACTGAGTACCATCGCCGCTTGTTCACCACCCATCACCGAGATGCGGGCGTTCGGCCACATCCAGAGGAAACGCGGGCCATACGCGCGGCCGCACATGCCGTAATTGCCCGCGCCGTACGAGCCACCGATTACAACCGTGAATTTCGGCACCCCGGCGGTAGCAACCGCCGTCACCAGCTTGGCGCCATCGCGCGCGATCCCGCCGGCTTCGTACTTTTTGCCAACCATGAAGCCGGTAATGTTCTGCAGGAACACGAGTGGAATATTGCGCTGACAGCACAACTCTATGAAATGTGCGCCCTTCAGCGAACTCTCGCTAAAGAGAATTCCGTTATTAGCAATGATGCCGACCGGATAGCCCCAGAGGTGGGCGAAGCCGCAAATCAGAGTCTGACCGTACAACTTCTTGAATTCATCGAACTCTGAGCCGTCGACGAGGCGTGCGATGACATCGTGGACATCGAATGGCTTGCGCCCATCGGCGGAGACCACGCCATAAATATCTTCGGGTGCAAACAGCGGGTCGCGCGGCTCACGCATGTTCAAAGTCGCACGGTCCGGTTTCTTGAATGTAGCGATGATGCGGCGCGCGATGCCGATCGCATGACTGTCATTCTGGGCGTAGTGATCGGTTACGCCGGATTGACGCGAATGCACGTCAGCTCCGCCGAGTTCTTCAGCGGAGACCACCTCGCCAGTTGCCGCCTTCACCAGCGGCGGACCGCCCAGGAAAATGGTGCCCTGATTGCGAACGATAATGCTCTCGTCAGACATGGCCGGCACATAGGCGCCTCCAGCGGTACAGGATCCCATCACAATGGCGATCTGCGGAATGCCGAGTGCTGACATCTGGGCTTGATTGTAAAAGATGCGGCCGAAATGCCGCTCGTCAGGGAAAATTTCATCCTGCATCGGCAGGAATGCACCGCCAGAATCCACCATATAGACGCAGGGCAGATTATTTTGACGGGCGACATCCTGGGCCCGAAGGTGCTTTTTCACTGTGAGAGGATAATAAGTGCCGCCCTTGATAGTGGCGTCGTTCGCGACAATGACGCACTCCCGACCCGAGATGCGACCTACTCCGGTGATGATACTGGCGGAATGCACATCGCCGCCATAAAGCCCATATGCGGCGAGCGGTGACAGCTCCAGAAACGCCGTACCCGGATCAATCAGGAGGTCGACGCGCTCTCGCGCCAGCATCTTGCCGCGCGAGATGTGCCGCGTCCGCGATACCTCGCCACCGCCGCCCGCGACCTCATCCAGCCGTTCGCGCAACTGCGCGACCAGCGCGCGCATGGCTTCCGCGTTGGTGGCAAAATCGGGCGAGGCAGGATCAATAGTGGAGCGAAGCGGCATCTCATCAGCAGTTAATGTTGCGCCGCAATTCCGGCGTCGGAGCTCGGATCATGGTGTCATCGGGGAGCCGTCTCGCGCAACCGATAACTGCAGGCTGCAACGTAAGTCATTGGTTAATAGCAGATCGCCCGGTTAATGGGTCCAGGGTTCGCCGCGCCGGAACGCAAAATTGTCAGCATAGGCAGCTTGCCGGCGCGCGGGCTCCTTGGGCTCGATCACCTGGTAGGGAATGCCCTTGCTCTCACAATAGGCGATCGCTTCTTCTTTGGTCTGGAAGCCGATCGTGAGCTGTTGCTTCATGTCGCGGGAACTGGTCCATCCCATCAAAGGCTCGATTGCCCGTGGCTGCTCGGGCTCGTACTCGAGCTGCCACTCCTTGGTCTGAGCCATGCCCGACTGCATCGCGTTCTTGGCGGGCTTAAAGATGCGTGCGGTCATTTGATCGACCTTGGGAAAGCGGAATGTGGGCGCATGGTGGAAACTGCCGGGATGGTATAAATGGCACGTCAGAAGTTCACTGATTCTTGGCCAGATGTTACATTTTCCTGATCCGTATAATCATTATACTGGCGACTGACAACGGTCGCCGGGGCAGCTGAGAGGTCCGTTGTTCTGCTGCTTGATCCGCTCGAAAGTTTATTCGAAACGACGCCCATGAAAATCAACGCAACGCTTCCGGAAAAAGGCCGCGATCTCCGACTGGACCTGTTTCGCGGTGTCGCGAACTGGGCGATTTTCCTGGACCACATACCGGACAACGTCGTCAACTGGATCACCACACGAAATTACGGCTTCAGCGACGCCGCCGACCTGTTCGTTTTCATCTCCGGTTACACCGCCTCGTTCGTATATGCGCGGATGATGCTGGAACGCGGCTTTATCGTCGGCGCGACGCGTTTGACCAAACGTGTTTGGCAGCTCTACGTCGCTCACGTCATCTTATTTGTGATCTATATCGTTTCGATCGGGTACGTCGCGCAGCGCTACAGCGATCCGGAGATCATCAACGAGTTTAATGTCGCCGGACTGGTCGACAGCGCGGTCGAAACGCTGCGCCAGGGATTGCTGCTGAAGTTTAAACCAGTCAATCTCGACGTGCTCCCGCTCTACATCGTGCTGATGGGTTTGTTCCCGCCGGTGTTGTGGATGATGCTGCGCCGGCCCGGCCTCACCATGCTGGCGTCGATCGCACTGTGGCTCGCGGCCCGCCATTTCGGCTGGAACTTCGCGGCCTATCCGGCTGGGACCTGGTACTTCAACCCATACTGCTGGCAGGTGCTGTTTGTGTTCGGCTCATGGTGCGCGCTAGGGGGCGCCAGAAAGTCTATGGCGATCATCAACGCGCCATTCACTCTTTACTTCTGCATCGGCTATCTCGTTCTTGCCCTCGTGATGACGATGGCCGGCAAGTTTCCGGATTTCGGGAATATGTTCCCGCATTGGCTTTATTCAACCTTCAACCCGAACGACAAAACCAACCTGGCCCCGTATCGTTTTGTACATTTCGTGGTGATCGTGATCCTGGTGATACGGTTCGTGCCAAAGGACTGGGAGGGCCTGCAATGGCGGATGTTTGACCCGCTCATTGTTTGTGGTCAGCAGTCGCTCGCAGTGTTCTGCGTCGGCGTCTTCCTCTCGTTCGTCGGGCATTTCGAACTGATGATGAGTTCCGGGTCGCTGTTTGCGCAGATCTTTGTCAGCGTGACAGGCATCGCGATTATGACCATCGTCGCCTACTATATTTCATGGTCAAAGCGACAGGATAAGCCGATCGCCAAACCGGTCCCCAAGCCGGCGGCCACGTCCAACCCCGACTGATCTGGCATCAATTGCAGCCGCTGCTCGGCACTGACGCCTAACGGCGAGGCTTGTTCACCAACCTGCCTCTGGATGAAATGCCGCTCCATGAGGTGGACCAACTCACTTCGGCATCGGTGTCCGTTGCACTGGTATGCTGCGCTCGGTTTCCCTCCAGCGCGAAAATCGCGCCTTGCGGATCTATGCACCGGACGATCCATTCCCCGCCCGGCACTTCAATCGGACCTTCAAAAATCTTGCCGCCAGCGCCAGTCACGCGCTCCAACGCGGCGTCGAGATCATCAACGTTGAAGTAGTAGAGCCAATATGGCACACGCTCGGCAGGACGCTTGGTGAAAATGCCGCCAATCATCTGACCGGCGGCCGAGAACAATTGGTAGGCATCTGTTGGACCAAGTTCGGTGTCCGCTTTCTGCCAACCGAACAGCTCGCGATAAAATGCAAACGCCTTGGCCCAATCGGCTGCAAGCAATTCGTGCCAGCCCACCTGTCCAGCTTCGTGCAGTTCGGCCGGCTGCTGACCAGGCTGTAGCCGATCGATCAATCCAAACATTGCATTCTGCGGGTCAGCTACGACTGCAATGCGGCCGATGTTGCTATTGGTCGGCACGACGTAGATGGCGCCACCCAGACGTTTGATACGGTCTGCGGTGGCATCCACATCGGTAACGACGTAGCCCATCCACCGTGGCGTCGCACCCATTCTACGCGCTTCCTCTGGAAGCTCCATCAGTCCGCCTAATAGCGTCGTCTCGGTTCTCAAGAACGTGTAGGTCTGATCTGGTGTCGCGGCGTCCTCGGAGTCCCAGCCCACAACCTGAGCATAGAAAGTTCGCGCTGCCGCCACATCCGTGGTCATCAGCTCATACCAAGCGAAGCGTTGGTTATCAGCGACCATGCTGATGTGTCCTGCTGAACCAGATCGCGAAGCGACAGCCGAAAAACTTCAAACCAGCCCTCTCATTCATCAACATGAACTCAAGCGGTGCGATCACGTCCAGTGAGCAACGAGCCTTGCACGGTACACGTCTGCAGCGTAGGATTGATGAGCTGAACTCTACACGACATTGCAAAGTATGGAGGAAGCAACCATGGCACGAGTGAAGCAAGCTTCGAAGCGCGTTACCAAAGCCGTACCGGTCTTGGGCGCCGCGGGATTAACTTTCTCCTTGGCCGGAGGCGCCTCCGCTGCGGTCGCGCCGGCTCAAGATCAGCCAACTACGCCAAACCTCGGCCCGAGTCACCAGATCACTCTCGGCGAAGAGGAAATCTCCGACGTCAGCCTGGCCACGTTTTACGTCTTCGACAAGGAGGACACCGGAGCCGCGCGGAATGGCGTCCAGGTAGCGCGCGCCTGCGGTGGCTGCAGAGGGTGCAGAGGTTGCCGTGGCTGCAGAGGTTGCAGGGGCTGCGGGTGCGGAGGAGGCTGCGGGGGCTGCTGTCTCTCGTGGGGAGCTTGCCGCTGGTGCTAGTCGAGCGGACCGATCTCTCAATACACTGATGACAAGCTCATT
>NZ_DATEPI010000227.1:0-5170 GCF_035273305.1 Bradyrhizobium sp. | reverse complement strand
CGAGCAGGTTGGCCTCTCGATTTCGCCGTGCCATCGCCGCGTCAAGCTTCTCGAACAGCGCGGCGTGATCACGCGCTATATCGCGACCGTCGACCAGAAGTCGCTTGGGCTGCACGTCAGCGTCTTCATCTCGATCAAACTGGCGCGCCAAAAGGAGGAAGACCTGAACCGGTTCGCCAAGGCGATCTCGAAATGGGACGAGGTGCTCGAGTGCTACCTGATGACCGGCAATCGAGATTACCTCCTGCGCGTGGTCGCCGCCGATCTATCCTCCTATGAAGCATTCCTGAAAAACAAGCTGACGCGACTAGATGGTATCGCCTCGATCGAGTCCAGTTTTGCGCTAAGTCAGGTGAAATATTCGATCGCTCTGCCGGTGTAGGCCACGACATCAACCGTGAGCTCCGGGGCTCGGCCGGGGTTCTAGCGCCAGGGCTCGACGATGATCTTGGTGTGCCGCTCAGGGTTGGCGAGCTCGGCAAACGCGCCGGCGACGCCATCGATGCCGATTGTCGCGGTCACCAGCGAAGCCGCCTCAACCTGCCCCTCCGCAATCAGACGCAGCAAGTGCGCGAATTCGTCGGGCGTATAGCCGAGTACATATTGGACGTTGAGCTCCTTCATGATCCCGAGCATCGGTTCGGAGCGATCCGGTTCCATGCAAACCCCGACCACTACAATTCGGGCGTCGCGCGGCGCGCCTTCAAATACCTGCTGGAGCACGCCGGGTATTCCGACGCATTCGAAGATCAACGCTGGCTTGAGTGCAGGCAACCAGGCCTGCAACGCAGGACGCGCGGCCTTCTGTTCCGGCGACATCGCGGCGTGCTCAGCCCAGGTCGCGTACGGCTGGGTGCGCGCGGGGTCGACGACGATGTCGGCGCCGAGTTTCTGCGCCAGCTCGCGGCGAGCCGGCGAGTAATCCGCGGCCACGATCGGATGCAATCCCTTCAGCTTCAACGCCGCGATCACGGCGAGCCCGACCGGACCGCAGCCGATCACCAATGGCACCTCGTCGCCGCGTATATTTGCCTTGGCGACGGCATGCACACCGACGGCCAGCGGTTCAGTGAGTGCGGCGTGTTCCGAAGCAAGACCGTTTGGCACCTCGAGCAACAACGCCTCGCTGAGCAGCATGCGCTCGGCATATCCGCCGACGTTTTCGTTTGAATAGCCGATCCCCTTCGGTCCCTCCGGCGTCAGCAACGCCGGCAACGAACACACGCGCGCCCCGGGCTTCAGCTTGCGTTGCGTAGCCGGTCCATAGTCGAGGATTTCGCAGCAGAATTCGTGGCCGAACACCACGTCGCGATCGAGATCCATCGGTGGGCGACCGAGTCGCCGCGACAATTCGACCATTCGATGGGCGTGTTTGCGCGCGTGCAGGTCAGAGCCGCAAATGCCGCAAGCCAGCGTCTTGACGAGCACCTGCCCCGCGGCCGGCCTGGGCTCCGGCAGCGTGTCGGCGACGATCTCTCCTTTTCTAAAAATGGCCGCGCGCAAACGACCCCCCCTGGTGTTCCGGCCGTCGCATTAGCCGCGCTTGGAGCGCTCTCGTCAACTGAACGATCCACAAGCCCGCTCCGTGCAGATGAGCACGTGTTGGATGGGCTACGCGTTAGGAGAGAGCTCGCCGTCCATCGCCAAAAGCTGCGAACGCCTGATCCGCTCGCGATGCGCGGTATAGAGCCCACTGCCCACGATAAACACCGCGCCGATCACGGTCCAGATATCCGGAAGTTCGCCGAAGATGACAAACCCGAGAATGCTAACCCACAGGAGCTGGGTATACGAGAACGGCGCGAGCACGGAGGCGTCGGCGTAACGAAACGCCAGCACAACAATCCATTGCCCTGCGGTCGATGCAATGCCGATGAAGATCCCAAACAGGATATCGTGCCAGCTCGGCGCCACCCAGACAAAGGGCACCAGCGCGCACATGATGCACGCGCCGGTGATCGAGGAATACGTCATGGTGGTGAGAGCGTGTTCCCTTCCACTCAGCATGCGCGTCATCACCAAGGTGCATGCCCACGCCAGCGCAGAGATGATCGGGAAAAAGGCGGCCGGATGAAACGCGCCAGTGCCGGGCCGCAGGATAATCAGTACCCCTATCAGCCCGACTGCCGTTGCAATCCAGCGGCGTACGCCGACGCTCTCGCCCAGAAACACGATCGACAGCGCGGTGACGAACAGCGGCGAGACGAAGCCGGTGGCGGAGGCTTCCGCTATCGGCAGAAACCGAAGACCCGATATGAAAAACAGGGACGAGCCCAGTAGCGCGGCACCGCGCAGCATCTGCAAGCCGGGTCTTTGGGAGCGCAATGAATAAAGCGGCGAACGCGGCAGCATCGCCGGGGACATGATCAGCGCGAACACCAGAAATCTGATCCAGGCGATCTCGATCGACGGCAAGGTCGCCGAGAGATATTTCGCGGTCACATCGGACATGCCGAGAAACACGGTCGATGCGAGGATCAGGACGATGCCGCGGAATGGCCGGTCTGCGCGCGCGGGGGCCGCACGATTGGGAGGAGGCTTATCAGGCAAGGGCAATCGGGTACTGTCCAGCCTGGCGGATGCGGCGGATGGCGGGGTCACTGTCGAACTCGGGCGCAGAAATTTTCGATTCGGGCGATGACCCCAAAAACGACAATTGCTCCCGAACGACAAGCGCCGAAAACAGGCAGCCGATATGCGCGATTGTCAGCGAGTTCGTTTGTTAGCGAACTGCATGCAAAGCAGCCACACACACGGTCTAAAGCATCGGCAAGCCGCGCGGTCTGGTTCCCAACGGAAACACCTCGTCGAGCGCCGCGAGTTGGTCGGGGCTTAGCACGAGATCGCCTGCCCCGGCATTCTCGGCGGCATGCGCCGGATTCGAGGCTTTTGGAATCGCGAACAGTTGCGGATCGCGCGTCAAAAACGCCAATGCCACCTGACGCGGCGAGGCTCCATGCGCCTGCGCAATCCTGTGCAGCGCCTGGCCCCCCTTGCCGTTCGCTTGCGGAAAGTCGCCACTGCCAAAAGGCGAGTAAGCGACCACCGCGACCGCGTGCTGCTTACACCAGGGAATCACCGCATGCTCGATCGCGCGCTCGTTCAGATGATAGAGCACTTGATTACACGCGATCTTGCCTTCGCCCGCAATCGCCAGCGTCTCGTCCAGATCATCGTCATCAAAATTGCTGACCCCCCAAGAGCGGATCTTGCCCTCCGCGACCAGGTGCTCGAATGCCGCGACTGTTTCCGACAATGGATAGGAACCGCGCCAATGCAGCAGATAGCAGTCGAGCCGATCTGTTCTCAGCCGCTTCAGCGAGCGCTCGCAAGCCGTGACGGTGCCGCGTCGCGAGGCATTGCTCGGCAAAACCTTTGACACAAGGAACACATCGTCGCGCCGCCCGACGATTGCCTCCGCGATCACCAGCTCGGCATCGCCATACATTTCCGCGGTGTCGATGTGAGTCAGGCCGAGATCGATGCCACGCCGCAGAGCGGCGACCGCCTGTTGCCGATCGCCGTGATCGATATGCCAGGTTCCTTGCCCGATGACCGACACCGGCGCACCGCCTGGCCCGAATGGTCGAGATCTCATTTCATTACCGATCGTTCGTCAAAGCCATGAATGCGCTACCTCAATTCGCTGATGTCGGCGACAAGCACGGTGCCGGTCGCCGATTCCGTCACATAGAGGCGGTCGCGGTTGGCGCCACCGAGCGCGACGTTGGTGCAACTCGGTCCCGCGCAGGACTTGATCTGCGCCACCAGCTCTCCATTCGGAGCGAACACGAACACATGTCCGAGCGAGGCGTGCGCCACAAACAGGCGGCCGGCTTTGTCGACGGCCAATCCGTCCGGCCCGCTGGCGCCGAACATCGAACAGAAGCGGCCGACCTTGGAGACGTTGCCGTCTTTCATGAAGGGCAATCGCCACACCGCGTTGTCCCGCGTCATCGCGACAAACAGCACGGTTTCGCCGGGATCGAGCACTAGGCCGTTGGGGCTAATCCCGGTATCGATCAGGCAGTCGAGACGCCCTGCGCGCGAGAGCCGATAGACCCGCCCGCTTGGATCATGCAACCCGGTCTGGCCCTGGTCGGTGAAATAGATGTCGCCATTCGAGGCGATGTGGAGGTCGTTGCATCCTTTGAAGGATTCGGAATTGCGCGCGGTCAGGATCGGTTGCATCCGGCCCGCCTTCACATCGAGCTCCATGATGCCGTGCATGTAGTCGGCCACGAACACCCGACCATCCGCGCTGATTTTCAGCCCATTGGGCCAGCCATCATATTCGATCACCAGCGACCATTCGCCATCCGGCGCGATCCGAAAGATGCGGCCAAAGGGAATGTCGACCACGTAGAGTCGGCCCTCGGCGTCGAATGCAGGGCCTTCGATAAAACAGTCGGTGGGCTGACCCGGGCGGTTGGCGTCCGCCCAATCGGTGCGCACGCCGCGGCGCCGAAACTTCTCCGGCATCGGCGAAAACATGGTGGTGCCGATGAGCTGCGGCGGAGCTTCAAGATACATCATGCTTGCGTCTTTACCTGTCGTTCAAAGCGACGGGCAAGATAATTGAGGATGCAGGTGCGGTCGATGTCGACTTCAGCTAGCGCTCACGCGCCCTCGGTCGCTGCCATCATCGGCTTTGGCGCCGTGCCCCGGCCCGGCTTTAGCCGAAATTCGTAGCGCATGAGATACCAGGGCGCCTCGGCGGGCTTGCCATCCGGCATGGTCGCATCGGCGCGTTTCTCCACTTTGGAAACCAGATCGTTCTTGACCCCGAACACCACGTCGGAATCGAGATACTTATCTCCCTCGATAAAGACGTGCGTGACCAGCGGCTCGTACCCCGGTGCATTGACCAGAAAATGGACGTGCGCCGGCCGCATCGGATGACGCCGCGTCTGCAGGATCATTTCACCAACGGGCCCATCGGTCGGGATCGGATAGCTGCAAGGCAGGATGGTGCGGAAGAAAAATCGCCCGTCCGCATCGGTGGTGAATCGGCCCCGCGACGACGGACCTTGCGCCTCGTAATCGGGTTTCTGTGAATCGTAATACCCCTCATCGTCGGCATGCCAGACGTCGACCGGCACGCCGTGCAAGGGTTTGCCGTTCAGGTCGGTCACTCGGCTCTGCACGAACATCCGCTCTCCGGGAATGT
>NZ_DATEPI010000226.1:0-5908 GCF_035273305.1 Bradyrhizobium sp. | reverse complement strand
CCCGGCCGCTTCTCGCCACCCTCTCTGCAAGTGGGAGGGAGGGCGGCCGTCATTGCTTTGACGAGCTTCAAAATGGGTTTGGTTCTCGGCCATAACGGGGGATGCCAGGTCTTCCAATCACTTCTATTTGCCTGACGAGACGCCTATATTCGCAGCTCCAGTTTCCCGGGAATCTTTCATGATCGTTGTTCGCACGCTTACCGCATTGCTGGTCCTCTTGGCTGCGGCTCAGGCGCTCGCGCAGGACCGCCGCGTACCGGCCTCGGCGGCCGAGGTGAGGCTTTCATATGCGCCGATTGTTCAGCGGGTGCAGCCGGCCGTAGTGAATGTTTACGCAGCCAAGGTCGTGCAAAGTCGCAATCCGCTGCTCGACGATCCGATCTTTCGCCGGTTCTTCGGTGTGCCCGGCCAGCAGCCCGAACAGATGCAGCGCTCGCTTGGATCGGGCGTGATGGTGGACTCGTCCGGTCTGGTTGTTACCAATAACCACGTCATCGAAGGCGCCGATCAGGTCAAGATTTCACTGTCCGACAAGCGCGAATTCGAGGCCGAGATCGTTCTGAAGGATAGTCGGACGGACCTGGCCGTATTGCGCCTGAAACATTCACACGAGAAATTCCCCACGCTCGATTTTGCCAACTCCGACGAATTGCTGGTAGGCGACGTGGTGCTGGCGATAGGCAATCCTTTTGGCGTTGGGCAGACCGTTACCCACGGCATCATTTCGGCGTTGGCGCGCACGCAAGTCGGCATCACCGACTATCAGTTCTTTATTCAGACCGACGCGGCGATTAATCCCGGCAATTCCGGCGGCGCTTTGGTCGACATGACCGGCAAGCTCGCCGGGATCAATACAGCGATCTTCTCGCGCTCGGGCGGTTCGCAAGGCATCGGCTTCGCGATCCCCGCCAATATGGTGCGGGTGGTGGTTGCTTCCGCGAAGAGCGGTGGCAACGCCGTCAAGCGGCCATGGCTTGGTGCACGTTTGCAAGCAGTGACGCCTGAGATCGCCGAGACACTGGGGCTCAGGCTTCCGACCGGCGCCCTGGTCGCCAACGTCGTTCCGAACAGCCCGGCCGCCCGGGCGGGGCTGAAACCGTCCGATCTCGTCATCGCCGTCGACGGTCAGACCGTCGAGGATCCGAACGCATTTGACTATCGTTTTGCGACCCGCCCGCTCGGCGGCACGGCGCAAATCGAAGTCGCGCGAGGCGGCAAAACCCTGAAGCTCGCGGTGCCGCTCGAAACCGCGCCCGATAGCGGCCGCAACGAAATCGTGCTGACCGGACGCTCGCCATTTCAGGGCGCCAAGGTCGCAAACATCTCACCCGCATTGGCGGACGAACTGCATCTCGATTCTGATACTGCGGGTGTCGTGATCACTGATTTGGCCGATGGTCAAACAGCAGCCAATGTCGGATTTCAAAAGGGCGATATCATTATGGCTGTCAACAATCAGAAGATCGCCAAGACCGCGGACCTTGATAAGGTCGCGCGCGAATCCGCCCGGCTCTGGCGCATTACGTTGGTGCGCGGGGGCCAGCAGATCAACGTCACGCTCGGCGGATGAGCCCGAAGCGACCACGCGAAGCTGCTAACCTGTTTGCTGCCGCGGGAATGGAGGCAGATGCGCCGCATCCGCTTCCCGACAAATTGCGGCCGCGCACCCTGTCGGAGGTGGTGGGGCAGGATCACATTCTGGGACCTGACGGCGCGCTGACGCGGATGCTCGCGACGCGGACCTTGGGATCACTGATCTTCTGGGGTCCGCCGGGCACGGGCAAGACGACGGTCGCGCGACTTCTGGCGGATGCGACCGAACTTCACTTCGAACAGCTCTCGGCGGTGTTTTCCGGAGTTGCGGATTTGAAGAAAGCGTTCGATGCGGCCCGTGCGCGGCGCGAGACCGGCAAGGGTACGTTGTTGTTCGTCGACGAGGTGCATCGCTTCAATCGCGCGCAGCAGGATTCGTTCTTGCCTGTGATGGAAGACGGCACTGTGGTGCTGGTCGGCGCTACCACTGAAAATCCGTCGTTCGAACTCAATGCGGCGCTGCTGTCGCGGGCGCGCGTCCTGGTATTTCATTCGCTAGACTCGGACGCGATCGAAAAGTTATTCGCCCATGCCGAAAAGATCGAAGGCAAAAAGCTGCCGCTCGACCAGGAAGCCCGGGCGGTGCTTGTCCGCATGGCCGATGGTGACGGCCGCGCCGCGCTCACGCTTGCCGAAGAAGTCTGGCGCGCCGCACGCGAAGGTGAAACCTTCGATGCCGCGCAGTTGCAGGACATCCTGCAGCGCCGTGCACCGATCTACGATAAATCCGCTGACGGGCATTACAACCTGATCTCGGCGCTGCATAAATCGGTGCGCGGCTCCGATCCCGACGCTGCCCTGTATTATCTCGCACGCATGCTGGATGCGGGTGAGGACCCGTTGTTTCTGGCGCGGCGCGTGGTGCGGATGGCCGTTGAGGACATCGGTCTTGCCGATCCGCAGGCTCTGGTGATTTGCAACGCCGCCAAGGACGCCTATGACTTCCTCGGTCATCCCGAAGGCGAACTCGCTATTGCGCAGGCGGTGATCTATCTCGCGACAGCTCCGAAGTCGAACGCCGCCTACAAGGCGTTCGGCGCGGCGATGCGCGCAGCCAAGGAAGGCGGGTCGCTGCTGCCGCCGAAGCACATCCTGAATTCGCCGACCGGGCTGATGAAATCGGAAGGCTATGGCAGCGGCTACGAATACGACCATGATGCGCCTGACGCTTTCTCGGGTCAGGATTACTTTCCAGAAGCGCTGGGTCGCCAGACGTTTTACGATCCGCCGGATCGCGGCTTCGAACGTGAGCTCCGCAAGCGTCTGGACTATTGGGCCAAGCTGCGCCGTGAGCGGGGAAGCAAGTAGTCGCTAACTCTCTACTTGCCGGTGGTAGCTTCGTCGCTTGCAGTCCCTGCAGTGAGGATCGGGCGGCGTAAAGCGATGTGTCAGTCCCGAAATAGGCCTTCTCGGCATCGCCCGAATCCTCTCCATTCAGATCGTAGATACCGGATAGGAGGATTGCACCGGCAAGGCCACCATCTCCGACTTTTTGAAATTCAGGATGTGACACGTAGGTAGCGACATGCACCGCGCCGGCGGAATGCCCCATCAGGAAGATGCGTTTGGGATCGCCTCCACGGGCAGCGATGTAGTCCGAAGTCCACTTGACTGCCGCGCCCAAATCCTCCGCGGCTGCAGGCCACGGCGATTGTGGCGCCAGCCGATAGGTGGTGTTGACGCCGATAAAGCCGTTCTTCACCGCCCACAGCATGACGTTGTCGTAGAACGGGCTATTTCCGGTTCTCTTGTTGCCTGCGACGAAGCCGCCGCCATGATTGCGCTCGGCGGCACCATATTTGATGTCCCGCTCGATCCTGACCGCCGGATAGGGTTCTTTTTGCTGTAGCGGCGCGTAGAGCTGAGCGGTCTTCGGGGGATCGATTACTTGACCCACCTCCAACAGTTTCCAGGCGATCTCCTCCGGAAACGGGGTTTGCTGGGCCCAAGCTGCGCTTACGACCACTATCGCGGTGACCGTCAAAGCCGATTTTCCTAGCGTCATCCCATACTCCCGATTCCCAGGTGCTTGGCCCAACATGGCCCGGTCCCGAGCCCGGATTTGTAGCGATTTCGCCGTGACGATTGGATGGTTTTGCGCTACGCAACAGCCGACATTGGAGCTGCCGTAAATATGAGCCGTCGTATCAGGAGACCCCTTGCGAAGTCCCGCGCTTCAGGGGATCGCCCGAGGGGTGCACCTCCGTACCGGGGCTTGCAGGCGCAGCGGCCGCAGGCGTATCGGCCGGGCGGCAAACCCTCGATACCGGTGTCCGCGCCCGCCGCGAAGGCGCAACCCGAAACTCCCATTGCTGCGCCCGAGCCGCCAGCACTGCCGAGCAAAGTTCAAACCCTCGTCGTTACCGCCGATGAGAATAACATGCGGGTTGACCGGTTTCTCGAGGCGCGGTTTCCGGGATTGTCGTTCTCTCACATCCAGCGCATCGTCCGCAAAGGCGAACTGCGCGTCAACGGCAGGCGCGCCGACAGCAAGGACCGGCTGGAAGAAGGCCAAAGCGTTCGCATTCCGCCGCTCAGGCTCGATGTGCCTAAAGCCCCAGGACACTTATCGGAAGCGGCAACCCGGACGCTTCAGTCACTGAAGGAAATAACGCTTTACGAAGATGCCGATGTGATTGTGTTGAACAAGCCTGCCGGACTTGCGGTCCAAGGCGGTTCGGGCACGACGCGGCACATCGACCAGATGCTTGAAGTGATGCGCGACGCCAAGGGTCAGAAACCCCGGCTGGTTCATCGTCTCGACAAGGAAACCGCGGGCTGCCTGCTGGTCGCGAAAACACGGTTCGCGGCGACCGCGCTCACGGGATCATTCCGCCACCGGTCGGCGCGCAAAATTTACTGGGCTCTGGTCGCGGGTGTGCCGAAGCCGAAACAGGGCAGGATTTCGACCTATCTCGCCAAGGAAGAGGGCGAGGAAGACACCATCATGCGAATCGCGGCGCATGGTGACGAGGGCGCCAGTCATGCCGTCACGTATTATGCTGTGGTGGAGACCTCGGCGCAGAAGCTCGCATGGGTATCGCTGAAGCCCGTCACCGGGCGGACTCATCAATTACGGGCGCACATGGCGCATATCGATCACGCCATTGTCGGCGATCCCAAATATTTTAATAAGGAAAACTGGCAGCTGCCCGGAGGCTTGCAGAAACGACTGCATCTGCTGGCCCGCCGGATTGTAATACCTCATCCGCGCGGCGGGGTTATCGATGTCACCGCCCCGCTGCCGCCGCATATGCTGCAGTCGTGGAACCTGCTCGGGCTGGAGGCCGACAGGTTTGATCCGATTGAGAACGCGCCTGAAGAATAATTTATTTGCGCTTTGGTGAGGGATGACGACATACCCTTCATGAAACTCGCAGCGACTATCCTCTTCGCAGCCGCCGTCATGTTGGCGAGCGTTGCTTCGGCGCAAGTCCTGCCGCCGGGCGGTTCGCAATTCAACCCACCGATGCCACCACCACCGCCGCCTCCGCGGATTGAAGTCCCTGTCGTGCCGCAGATGGATGCGCCGCCGCGGCAGAGCTACGCGCCCGCGCCGAGGCCGTCCTTCAGCGATCGGATCAACAGCTGTCTTGATGACGCCGCGGCCAGCGGGCTGGGACCTAACGAGCGCTCAGCCTATTCGCGGTCTTGCGCAAATTAGCGACGCGCGCGCTGCTTTCTTTGCAGGTGCGCGTGGCTTAATGTTGCGTATCAGATAGAAGAGAGAAACCGTAACGCGCATGCGTGAGTTGTTCGAGCAAGCATCCGAAACATCGCCGCTCGATCCGGAGGAGGCGGTGCGGCGCGCCGCGCGCACACCACAGCGCAAGCGTTTCTACTCGAACGCTGCCGTGACAGCGACGACCGGCGGCTTCGCGGTGACACTTGATGATAGACCGATCCGAACGCCTTCGGGGCGGCAGGTGATCGTGCCCGTCCAGGAGATCGCCGACGCCATCGTGGCGGAATGGCAAAATCAGAAGGAATTCATCGAGCCGCTGACCATGCCTATGACGCGGTTTGCCAACAGCGTCGTGGACGCCGTGGTCGACCGCGTAGATGCTGTAACGGATGATATCGCGAAGTATTTTGAGACCGATCTGTTGTTCTATCGAGCCGGCCATCCCGAGGCGCTGGTGGCGCGTGAGGCCGCGCATTGGGACCCAATAGTGTTCTGGGCCGCCGAGACGCTCGGCGCGCATTTCATCTTGGCGGAAGGCATCGTGCACGTTCGTCAGCCGGAATCCGCGATCGCCGCCGCGCGAGCCGCGCTACCTCACGATGCATGGTCGCTTGCGGCGCTGCACGTCAT
>NZ_DATEPI010000225.1:0-8199 GCF_035273305.1 Bradyrhizobium sp. | reverse complement strand
ATTAACAAGAAGGGCGGCATTCTGGGCCGGCCGGTTGAGCTCTTGATCGAAGACTCGGCAAACGACGTCGGCACTGGCGTCCAGAAGACGCGCAAGCTGATCGAGCGCGATCAGGTGAGCTTCATCATCGGCGACGTCAATTCCGGCATTGCAATCGCGATGGCACAGGTCACCAGCGAAAAGAAGGTGCTCCACATCGTCTCCGGCGGCCACACCGACCCGATCACGGGTACGAACTGCTCCTGGAACGTGTTTAGGGTTTGCAACTCCACCACGATGGACGCCAACGCCATCGCCACCACGCTGATGGAGAAGTTCGGCAAGAAGTGGTACTTCCTGACCCCGGACTACGCGTATGGCCACTCGGTACAGGCGGGCTTCGAAAAGCTCCTCAAAGCCGCGGGCGGCACATCCGCCGGCTCCCTCGTTCCGCTCGGCACCCCGGACTACTCATCCTACCTGATCCAGGCCAAGGCCTACGGGCCGCAAGTGCTGATCAACGTCATGGGCGGCGGTGACCAGGTCTCGAGCCTCAAGCAATTCGTCCAGTTCGGCCTCGACAAGCAGATGGCGGTCGGCGGCACTCTGTTCGAACTGGAGAGTCTCCGCGCGGTACCCGATGGCGCGCGGGTCGGATGGTGGACGATGGAATGGTGGTGGGATCAACCCGGCGTTCCGCACGTTGCGGAATTCAACGCCTCCATCAAGAAGATCACAGGCAACGCCGCTACCGCGCGCAACTGGTTCGGTTATGCCTCGGTGCAGACTTTGGCACTGATTGCGAATCAGGAGAAGACTCTGGACGCGCCGAAGCTCGCCCATGCGCTTTCCGGTTTCAAGCTGCCGCCCGAGGTAGCTTTGCAGCCCGGCGCGCCGGAATACCGCGCCGGCGACCACGAATTGATGAGTACGGTGTTCGTCGGCGAGGCGCACCCGCCCAAGGGCGATCCGGATAACATGTTTACGGTGAAAACTCCCGTCCCCGGTGAAAAGGCTGCCGGGCCGGCAGCTGACACTGGCTGCAAGGTTAAATGGCCGGCCTAGTCGCAAACCAATAACGTTTCGCCTGCTGCTTCCGTGCATCAGGCCAAGCATTATTCGAACAAGAAACGCAGCGAAAATTAGTGGAGAGAATATGAGCTCATCGATTTTCAATCACCATCTCAATCGCCGTACGCTGATCAAGGGCGCAGCCGCGCTCGGCACCTTTCAGGCGGCCTCGCCATTTATCATACAGGCTCGTGGTGAAACGCCGATCCGGATGGGCATGGTCGATCCACTCACGGGGGTTTACGCCGCGCCGGCCGGCAACGAGGTGATGGGCGCCAAGCTCGCGGTCGAGCAGATGAACGCCAAGGGTGGCATTCTCGGACGTCAGGTCGAGCTGCTCGTAGAAGATTCGGCCAATGATGTCGGCACCGGCGTGCAGAAGGCGCGAAAGCTGATCGAACGCGACCAGGTCAACTTCATGATCGGCGATGTCAATTCCGGCATCGCGGCTGCGATCGCCCAGGTCACCGCCGAGAAGAAAATCCTGCACATCGTCTCGGGCGGACATACCGATTCGATTACCGGCAAGGATTGCAAGTGGAATGTGTTCCGGGTCTGCAACACCACGCGAATGGAAGCCAATTCGGTTTCGAACGTGCTGTTCACCAAGTACGGCAAGAAATGGCATTTCATCACGCCTGATTACGCTTTCGGCCACACCCTTTATGACGCATGCACCGATGACCTGAAGAAACTCGGTGGCACCGTCACCGGCAACGAGCTGACCCCGCTCGGCACAACCGATTTCTCCGCCTATTTGATCAAGGCGCGGGCCGCCAATCCTGACGTGCTGATCTTGCTGGTACAGGGCTCCGACATGATCAACTGCCTCAAGCAGGTGGTGCAGTTCGGCCTGAACAAGCAGATCCATGTCGCAGGAACACAGCAGGAACTGGAGTCATTGGCGGGGCTGCCGCCCGAAGCGCGTGTCGGCGTCTGGATGTTCGAATGGTACTGGAAGCAACCGGGTGTTGCGGGAGTTGATAAATTCGTCGCCGATATCCGCAAGGTGAACAACGGCAAGGTGCCGACCGCGCGCCATTGGTTCGGCTACACCTCGGCGATGAGCTTTGCGCTGATCGCGAATGCACAGAAAACCACCGAAGCCGTCAAGCTTGCCGCGGCACTCGAGAATTTCGAGCTGCCTGACGACGTCAAGCTGCAGCCGAACAAGGTATATTACCGCAAAGGCGATCATCAATTGATGACGTCGGCCTTCGTCGGCGAGGCCCAATCAAAAGGCAAGGATGATCCCGAGGACCTGTTCAAGGTGGACGAGGTTGTGGCGGGCGACAAAACCGCGCCGCCGGTCAGCGAAACCGGCTGCACGGTGCAGTGGCCGTCGTAGTGTAGTACAGTGAGTCTTTATTGTTGGACCCGGGAGGCTGCCTCCCGGGTCACGTTCATTTGCTTTGCCTTCGGTGAATTATGACGCAGCTCCTTCTGTTTAACGTCACCAATGGCCTGATCATCGGCGCGTTTTATGTGCTGATGGCGCTCGGCCTCTCACTCATTCTCAATTTGAGCAACGTCATCAATTTCGCTCATGGCGGGTTTCTGGTGATCGGCGGCTATATTGCCTACACCATCACGCCCTATATCGGCTTCTGGGGCGCACTGTTGCTGGCTCCGCCGTTGACCGCCATCATCGGACTTATTGTCGAGCGCGTGCTAATCCGGCCGCTTTACGGACGCGATCCGCTCTATAGCCTGCTTTTGACTTTCGGGCTCGCATTCATGATTGAGGATGGCACGCGCTTCATATGGGGACCGCAAGGCAAGCCGGTAACGATTCCACCATTTCTGGCGCAACCGCTGAGCAACGACTTGTTCTTCATCACCGGCTATCGGCTGTTCATGGTGGCGGTGGTGATGATTGCGGTGGCGCTGTTGTTCGTGCTGCTGCGCTATACGCGGCTCGGGGTTCGCATCCGCGCCGGCACGCTTGACCTAGAAACCGTCGCGGCGCTCGGCATCAACGTGCAAATGCTGCGCTCGCTTAATTTCGCGGTCGGCATCTTTCTCGCAGGCCTCAGCGGCGTTCTGGCCGCGGGACAGCTTGGTCTCGAGCCGACCATGGGCACCGGCCTGCTGATGCCGAGCTTCATCGCCATTATCGTCGGCGGCATCGGTAGCCTGCCCGGGACGCTGGTCGGCGGATTGCTGATTGGGGTGGCCTCGGGCTTGACGGCGGTATTCCTGCCGGCCGCCAGCGAGGCCGTGATCTACGTCTTGATGGCAGTGGTCCTGCTGTTGCGTCCGCGCGGATTGTTCGGGGAAGAAGGAATGATGACTTGAACTCCGCGCAAAGCCGAAAGCTGATCACGCTGACCGCGATCTGGGCGGTCTTGCTGTTTGCCCCGTTCTGGATGCTGCCGCTTGGCGGCTATACCGCGCTAGCCACAAGAGTGCTGGTGCTCGGGCTGGCGGCGATGTCCCTAAACTTCCTGCTTGGCTTTACCGGTGTGCTGTCATTCGGGCACGCCGCCTATTTTGGTCTGGGTGCTTACGGCGCGGGCCTGACGCTGAAGTTCCTGGCGCCGAGCACGCCATTGGCGCTGGTTTTAGGAATGCTGCTGGGCGGTGTCTGCGGCGCGCTCCTCGGCGCACTGATCGTGCGACGGCGGGGGGTCTACTTTGCCATGGTGACGATCGCGTTCGGCCAGGTGTTCTATTACATCGCCTTTCAGTGGAGTTCGCTAACCGGCGGCGACGACGGCCTGCGCGGTTTCTCGCGCCAGCCGATCGATTTCGGCTTGTTCCAGATCGACATTCTGTCCAATGCCAACAACTTCTATTATTTCGTCCTGTTTTGCTTCGCCCTGATGGTCGGCGTGATGGGGTACATCCTGCGCTCTCCGTTCGGTCGCACCATGATTGCGATTCGAGAGAACGAGCGCCGCTCCCGTTTTCTCGGCATCCCGGTGGAGCGTCACATCTGGATCGCGTTCACGCTCTCCTGTTTCTTTATGGGATTCGCTGGCGCGCTTTATGCACTGGTCAACAACTTCGCCGACCCAAGAGGACTACATTATAGTCAATCCGGCGATTTCGTCATGATGGCGGTGATGGGCGGAATGCGCAGCTTTTGGGGCCCGCTGCTCGGCGCTGCTGTGTTCGTTGTGCTGCAGGATTATTTGTCGAGCGTCACGGTGAACTGGATGTCATTCGTTGGCCTGCTCTTTGTGCTGGTGGTCCTGTTCTTCCCGCGCGGGCTGCTTGGCTTCATCCAACGGAGCAAGGCATGAACGTTCTGGAAATCAAAAACGTGACCAAGAGATTCGGAAATCTGGTCGCAGTGCGCGATGTATCCCTTGAGGTCGGCAAGGGAGAGTTGTGCGCGATCATCGGGCCGAACGGGGCCGGCAAAACCACCTTCTTCAACCTGATAAGCGGCTTCTTCCCGCCGACCGCGGGATCCATTGCTTTCGACGGCCGCGACATTACCCGGCTTGCCACGCATGAGCGGGTCACGCTGGGCATGGCGCGGACTTTTCAGATTACCGAAATTTTCCCCGAGCTCACCGTGTTTCAAAACGTTCGCATCGCCGCGGAAGTCGCCGGAGGCTACCGGCTGCGGCCCTGGATCAACCGTTCGGAAGCCGCCCAAATCCATTCTCAGGTCGAAGAGACACTCCAACTGGTTTCGCTGGCAGCAAAAGCGAACAGATTGGTTGGCGAACTCTCGCATGGCGATCAGCGCGCTGCCGAGATCGCGATGGCGCTGGCGCTGAGGCCGCATCTGCTGCTGCTCGATGAGCCGACGGCCGGAATGGGAGATCAGGAAACCTACCAGATCACGCAGCTGATCCGCCGCCTGCACCGCGACAGCAACTACACGATCGTGCTGATTGAACACGACATGCGCGTGGTATTTCATCTTGCGGATAGAATATGCGTGCTCGATCGGGGGCAAATGCTGGCGCAAGGCACTCCGCAGGAGATCGCCGCAAACGAGATCGTTCAAGCCGCCTATCTGGGCAATGCCGCATGACCGCAGCGCTCACAGCCAAAGATCTCCACACCTACTACGGCAAGAGCCACATCCTGCATGGGGTCAGCCTCAGCGTGGCCGAAGGCAAGATCACCGCGCTGCTTGGACGCAACGGCGCGGGCAAGACCACCACACTGCGAAGCCTGATCGGCCTGACGCCGGCGCGCGAAGGTGCCATCACGATCTTTGGCGAGGACACCACGCGCTGGTCCACCTTTCGCATAGCCGCTCGGGGTGTCGGCTACGTTCCGGAGGGTCGGCGCATCTTTGCCAATCTCAGCGTCGACGAGAACCTGAAAGTTCCACTCGAACGCAGCGGGCCTTGGACGGTCGAGCGGATCTACAAGCTGTTCCCGCGCCTCGAAGAGCGCAGGTTCAACCGCGGCCGCCAACTCTCCGGCGGCGAACAGGAGATGCTCTCGATCGGACGCGCCCTGCTGCTTAATCCGAGGCTATTGATCCTCGATGAACCTTCGCAAGGACTGGCGCCGCTGATCGTGCGAGAAGTGTTTCGCATCATTAAGCAGATGAAGGCCGAGGGCATTTCGGTTCTGCTGGTGGAGCAGAATGCGCGAATGAGCCTGGAAATTGCCGACGATGCCTATGTGCTCGATGACGGTATCGTGGTCTATTCCGGAACTGCGAAAGAGCTTGCCGCCGACGACGCGCGGGTGCGGGCGCTTGCCGGGGCCAGCGCCGAGGAATGGACGATCACGTAAAGCTCGCAACAGCGTGCCAGTCATATCGAAGCCGGATTCTGAAATGAAGGCACGAGCTAGCAATCTGATCATCGGATTCACGGCGCTCACGGTTGTCGCCGGCGCTCTCCTGGGCACGCTTGGCTTCCAGAAGATCAGTGGAATGCGCCAGCAAGCGCCACTTCGGATCGTGTTCGAAGGCTCCGCAAGCGGCCTGCGCAAGGGCGGCAGCGTGAACTTCGCGGGCGTCCAGATTGGCACGATCCAATCCCTTAAACTGGACAACCCGCGCAAGGTCGTGGCCCTGGCCATGGTTGATAGCAGCGCGCCGATCCGCAAGGACACAATAGTTGGACTGGAGTTTCAGGGCCTGACCGGCATCGCTGCGATATCGCTGACCGGCGGGGCAGCCAGCGCGCCATCGGTGCCTCTGGACGAGGACGGCATGCCCGTGCTGAGGGCCGATGTCAGCGAGATCCAGTCGATCCGTGACTCCCTGCACGATGTCGACCGCATCCTGGTTGGCAATCAGGCGCTGGTGAAAGATGCGCTGCTCTCCTTCGAAACCTACACCGCATCATTGGCGAGCAAAGGCGAAGCGATCGAAACCATCATGCGCAAGGCCGATAATGCTTTTAGCGGCATCGATAGCGCGATCGGCAGGATCGATGATGCCGTGCCAAGCTTGGCGGGCGGCGCGGCCGATGAGTTGTTTGAAAGGATTAGATCAATTCGCGAATTGGCGGAAAGCTTCAACATGAAATCCGGTGCCGTGATGGACGAAGGACGGCGCTCGCTGCTTGATATCAGCCAGGCCGCCATCAAGGTGACGCGAAAGTTTGACCCGCAAGCCGCAGGCACCGCCAGCCCCCCGGCGCCGAGGAGGTCCAACTCAAAGCGGAACTAGCGGATTTCTCTGGCTGAAGGCCCTCGGCGGCTTCAATCGAGGGCGGGTTGAGCGGGAGTTGACAGAGGCTGGCGCCGAGCTCGTCCCCGTTCGAGGAGAAGCTTCTAAGGGTCCGAGCTTGGAACTCGTCCGCCCGCGCCGCGACGGAAATATTGTTCGAAGCAATGGAACCAAAGTTCCCGATCGGAATTGTTCCGATTCGCTAAGGTTCCGGGAACCTAAACGTCTGGAAGAACTCGCCTATTTCACTTGCTTCGAAATCACCGGCACGGTCTGATGCAGCAGAGATCGGGTCGTCGGTGCTCATTATTTGAGCGCGCCTTTCTGCTTAAGGGGGGAATTTATGAGTGATCTCGGCTCAAGCGCTGCACCGCGGCGGCGCAACAAGAACAAATCCTATAGCAACGGAAAGCCGGACCCTTCGCAGGAGTTGCTGCACGCGCTGCAAGCGATGCGAAGCGGAGATTTCTCGGTCCGAATGACCGGCGACCATCTCGGGATCGAAGGGAAGATTGCCGACACCTTCAATGAAATTGTCGCCGCGAACGAGCGAATGGCGCAGCAGCTGGAGCGCGTCGGTCAGGTTGTCGGCCGCGAAGGAAAAACCCGTCAGCGCGTCAAGTTCGGGCTTGCCAGTGGCTCATGGGCCGATATGGAAGGTTCGGTCAATACCCTCATCGATGATCTGCTCTGGCCCACGCGTGAAGTGACCCGGGCGGTCGCGGCTGTCGCTCAGGGCGATCTGTTGCAAACTGTCCAGCTCGATGTCGACGGTCGTCCGCTGGGCGGCGAATTTTTGCAATCGGCCACCATCGTCAACACCATGATCAAGCAGCTCAGCGTATTCACCTCCGAGGTGACTCGCGTGGCGCGCGAGGTGGGAACCGAGGGCAAGCTCGGCGGTCAGGCGCAAGTGCCCGAGGTAACTGGCGTCTGGAAGGACCTCACCGAGAGCGTCAATTCCATGGCCAACAATCTCACCGGCCAGGTTCGCAATATCGCCGAGGTAACGATTGCGGTCGCCAACGGCGACCTCTCCAAGAAAATCACCGTGGACGTTCGCGGCGAGATCCTGCAGTTGAAGGAAGCCATCAACACGATGGTGGATCAGCTGCGTTCGTTCGCGTCCGAAGTCACCCGTGTCGCACGGGAGGTCGGCACCGACGGTAAGCTCGGCGGCCAAGCGATCGTGCCCGGCGTCGCCGGCACCTGGAAGGATCTCACCGACTCCGTCAATGCCATGTGCGGCAATCTCACCGCGCAAGTCCGCAACATCGCAAACGTCACCACCGCGGTGGCGCGCGGCGACCTGTCGCGCAAGATCACGGTGGACGTGCGCGGTGAAATCCTCGAGCTCAAGGACACCATCAACACGATGGTGGACCAGCTCAATTCATTTGCTTCCGAAGTGACGCGCGTGGCGCGCGAGGTCGGCACCGAAGGCAAGCTCGGCGGCCAGGCGCAGGTCCGCGAAGTGTCGGGCGTGTGGAAGGATCTGACCGAGTCGGTCAACTCCATGGCGTCAAACCTCACCGCGCAGGTGCGCAACA
>NZ_DATEPI010000224.1:0-33483 GCF_035273305.1 Bradyrhizobium sp. | reverse complement strand
GAAGCAGTCGGCAACGCGCTTGGATATTATGTTGAGCAGGAAGTCATTACCCTGGAGCAGGGTCGGGAGATGGCGCTAGACGCCAGCAAGCGAGAGGGATTCATCACCCGCGATGAGGACGTGCTCGACACCTGGTTTTCGTCGGCGCTCTGGCCCTTCTCGACGCTCGGCTGGCCCGACGACGACACGGACGTGAAACGCTACTATCCGACTGACGTCCTCGTCACTGGGTTCGACATCATCTTTTTCTGGGTCGCCCGCATGATGATGATGGGGCTGCACTTCATGAAGGATGTTCCGTTTCCGACGGTTTACATCCACGCCCTTGTCCGTGACGAGAAGGGCGCGAAGATGTCGAAGTCGAAGGGCAACGTCATCGACCCGCTTCATCTGATCGATGATTACGGCGCCGACGCGCTGCGCTTCACGCTGGCGGCGATGGCGGCGCAGGGCCGCGACATCAAGCTCGCGCCACAACGTGTCGAAGGTTACCGGAATTTCGCGACCAAGCTATGGAATGCCTGCCGCTTCGCCGAGATGAACGCATGCGTGCTGCCGGCGGCCTTCGATGCCAGCCAGCCAAAGGAAACGCTGAATCGCTGGATCGCGCATGAGACCGCGCGCGCCAGCCGTGAAGTAACGGAAGCAATCGAAGCCTACCGCTTCAATGATGCCGCGGGCTCGATTTATCGTTTCGTCTGGAACATCTACTGCGACTGGTATCTCGAACTGGCCAAACCGGTGCTGATGGGTGAAGAGGGCCCGGCGAAAACAGAAACCCGCGCGATGGTGGCGTGGGCGCGCGACCAGATTCTTAAGCTGTTGCACCCGTTCATGCCGTTTATCACTGAAGAGCTGTGGGCAGTCACCGCAATTCCGTCCTCGCGCTTAGCGAGGGAGAGCAGCGAAGTGGATACCCCTTCTCCAGATGCGAGCGAACCGCACCGCAACTTGCTTGCGCTGACAGCGTGGCCGCGCAGGGGCGGCGGCTTGTCGCCGGAACAACTGGCGCTGCTATCGAGCACCAACCCGAACGACCCGTTCATGCCGCCGGTGCTGGTGGCTCTCGACACTGCCGATTTCAGCGACGAAGCTGCGGAAGCCGAGATCGGCTGGCTTGTTGATCTCGTTACCGCGGTCCGCTCGGTGCGCGCCGAAATGAACATCCCGCCGGCCACCTTGATCCCGCTGGTTTTCGCCGGTGGCTCGCTGGAAACAAGAGAGCGCGCGCAACGCTGGAGCGACGTCATCAGGCGAATGGCGCGGCTCGGGGACATTTCCTTTGCGGGTAGCGCGCCGGAAGGCGCGGTTCAGCTATTGGTACGCGGCGAGGTCGCCGCTTTGCCGCTCAAAGGCCTGATCGATTTCTCCGCCGAAAAGATACGGCTGGAGAAGGAAGTCGCAAAAGCCGATGCTGACATCAAGCGGGTCGATGCCAAGCTTGCGAACGAGAAATTCGTCGCGAATGCGCCGGACGAGATCGTCGAAGAGGAAAAAGAGAAGCGCGAGGCGGCTGTAGCGCGGAAGGCCAAGCTCGTGGAGGCGCTGGAGCGGGTCAAAAACGCGGCCTGACGGTTCGAAGGGATCTACGTGCGAGCAACGGGGCCAAGTCGGACAGCGCTGGGAGCGGCCGTTCATCGGGCTGTCCACCAGAGGGTGGAAGGCGGCGCTATTTTTGCTGATGCATTCGCCGCAAGTCTTCTCGATGATGAGACCCGGGCCAGGCTGGACGACGCCGCGGCCGATCCCTCGCAGCGGCCGATGCGGCTGTTCATCGCGGCGCGCAGCCGGTTTTCCGAGGAGACTTTGGCAGCTTGCGTTACGCGCGGTGCGCGGCAGGTCGTCGTGCTGGGTGCGGGCCTCGACACCTTTTCGCTACGCAATCCTCACGCCGGGCAAGACCTCCGCGTATTTGAAGTCGACCATCCGGCGACGCAGCAATGGAAATGCGAGCGCCTCAAGCAGGCGCGGCTCGCCGCTCCCGCTTCGCTCACCTTCGCTCCCGTTGATTTCGAGCGCCAGGGTCTGGCTGACGGCTTGGCGGCGGCGGGTTTTGCGGTCGATCGTCCCGCATTTTTTCAATGGCTCGGCGTCGTGCCATATCTTACTCGTCAGGCGTTCTCGCTGACGCTGGATTTCATCGCAGCGGTGCCGGATTCGGAAGTAGTCTTCGACTACGCCGAGCCGTTCGAAAACTACCCGGTCGAACGCCGCGACAATGTGATGGCGATTGCGGAAAGCGCCGCGGCAAGGGGCGAGCCGTGGCTTGGTCTATATAAACCGGACGAGATTTCGGCGATCTTACGCAGCAAAGGCTTTCGCACCGTCGAGGATCTCGGGCTTGCCGAACTCACCGAGCGTTTCTACGGCGCCTTGAAACAGGGTATCCGGATCGGACCGGGTGGTCACGTCGTTCGGGCGGGAAAGAATGTTCAGAGGGCGCTTGCCGCGACTGAGCGACCTTGATCTATGGCGACGTCCGTCGCTCCAAACCCTCAATTTGTCGAAGCCGATCAACGTGATTTGGGCCTGTCCAGTCCTGTCTGGAAAAAGATTTTGATTCCCGGCTGACCCAAATCAGCCATAGAACCCCGCCGTCTCGTCCCACCAAGAGGGGCGGCTCGCGATCGTCACGAACGCGGGACGAGATGCGATGGACGCTGATGCGCTGCTGACGAACAGCGCGTGACGTGGACGACGAAGTCGTGTGGTTCTGACGCCTCGACGCTGGCGTCAAGTTGGCGGATTCCGCCGGCGACGGTGACAACAAGCCCGCTCACCGGGAAGAGCACGGTATAAGCCGTAAACCGTCGCGCGGGGAATGCCGGGTCATCTCGGCGTGACCGTAGTGACTACACTCGTATGCTTTTTTATTTTGCATGCGAGGCTGCGGTGCATCGAGCACCCGGCATTCCCTGCGCCCTCTGAATTTCAGATGCGCTTTATGCCGATCAAAACTCGGGCACGCGCCGCGAGATCGCGAAGGTGTGGGTGGGTTGTCTGGCTGTTTGAAAATTTGGAATTGAGCGCGGCTGCTCTTTCTTCCCTCCCACTTGCGGGGAGGGTGGCGCGAAGCGCCGGGTGGGGGGTAGCCACCGAACCAACTTCGCTGATGCCTAGCTTGCGGAAGCAGCCCCACCCGTCGCATGTCGCACCGCTATCACGATGTGCCCTCCCTCCCCACAAGTGGGAGGGAAAGAAAGAGCGAGCGAGCATGAAAACTCTTCCTGTTGGTCCTTGCTTCGTTTGCGCTCGCAATGCCCAACACTCAAAACGGCTTGCTCAAAAACCGCGAGCCTTTCAACCCGTATCGCCAGGGCAATTCCATGGCTTTGGTGATGCCAATCCGAATGCCGCTTGCAACGTCTGCCGTGCCGACACGCGCATACACCGCGATCGGCGGAGCATCGAGGGGCAGTGCGTTATGAGCTTCCGTGATTGCGAGCGCTTCGGTCAATTTGCCCGGACCAGAACAGAGCGATCGCTCGTCGTGCAACCGCCGCCGCCGCCGCATGAGGGCAATCCCATGTGTTGGTTGAAGTGCGCGGATCAGCACCGCGCTCGCGGACCCCTCCTGCTCGCAGACGAAGTTCACACACCAGTGAATCCCGTAAGAGCGGTAGACATAGGCATAGCCCGGCGGCCCGAACATCACGCGGTTGCGTGGCGTCGGTCCACGGAACGAATGCGCCGCCGGATCGGTGTGGTGATAGGCCTCGACCTCGACGATAAGTCCGCCAACCCCGTCGACCAACAGCGTCGCGCCGATCAGGTCGGGGGCAACTTCATGTACGCTGCGGCCAAAGAACGTGCGATGGAGCGGCTTCCCCAGTTTTTGGTCTGCAGCGGTTCGGTTTTGGTCCATTCGGCATGTATGCTAGTGGCGCAAGCAGACCAAAGCGAGCCGTTGCGGTTGTCGCGCCACCGGCTTAGCTAAGGGTTTACCAGGACAGATACCCATGGTCGTCATCGTCGATACTGTTTCAGCCACACCGCTACGGCCGCGTCACCCCGAAAAGGTGAACCGGCCGGATGCGTTGTCGCCGCCGAAACCCGACTGGATTCGCGTTCGCGCGCCAACCAGCCGCGGTTATGCTGATACGCGGGCCATCGTCAAGGAAAACGGCCTGGTCACCGTGTGTGAAGAGGCGGGTTGCCCCAATATCGGCGAGTGCTGGGACAAGAAGCACGCGACCTTCATGATCATGGGTGATACCTGCACCCGCGCCTGCGCCTTCTGCAACGTTAAGACCGGCATGCCCGGCACGCTCGACACGCGGGAACCGGAGCACGTCGCCGAGGCGACATTCAAGCTCGGGCTCGCTCACATCGTGGTCACGTCCGTGGACCGCGATGATCTTGCCGATGGTGGCGCCGAACATTTCGCGAAAACGATTCGTGCGATCCGGGCCCGCTGCCCTACGACCACGATCGAGGTCCTGACCCCCGACTTCCTTCGGAAGGAAGGCGCGCTCGAAACCGTGGTGGCGGCTAAGCCGGATGTGTTCAACCACAATCTGGAAACCGTGCCGTCGCGGTATCTCACGGTGAGGCCCGGCGCGCGTTACTTCCACTCAGTACGGCTGCTGCAGACGGTGAAGGAAATCGATCCGGCAATCTTCACCAAATCGGGCATCATGGTCGGGCTTGGCGAGGAGCGTCACGAAGTGTCGCAGGTCATGGACGACCTGCGCTCGGCGGATGTCGATTTCCTCACCATCGGCCAATACTTGCAGCCCACCCGCAAGCATCACGCTGTAATCCGTTACGTGACGCCGGATGAATTTGCGGGTTACGAGAAGGTCGCCTACACCAAAGGCTTCCTGATGGTATCGGCGAGCCCGCTGACCCGCTCGTCGCATCACGCGGGGGATGATTTCGCCAAGTTGCGCGCCGCGCGGGCTGCCAAGTCACGCTGAGCATCAGGTCATGCCAAGGTTCAACAGCAGGCGCCTGGTCAAGCACAGCGCGCCACAGATGTTCGATTTGGTCGCCGATGTCGAGCGCTATCCGGAATTCGTGCCGCTCTGCAGTTCATTGAAAGTGCGCCAGCGCACGCCGCAAGCTGATGGCACCGAGGTCGTCATCTGCGACATGACCGTCTCCTTCAAGCTGGTGCGCGAGGCTTTCACTTCTCGTGTGACGCTGGACCGGGCCAACCTGAAGATACTGGTCGAGTATCTGCGCGGCCCTTTTAGCAATCTCGAGAACCGCTGGACGTTCGAACCGAAATCGGAAACGTCCTGCGATGTCGGGTTTTATCTCTCTTACGAATTCAAGAGCCGGATGCTCGCAATGCTGATGGGTACGATGTTCGACACCGCGTTTCAGCGGTTTGCCGCGGCGTTCGAGAAACGCGCCGATCTCATTTATGGACGGCCTGGAGTCGGGGCGAGAACTTAAGTGCGTTCGCGAACAGGTACAGCGTTTCCGAGAAGTGGATGCCGGTTCGAGTGAAGAAAACGCGTCAGAAGAATAAATTAAGCGCGCGGCGGTCGGCGTCGCTTGGCCGTGCCGCGCCGGGGCGAGCGCGCTACGCGCTGACGAATCCGGCTCGCAGCTTCGAGCCGCGGTTTGGCATGGACCTGCGGTCCGCGCGCCAATTCCGTCAACATGCGCAAGGCCTCGACGACCGAGCGTTGACGCACCCCGCCGCGTCCGATGGCGCCGAAGCGGCATTCGCGATGCAGGATTCGGCCGTCGCGGGCAGCCACGGCGAAATGGACAAGACCCACGGGCTTGCCCGGCGTAGCCCCGCCCGGACCTGCAATGCCGGTAATCGCTACAGCAAGATCGACGCCGGCACGTTCCAGAGCACCGACCGCCATCGCCGTCGCGGTTTCCTTGCTGACCGCGCCGAAGGTGGCCAGTGTGGTCGCCTTGACGCCGAGCATCGCGCGCTTTGCCTCATCGGAATACGTGACAAAGCCACGATCGAGCACGTCGGACGAGCCGGGAATTTCGGTCAGTGCGCCCGCAACCAGGCCGCCGGTGCACGATTCCGCCGTCGCAACAGTCAGCTTGCGCATCCGACAAAGATCGAGCAGCGAGCGGGAGAGGGCGCGGGCGTCGCTGCCACTCATGTCAATCGCTCCAGCCTCTGTCGTCCCAGGGCAGTCGAATGGTCGCGGTAGCCATGGCTGCAATGCCTTCCTCGCGCCCGGTAAATCCAAGCCGCTCGCTGGTGGTTGCTTTCACGGCGACCCGCGCCAGCGACAGCCCCGTGATCGCAGCGATACGCGCGCGCATGGCTTCGCGATGAGGGCCGATTTTCGGACGCTCGCAAATCAGCGTCAGGTCGAGATGCGCAATCCGCCCGCCCCGTGCGGCAACGCGATCGAGAGCGTATTTGAGGAATTTATCGGATTCCGCGCCCTTCCACTGCGGATCACTCGGCGGAAAATGCGAACCTATATCGCCGTCGGCGAGCGCGCCGAGGATAGCATCGACCAGCGCGTGAAGGCCGACATCTCCGTCCGAATGCGCGAGAAAGCCGCGGCTGTGTGGCACGCGCAGCCCGCAGATCATCACGTGATCGCCTTCGCCGAAGGCGTGAACGTCGTAGCCGATGCCAGTTCTGACGTCGCCGAGCGAAGCGCCGAGCCGGGCTTCTTCGCGGACGAAATCTTCCGGTGTGGTGAGCTTCATGTTCGCAGGATCGCCTTCAAAGGTCGCCACCGTCAATCCCGCCCATTCAGCGATCGCTGCGTCATCGGTGAAATCGATGCGTCCTTCTCGCGCAGCACGGCGATGAGCATCCAAAATCGTGTCGAAGCGGAAGGCCTGCGGTGTTTGCGCAATACGCAGCCGCGCGCGCTCGGGGGTGCCTTCAACGTTTCCGGTGCTTCCGACCATCTTGATGGTGTCGGCGACGGGAATTGTCGGGACCGCCGCGCCGGTGCGGCCGGCCGCCTCGATCGCGCGCGAAATAAGCGAGGCGGATACGAATGGCCGCGCGGCGTCGTGGATGAGGACGAGGTCAGGGGCCTGGCTGGCGAGCGCTTCAAGTCCGGCATGCACCGATGCCTGCCGTGTTGCTCCCCCTGTCGCCGGAGGTTCGTGACGCAATTTCCGGACTGCATCGTCAAACATCGATCGGTCCTCCGGATTCAAAACGGGCTGCACGGCGAAGATCTGCGGATGACCGCTAAACGGCTCCATGGCGCGGAAAACCACGGTCTCCCCGCCGATCGAGCGATACTGCTTCGGCCCGCCAGAGCCGGCACGCAGGCCGCGTCCGGCTGCAACGAGGATGGCGGCGGTCCGATCAGCTTTCGACATGGGGCACTTTGTGAACAGGGAGCAAATAACGCCGGACTGCCCTTATCACGGGTGCAGCTGAAAAAGCACAACGATTCCCGTCAAATGGGCAGAAAACCACCTGTTGTTGCGGTGCACTTGCAACTTTGGGAGAACTGTCTAAAGTGTAGGCAATGACGCTAACTGCACAACATTTGTGCTCGGAATGAACTGTGGCACGGGCACATGATCTCTGCCTCGAGAAACGGGAACTCTGTGACCGGCTTTGAAACTCGACGCCCTAAATCATTCAAAATTGGCAATGTTGCCATTGCCAATCCGGTGCTTCTTGCGCCGATGTCCGGCGTCACGGACGCGCCGTTTCGCCGGCTCGCGGCCGCTCTGGGGGCCGGTCTTGTCGTCTCCGAAATGACAGCGAGCGACGATCTCGTAAACGAGCGGCCGATGTCCAAGCTCCGATGCGAGGCAACCGGTATTGGCCCGCATGTGGTTCAGCTCGCCGGATGCCAGGTCCACTGGATGGCGGAAGGCGCGCGGATCGCCGAAGCCGCTGGCGCGGACATCATCGACATCAACATGGGCTGTCCGGCACGGCATGTGACCGGAGGCCAGTCCGGCTCGGCCCTGATGCGTGATCTCGACCACGCCTTGACTCTGATAGAGGCGACTGTCGCGGCGGTGAAGGTGCCGGTGACGTTGAAGATGCGGCTCGGCTGGGACGAGCGCAACCTGAACGCGCCGGATCTCGCGCGCCGCGCGGAAGGCGCCGGCGTGCAGATGATCTCGGTGCATGGCCGCACGCGTTGTCAGTTCTACAAGGGTGAGGCCGACTGGGCGGCAGTGCGCACCGTCAAGGATGCGATCAGTATTCCGCTCGTGGTCAACGGGGACATCACCTCGTTCGAGAGCGCGGTTTCGGCGCTTGAATCATCGGGTGCCGACGCCGTGATGGTTGGCCGCGGCGCGCAGGGGCAGCCGTGGTTGCCCGGTCAAATCGCGCGTCGCCTCGAAACCGGCGCGGTCGAAGGTCCGCCGGCGTTGCCGGAGCAACTCGACCACATCCGCGCGCTCTATGAAGAGGTTTGCAGCCATTACGGACTGCGCATTGGCCTGCGCCATGCGCGAAAACATCTCGGCTGGGCGCTGGACGTTGCCGCTCGCTGCGCCAGGGCGCCTGCCTTCAGCCTTAAAAAGTGGCGCACGAAGATTTTGACGTCGGAAGATCCCTCCGGCGTGCATCGTTCGCTCACGGATGCGTTCGCCGAGTTTGCATGGAGCGCTGCTGCATGAGCTTAGCCGCCGAACATCGCAGTCCCATGCCATCGGATGGCGAGGCTATCCTCAACGCCTTGCCCAACCCGGTGCTGCTGGTTGCGCCCGACGGTCGGATCGTCGACGCCAACATGGCTGCGGAATCATTCTTTGAGATATCGACCCAATTCCTGCGTCGGCAGTCGCTGAAAGAACTCGTACCGTTCGGAAGTCCGCTACTCGCGTTGATCGATCAAGTGCGCTCAAGCGGCTCGGCCGTCAACGAATACAAGGTCGACTTGGGCACGCCGCGTATCGGCGGTGATCGCCAGGTGGATCTTCACGTTGCGCCGCTGAGCGAACGGGCAGGCCATATCGTCGTGATGCTGCAGGAGCGCACCATTGCCGACAAGATGGACCGCCAATTGACGCATCGAAGTGCCGCGCGATCGGTGATCGCGCTGGCAGCGATGCTGGCGCACGAAATCAAGAACCCGCTCTCCGGTATTCGCGGCGCCGCCCAACTGCTCGAGCAGGCGGCTTCGTCCGAAGATCGAATGCTAACGCGGCTGATCTGCGACGAGGCGGACCGTATCGTGACGCTGGTCGACCGCATGGAGGTGTTCGGCGATGATCGGCCGGTGGCGCGTGGACCCGTCAACATCCATTCGGTTTTGGATCATGTCAAACGTCTCGCGCAATCGGGGTTTGCACGCAACATCCGCTTTGTTGAAGAGTACGATCCATCGCTCCCCCCGGTATTGGCCAATCAGGACCAGTTGATTCAGGTGTTCCTGAACCTGGTAAAGAACGCGGCGGAAGCGGTGGCCGATCTCGGCAGCGATGCGGAGATTCAGCTCACCACTGCATTTCGTCCTGGCGTTCGTCTGTCGGTGCCGGGAAAGAAATCGAGGGTCTCGTTACCCCTGGAATTTTGCGTCAAGGACAATGGGGCAGGCGTGCCCGAGGACTTGCTGCCTAATCTATTCGATCCATTTGTGACGACCAAGTCGACAGGTAGTGGACTGGGGCTTGCGCTGGTGGCGAAGATTGTCGGCGATCATGGCGGCATCATCGAATGCGAATCCCAGCCTCGGAAGACGATTTTCCGCGTGCTGCTGCCGATGTTCAACACCGCCGCACACTTCGATCAAAGCAGCCGCGATGACGTGTTGGTAACGTCTTCGCATGCCTCACCGAGACAAGATGAGGAGCGATAAAGATGCCCGCAGGTAGCATACTCGTCGCCGACGACGACACGGCCATACGAACCGTCCTGAATCAGGCTCTCTCCCGTGCTGGATACGAAGTGCGGCTGACCGGGAACGCGGCGACGCTATGGCGATGGGTCAGCCAGGGAGAGGGCGATCTCGTCATTACCGACGTGGTGATGCCCGACGAGAACGCGTTCGATCTGTTACCGCGGATCAAAAAGATGCGGCCCAACCTTCCGGTCATTGTCATGAGCGCGCAGAACACGTTCATGACCGCGATTCGCGCCTCCGAACGGGGCGCATATGAGTATCTACCGAAGCCGTTCGATCTGAAGGAGTTGATCGCGATCGTCGGCCGGGCGCTGGCGGAGCCCAAGGAACGGGTGGCTAGCCAGCTCGACGACTCCGAGTTCGACTCGATACCGCTCGTGGGCCGCTCGCCGGCGATGCAGGAAATCTACCGGGTGCTGGCGCGGCTGATGCAGACCGACCTGACGGTGATGATCTCCGGCGAGTCCGGCACCGGCAAGGAGCTCGTCGCGCGCGCGCTGCACGACTACGGAAAGCGCCGCAACGGTCCCTTTGTCGCTGTTAACATGGCGGCCATCCCGCGTGACCTGATCGAATCGGAGCTGTTCGGCCACGAACGCGGTGCATTCACTGGCGCGAACACGCGCGCTTCCGGCCGGTTCGAGCAGGCGGAAGGGGGTACGCTGTTTCTCGACGAAATTGGCGATATGCCGATGGAAGCGCAGACCCGTCTTCTGAGGGTACTGCAGCAGGGCGAGTACACCACGGTCGGCGGCCGCACCGCGATCAAGACCGATGTGCGTATCGTCGCGGCGAGCAACAAGGATTTGCGTATCCTGATTCAGCAGGGGCTGTTCCGGGAGGATCTGTTCTTCCGGCTCAACGTGGTGCCGTTGCGGCTGCCGCCGTTACGCGAACGGATTGAAGATTTGCCCGATCTGATCCGGCATTTTTTCGCGCTGGCAGAAAGGGATGGGTTGCCGCCGAAAAAGTTCGATACGCTGGCGATAGAGCGCATGAAGCAATATCGCTGGCCGGGAAACGTCCGCGAACTCGAAAATCTCGCGCGGCGGCTCGCGGCGCTATATCCGCAGGACGTGATCACGGGCTCGGTGATCGATGGTGAGTTGGCGCCGCCGGCCGTGACGTCCGGAGGCAGCATGCAAAACGGCGTCGATGATCTCAGTGGCGCTGTCGAAGCCTACCTGTCGTCGCACTTTTCAGGTTTTCCGAACGGCGTACCGCCGCCGGGCCTGTATCACCGCATCCTTAAGGAAATCGAGGTGCCGCTGCTCACCGCCGCGCTTGCGGCCACGAGGGGCAATCAAATCCGCGCAGCCGACCTGCTCGGGCTCAACCGCAATACACTGCGAAAAAAAATTCGAGATCTGGACATTCAGGTCTACCGGAGTGGCAATTAGCGGCTTTAAGCGGGCAGACGGCATCAGATTGGGCCGGTCGGCGTTAAGACGCGCCGTGGAATTGTCGTAATCGGGCAACATTGTGATATGAATGCATCACTCCGCGGGCAGCGGACACAACGCTTCGGCTCACACTTTCCAACGAATGACCAGCGCAGACACTTCGGCCGCATCGTTCGACACGTCGTTTGCCGAGCCAAAGGGGCGGTCGCCCTGGAGGTGGGTAGCGCCATTTGCGGTGTGCATCGCACTGCTGTCGGCCCTGCTTACTTTTGTGGTGCTCACGGGGCTGACCCGCATCCAGCCGACCCGGGAAGTCGTCATAACGTTTATGCTGATCAACGCAGCGGTTATCCTGCTGCTGGTTGGCATCATCATCCGCGAAGTTTGGAAGGTTCTGCAGGCTCGCCGCCGGGGCCGGGCCGCTGCCCGACTGCATGTTCAGATCGTTGGGCTGTTTTCCGTGATCGCGGTATTGCCGGCGGTGCTGGTCGCGATCGTCGCCAATGTGACCATAGACAGGGGTTTTGATCGCCTGTTTTCGGGCCCTACGCGCGAAGTGATCCAGAACTCGTTGATCGTCGCACGCGCCTATCTTTATGAGCACGCCGAGCTCATTCGTGGCGACATCCTCGGAATGGCCAACGATATTTCTCATGCCCGGCCGTTGTATGATCAGGATCGCCGAACATTTCGCGAGCTCCTCACCGCAAGTGCTGCCTCCCGCAACCTGCCGGGGGCAATGCTGATCGACAAGGATCGCAACATTCTGGAATCGGCACAGACCGGGATTCAGCAGACCTTCACGACCCCCGCGCCGGAATTCCTGAGCAATGTCAGAGAAAATGAACCCGAGATCTCAGTATTTCCGGAGGGGAATTACGTCGCCGCGGTAATCCGGCTGCGAGCATTTAACGACACCTTCCTGTACGTGGCCCGACTGCTTGATCCGCATGTGGTTGCCCAGGTGAAAGAAACCCAAGCCAGCGTCGCCGAATACGCCGAGTTGGAATCACGCCGGCTCGGGATGCAGGTGTCACTCGCGCTGATGTTCGCGGTCATCGGACTGACTCTCCTGATGGCATCGGTTCTGATCGGATTGAACTTCGCCAATTGGTTGGTTGCTCCCATCCGGCGGCTCATGAGCGCCGCCAATCTGGTCTCGACGGGCGATCTTCACGTCCAGGTGCCGGTGCATAAATCGGAGGGCGACCTCGCGCAGCTGGCTGAGACCTTCAACAAAATGACTCAGGAGTTACGCACGCAGCGAGACGAATTGGTCAGCGCGAGCGACCTGATCGACAGCCGCCGCCGGTTTATCGAAGCGGTGTTGTCTTCGGCAAGTGCAGGCATCATCGGCGTCGACGCATCCGGCAGTGTCGGTATTCTCAATCGCTCGGCCGAAAAACTGATCGGCCACGCGGAATCGGAGACGCTGGATCATCCTTTGTCAGACGTGCTTCCGGAACTTGACGAGATCATGAAAACCGCACGCGAAGGCACGCAGCGACTGGTTCAGGGGCAGATCACGATCACGCGTGACGGCCACGAGCGCAATCTCTCTGTTCGCGTCAGTGCCGAGCAGACCAGCCACTCGCGGGACAGCTTTATCATCACTCTGGACGATATTACCGACCTCGTCTCGGCCCAGCGCACGTCGGCATGGGCGGACGTTGCCCGGCGTATCGCGCACGAAATCAAAAACCCGCTGACCCCAATTCAACTTTCTGCCGAACGCATTCGCCGCAAATTCGGCAAAGCCATCACCGAGGATAAGGCGGTGTTCGAGCAATGCACCGATACCATAGTGCGACAGGTCGACGACATCCGGCGGATGGTCGATGAGTTCTCGCGCTTCGCGCGGATGCCGAAGCCGGTGATCGAAGGCGAAGATGTCGCCGATACCGTGCGCCAGGCCGTGTTCCTGATGCGGGTCGGACACCCAGAGATCGATATCGAAGCCGTCATCAAGCAAGACCCGATGCGGGCGCAGTTCGATCGGCGTCTTATCTCGCAGGCACTGACCAACATCATCAAAAACGCGACGGAAGCGATCGAGGCGGTCCCGCCGGAGCAGCTGGGGAAGGGGCGGATCGAGGTTGTTGCTGGGCGCGAGGGCGAGGACATCGTGATCGATGTCATCGACAACGGCATTGGACTACCGAAAGTCAGCCGGGCGCGTCTGCTAGAGCCCTACGTCACGACGCGGGAAAAAGGCACTGGTCTTGGACTGGCGATTGTCGGTCGCGTTCTGGAAGACCACGGCGGCCGGATCGAACTCAATGATGCCGCCGATATCCGGCCGGGTCAGCGCGGAGCTTGGATGCGGTTGCGTTTTGCCATTTCAGGCCACGCACCGAAGGCGGAAGGCAAAGAAGCTGTCGCAGATACCAAATCGCCGAAATCCGAAACTACGGAGGCGGCAGAGGCGATTAACAAAGAAGCAACAATCGAAGCCGCAGCAGGCAAATGACGGGACGGGCGTAACCCATGGCAAGTGAAATTCTGATTGTCGACGATGAGGCAGACATTCGCGACCTGGTTGCAGGCATTCTCGATGACGAGGGCTTCACCACTCGGACTGCACGCGACAGCGATACGGCGATGAGCGAGATCGGCAACCGTCGCCCGCATCTCGTATTTCTGGACATCTGGCTGCAAGGCAGCAAGCTCGACGGTCTTCAATTGCTGGAGCAGATCAAGCGGGATCACCCCGACATGCCCGTCGTGATGATCTCCGGGCATGGCAATATCGAAACCGCGGTCGCGGCGATCAAACGCGGCGCCTACGATTTTATCGAAAAACCTTTCAAGTCCGACCGACTGATCCTGGTCGCCACGCGCGCGCTCGAAACGTCGCGGCTGAAGCGCGAAGTCAAGGAACTCAAGCAGCTCGCACCCGCCGCAAGCGTTCTGACGGGACGCTCAGCCTGCATGAATCAGCTTCGCCAGACCATCGAGCGAGCCGCAAAGGCCAACAGCCGGATCATGATTGTCGGACCTTCCGGCGCTGGCAAGGAACTGGCAGCACGAACGCTGCACAATCTCTCAGGTCGCTCTGAAGGACCGTTCGTCGTCATCAACGCTGCGGCGATCACGCCCGAGCGCATGGAAGTCGAACTGTTCGGCATCGAACAGTCAAATGGCGAGCATCAGCGCAAAGCTGGCGCGCTGGAGGAAGCGCATGGCGGCACGCTGTTCATCGACGAAATCGGCGACATGCCGCGCGAGACCCAAAACAAGATCTTGCGGGTGCTGGTCGACCAGACGTTCCAGCGTTCAGGAGGGACCACCAAGGTCAATGTCGATGTTCGCATCATCTCGTCGACAGCGCGCAACCTAGAAGAGGAGATCGCCGCCGGGCGTTTCCGCGAGGATCTTTATCACCGGCTCTCGGTGGTGCCCATTCGGGTGCCACCGCTCTCCGAACGCCGGGAGGACATTCCCGAGCTGATTGACTATTTCATGGACCAGATTTCGGGCGCGACGGGATTGCCAAAACGCCAGATCGGGCAGGATGCTATGGCGGTGTTGCAGTCGCATGTCTGGCCCGGAAATGTCCGGCAACTGCGTAACAACGTCGAGCGCGTGATGATTCTAGCGGGCGGCGGTCCGGAAGTGATTATCACCGCTGACATGCTGCCGCAGGACGTCGGCTCGATGGTGCCGGCGATGCCTACCAGTAACAATGGTGAGCATATTATGGGGCTACCGCTCCGGGAGGCTCGGGAGGTATTCGAGCGCGATTACTTGATTGCCCAGATCAGCCGTTTCTCAGGAAATATCTCCCGAACGGCTGAGTTCGTCGGCATGGAGCGCTCGGCTCTGCATCGCAAGCTTAAGGCACTTGGCGTGGGATGATCGGCTCTCGCGAAGCCATTTATGCGCCGCATATGAGAAATTTGCCGAGTTTCGAGGCAATCCGGGGAATTGCGGCTGTGCCTGGGTCGGCGAACCGCCTTGCCTAAAAACGCCGCCTGCCTTCTAATCATGCCGCCGTGCCTTCCGGAGGGGGATCTCAGGACAGAGCCGGCAGCCGGATGACGCGCGAAAGCGGGCAATCGGTTCAAACAAAAAGAAGCAAACAAGACTGCGGGATAAAAACAATGGCGGCAGACCGCGCACAAAATCTTCAGGACACCTTCCTTAATCACGTTCGCAAAACTAAAACGCCACTTACGATTTTTCTGGTCAATGGAGTAAAGCTGCAGGGGATTGTCACATGGTTCGACAATTTTTGCTTGCTGCTCCGGCGCGACGGTCATTCGCAGCTCGTCTACAAGCATGCGATCTCGACCATCATGCCCGGCGCTCCGATCCAGTTGTTCGAAGGCGGCGAGGATGCGCCGGCTTGAGAGTGATCTGATTGGAACCGCGTGATCCCGAAAGGGGGACCGACCGCGCACGGTCGGCTGCGGGTAAACCCAGCGGGCGCGTGATCGTCATCGGCCCGTATATGCGAAGGCGTCGCGGCGATACCGAGACGCAAACGGATCAACATGTCATCCGCAATACGGAGGCACGGCTTGAGGAGGCCGTAGGTCTGGCGCGCGCCATTGACCTGACAATAGCCGATGCGCTGATCGCGCCGGTCACTCAGATCAGGCCAGCGACCTATCTCGGCAAGGGCAAGGTCGAGGAGATCGTGGGGTTGATCAGCGGGCACGATATCGAGCTGGTTGTCATGGATTGCGCGTTGTCGCCGATCCAACAGCGTAATCTCGAGAAAGCGTGGAACGCCAAGGTGCTCGACCGCACCGGCTTGATCCTGGAGATTTTCGGGCGTCGGGCCAAGACGAAAGAGGGCGCGCTGCAGGTCGAATTGGCCCATCTCAATTATCAGCGGAGCCGCCTGGTGCGGTCTTGGACGCATCTTGAGCGCCAGCGCGGCGGCTTCGGCTTCATGGGAGGCCCTGGTGAAACCCAGATCGAAGCCGATCGCCGCTTGATCGGCGAACGTATCACGAGGCTGGAAAATGAAATCAAGAAGGTCCAGGGAACACGTCGGCTGCATCGAGCAGGGCGCCAGCGGGTGCCATATCGCGTAGTCGCGCTGGTGGGCTACACCAATGCGGGAAAGTCGACGCTGTTCAATCGCCTGACCCGCGCCGACGTGCAGGCGGCCGATATGTTGTTCGCAACGCTTGATCCCACTTTGCGTGCCCTCAGCCTGCCGCATGGCGGCAAGGCGATGTTGTCAGATACGGTCGGTTTCATCTCAAACCTGCCTACCCAGCTCGTGGCGGCGTTTCGCGCCACGCTGGAAGAAGTACTGGAGGCGGATATCATCCTGCATGTTCGCGACATCTCGCATGAAGACACCGAGGCGCAACAGCGTGATGTCGAAACCGTTCTGCGTCAGCTCGGCATCGATCCCGACGTCGGACAGCGCATCCTGGAAGTTTGGAACAAGATCGATCGCTTTGACCAGGACGCGCGTGAAAACCTCAAGAACATTGCTGCGCGCCGCCCGACGGAGCGGCCGTGTTTTCTGGTTTCGGCCCAGACCGGAGAAGGAATCGAAGAGCTACTGTCTGCGATCGAACAGAGGCTGGCCTCAACCCGGATCACCCTGGACCTTTCGATCGACGCTGCTGACGGCGCGGGGGTCAGTTGGCTGCACCGCAATTCGGAAGTGCTCAATAAACAGCTTCGAGACGGCCGGTTTGATATGACGGTGCGTGTGGACGAAACCAAGCGCGACATCGTAATCGATCGTTTCGATGCCGTACCGCACATGGTTTCATAGTGCGATACGTTTATCCGGCCACCGACCTACGTATATGCGGGAGGAGGGCTGCGCCCGGACGACACGTCTTCGTCCGGCTTACGTCCTCGTTTTGGCCTCGTTCCACAACGCGTCCATCTCCTCCAGCGATGCTCCATTGAGCGAACGTCCCTGCGACTCCAAGCATTGCTCTATGTACGCGAAGCGGCGCTCGAACTTGGCATTGGTGCTCCGAAGCACCAGCTCCGGGTCAGCACCGATATGCCGCGCCAGATTGACCAGTGCAAACAGCAGATCCCCGGTTTCCGCCGCAAGTTCGTCATTATCCCTGCGGTCAAGCGCGGCCTCGATCTCGTCTGCCTCCTCGCGAATTTTGTTGAGCACGGCCCCCGGATCGTTCCAGTCGAAACCGACAGTAGAGGCCTTGCGCTGCAATTCCATCGCGCGCGCCAGCGCGGGTTGGCCGGCCTTCACACCCGACAGAATTGACTTGCGAGATCCGCGTTCTGCTGAATGCGCCTCCGCGCGCTCAGCCTTCTCCTCTGCCTTGATGCGCTCCCAGGCGCCCTTCACGTCGGACGGCGTCAATCGGCCGTCCTTGTCGGCGAAGACATGCGAATGCCTCCTGATCATCTTGCGCGTGATCGTCTCGACCACGTCGCCGAAGGAGAATGCGTCTTTCTCCTCGGCCATACGCGCATGAAACACGACCTGCAGCAGCAGGTCGCCCAATTCGTCCTTGAGGTCATGGAGATCGCCGCGCGCGATCGCATCAGCGACTTCGTACGCCTCCTCGATAGTGTAGGGCGCAATGGTCGTGAAATCCTGCTCGAGATCCCACGGACAACCCGAGCCGGGCGTTCGAAGGATAGCCATGATTTCGAGCAGCCGTGAAATGTCGCGGGAAGGGGTCATGGCACACCGGGTTCTGAGGCATCAGGCTTATAGGATGCAAGGTGCGGGTCGATCCAGCGAAACAGTAGAATGGTCGGTATTCCCGGTGGATTTGGCCAAGCGGGCAAGGGGTGATAATGGGCAGCCATGAACGTTCGATCGCCATCCGACACCGCGCTTGTGCTGTTCTCGGGCGGACAGGATTCCGCCACCTGCCTCGCATGGGCTCTACAGCGCTTTGCGCGCGTCGAAATGCTTGGCTTTGACTACGGGCAGCGCCATGCGATTGAGCTAAGCTGCCGCGAGCGTCTTTTGAGGGGCATCAAATCATTGCGCGCGGATTGGGCGGCGAAGCTCGGTGAAAACCACACGCTCGCAGTTCCGACATTGGCCGAGATCTCGGATACCGCGCTTACGCGAGATGTCGCGATCGCGATGGGTGCCGATGGTCTGCCCAATACGTTCGTGCCCGGTCGAAACGTGGTGTTCCTGACGTTCGCGGCGGCTTTAGCCTATCGGCGAGGCATCGATCACATTGTCGGCGGAATGTGTGAGACCGATTATTCCGGTTATCCTGATTGCCGCGACGACACCATACGGGCGCTGCAACTCGCGCTCAATCTCGGCATGAACAAGGCCTTCGAACTGCACACACCCCTGATGTGGTTGGACAAGGCCAGCACCTGGAAGCTTGCCAATGAACTCGGCGGGGCAGGGCTGGTCGACCTTATTCGTGAACACTCCCACACATGCTATCTTGGCGAGCGAGGTGCGCGACACGAGTGGGGTTACGGTTGCGGCGAATGCCCGGCCTGCGCGTTGCGCGCGAAAGGTTGGCGGGAATATGCGGGCTCGTAAGCTTACGACCCCCGCAGCCGTCGAATCCACTTCACAATCAAAGTTCAATCTGAGGACGGCCGAGCAAAATCTTCCGGCTTCAGGATGATCGGCGAACCATGCGGCGTGCGGTCGGCGGCGTGGTCCCAGGCATCACGATAGCGGTGCTGGATGTCGGAGCTGGCCACGCCTTTGGCTGAGACAAGATTTTCCAGCGTTGCCAACCAGTGTCGGTAATACGTCTCGCCGCTGTCGGGATCGCCTGCCGTTTGCGCGCGCTTGATTTCGTTCGCCAGCGCGGCCGCCCACTCGGTCCACGTAAACACGCCGCGGGCGTGGAGCGCGAGGGCCATGGCAAACGCCTGTGCTTCCCACGGTTCACGAAAGACCGGTCCATCAGCGTCTTGGGGAATGCCGGGCAGGGCGCGAGTTGCCTCAACTGCTGCTTCTGAACGGAGCGCCATCAGATGCGCTCCAGATAAGGTTCCCAAGCATCAACCGACACCCGCAGATTCGGATCGGACTCCTCGCCCCACAATTCCAGACCGTCAAAACTGACGGTGTAGAGCCATTGCGGATTCTCTCCGTGCCCGGACGCATTGCTGTCGGGAAAGACATGACAGCCCAGCACTCGGTCGATGATGCCGGCGTGCCCGCGCACATATTGAGGCAACCGCGTATGGGTGGCTGGATGGATCGTCTTGGCGCGCACGCGATCACCGACGGCGAATAGAGCAGGGCTCCTGGCCGAGCGCTCTGTTGGCCCGCCCCGATGCAGCACCGCAGCAACACCGTCGGGCGTCAGGATCTTCGCTACTGGTTTTGCCGGATGCAAGGACTTGCCGGCTGCAATCTCGTCGGAGGCGACCAGTCCGCGCTCGAGCAGCTGCCGCTCGAGCCCGGCAAACCAGATCTGGTAATAGCTCTTGCTCAGGTAGTCTTGAGGCGAACGATTTTCGCGGGCAAACCGCGACATGTCGATATTCCAACCGCCCGGCATGGCCATCGCCATTGTGACGGCGAATGCGCGTCGCTCCCACTGTGCGTGGAACACCGGCTCGTTCGGTTCCGGCCGCACTGGGCCTGACCAGGCGACGCCGCCCATATCGTGCGCGCCATCCATCACGTGGCCTCGTGAGGTTGTTTCGGCAACCCGGTGCCGATCATGCTATCGCGGGTGACAAGATCAGCGAGACGCTCCTCGCTCCAGCCTTCGGTGCCCGAGGGACGCAGGGGCAGCACCAGATATCGGATCTCCGCCGTCGAATCCCAAACGCGAATGTCCGTGCCTTCTGGTAACTCGAAGCCGAAATCGCGGAGCACCCCTCGTGGGTCCTTCACCGCCTTTGAGCGATACGGCGCGGATTTGTACCACACCGGCGGCAACCCGAGCACTGGCCAAGGGTAGCAGGAGCAAAGCGTGCATACGACCATGTTATGGAGGCGAGGCGTATTCTCGAGCGCGACGATGTGCTCGCCTTGACGCCCGGCATAACCGAGTTCGGCAATTGCCGGGGCGGCATCGCGGATGAGGCGGTCGCGAAAAGCCGGATCGCTCCAGGCGCGTGCCACAACGCGGGCCCCGTTCCGCGGGCCCACTTTGGTTTCGTAGGTCTCAATCAACAGATCGAGCGCGGCTGGGTCGATGTAGCCCTTTTCGGTCAGGATGGTCTCGAGCGCGCGTACGCGCAATTCCGTTTCGGACAATTCCGAATGGTCGTGATGATGGTCGTGGTCGTGATGGGTCATTTCAGAAGAATAGGCGTAATATTCCGGCCATGTCGAGATGCGGCCGAAGATCACATAATCGGGATTTTGATGGTCATTGGAGCCTGGAAGTACCTCTCTCGTGCGAGGTCGTGAGTTGCGCTGGAGAGCGGTTCGGATGCGTCCGCTACATACCTTTTTGGCGCACCGTGGCCCGGAGACTCAGCTAGCCTTACCATATGGGGTTAATGTGGCAACGCATGCTATTTGCCGCCGTAGCAGGTCTCGTGGCGCTGCTGCCGACAGACGAGGGCCGTGCTGCCAATGGCGCTTACGCGGTCGATGCCGCCGACATCTCCGAGACAGGATCATGCAAGGTCGAAAGCTGGATCTCCAGCGCAAGCAATCAGGATTTTTCGGCCGTGGCGAACCCGTCCTGCGTGGTGGATGTGTTCAAGCCGGTGGAATTGAGTCTTTTGACCAACAGGTCGCGTTCTGACGGCGAGTGGAGTACCGCCCTCAATCCAAAAGCCAAAACCAATCTCGTTCCGACGGGAATCGGCAGAGTCGGCTTTTCGTTTTTTGCGGGCGGCTCATTCGATGCGCTAACTGGCGCAAATCTTGCGGCCTTCGCGGTGATGCCGGCAACCTTTCGCCTTTCGGAAACTATGCGGGTCAACATCAATACCGGTTGGCTTTGGGACCGCACGCTGGACAGGCATTACATGACCTACGGCGTCGGGTTCGACTGGAAGTTCACCGATGTCTTTCAATGGACAATCGAAACATTCGGCCAAGCCGGCGCCGCCGATCTACCGAGCGTAGTTCGGCCGCGTTTCCAGACCGGCGTGCGCTATCGGCCGAACGAGATCTTCTCTGTCGACATCATCTACGGGCGCAACATCACTGGCGAAAACGCCAACTGGATCACGATTGGGACCACCATCCGCTTTCCCGTACCCGAGGGCAGGCCGGCGCGGGAGCGCACCGGCCATTTGTGAGCTATCCTGACGAAAAAATATAGGCTCGGGAGCATCAACTTCTCATGGAATTCGTAAAGATTGAAAAAGGACTTGGGCCCGACGGGCGCATTGCCGTGGTGCGCTTCGATCGCGGCGATGGCATCAATGCGCTGTCGCCGCAAGCGCTTCGCGAGCTCACCGAGACGGCGCGCAGCTTCGAGGATGACGGGGAAACCTCGGCCGTGATTCTCACCGGAGGCCAACGTGGGTTCAGTGCGGGTTTCGACCTCCGGGATGCCGAGGGTCGCTCCCGCTCGACGATGGATCTCGGCTCGTTGCGACGCCATCTCAAGCTGGGCCCACGGCTTACCAGAGCCTGGCATGACATGGACCAAATCACAATCGGTGCCATCGAAGGCTTTTGCGTCGGCGGCGGGGTCGCGCTCGCCGTGGCATTGGATTTCCGCATCATGGGTCGCGACGCGCATTTGCGGGTGCCCGAGATCGCCCTCGGCATGAACATGAGTTGGCAGAGCATTCCGCGCATGCTGCACCTGATCGGACCGGCGCGAACCAAACAAGCGGTCATCCTGGCCGACCAGCGCATCAGCGCCCAAGAGGCCTTTGAGTGGGGTTTGGTGGAGGAGGTGGCCGAACCCGGCAAGTCCTTTGAAATGGCCTTCGCACTTGCTGCAAAGATCGCCGCGCAGCCGCCGCTATCCGTCGCTATGACGAAGCTCACCGTCAATCGGCTGGCGCATGCGCTTGACGACCTCGCGAGCCATATTGGACGTCGATCAGTTTGCATTGGCGAGCCTGACCGAGGATCACAAGGAAGGCTTGGCCGCGTTTATGGCAAAGCGCAAGCCGCGCTTTAGAGGGCGCTGAGCGGGCTCGGAGTGCAGCCAGAAAGCCTTTGGCGAGGAATGCGAGATTCGCATAAGGTATATTATGGAATATCTTATATGGCGTCCTATCAATAACTTACAGAAAACTGATAAGAACGTCCGGAGATCGGTCGGGCTGTATCGCTTCCAGATTGGTGCCGCTGGGGGACGTCGATCCCGCTGACGCATCAGGTCGATCTCGGGCTATATATTGAGATGATTGCGGCGATCTGATCGTGCTCGCTTTCTTCATCTTTGCGCGGATATCGATCGGATTCCTGTAAAGCGGTACGCAATGGGAGGTACCCGATGAGTGGGAAGCAGAACCAGTACAACGTCGGACTGGACAAGACGCCGGCCAATTACGTGCCGCTCACGCCGCTTAGCTTCCTCGCCCGCAGTGCCGCCGTTTATCCCGATCTCATCAGCACGATCTATGAGGGCCGCACCTTCACCTGGGCGCAAACCTATGCGCGCTGCCGGCGGTTCGCATCCTTTCTCGCAAGCCAAAAAATAGGCGAAGGCGACACAGTGGCGGCGATGCTGCCGAATGTACCGGCCATGAACGAGGTCCATTTTGCGGTGCCGATGGCCGGCGCGGTGCTCAACGCACTTAACATCCGGCTTGACGCCCCCTCGATCGCGTTTCAGCTCGATCACGGCGGCGCGAAGATAATCCTAGTCGATCCGGAATTCTCGGCAGTAATTGCCGAGGCGCTCGGGCTCATGAAAGGGCCAAAGCCGTTCGTCATCGACGTAAACGACCCAAGCTTCGTAGGCGGAAAACAGATCGGCGGGGTCGAATACGAAGACGCGCTGGCACAGGGCGATGAAAACTTTGCGCCACGTCTGCCGCAGGACGAATGGGAAGCCATCGCCCTCAGTTACACCTCGGGGACAACCGGGAATCCAAAGGGCGTGGTGACCCATCACCGGGGCGCCTATCTCAATGCGATCAGCAATATCCTCGCGGGGAATCTTGGCCAGCACCCGGTCTATCTCTGGACGCTACCCATGTTTCACTGCAACGGCTGGTGCTTTCCATGGACCATCGCAGCCTCGGCCGGCATCAATGTCTGCCTGCGCAAGGTCGATCCCACGAAAATATTCGAACTGATCCGCCAACATGGCGTCACTCACATGGCCGGCGCGCCAATTGTATACAATACGCTGATCAACGCGCCGGATGCACCGAAAGGCACCGTCGCGCGGCGTGTTATCGGATTGATCGCGGGGGCAGCACCTCCAGTGGCTGTGCTCGAAGGTGCTGAAAGCATCGGGATTAAGCTCACCCATGTGTACGGCCTGACCGAGGTTTATGGCCCGGCGTCGGTATGCGCCGAGCAACCTGGCTGGGACCGCCTGCCCGTCGGTGAACGTGCCCAACTGAAACGAAGGCAGGGCGTGCCCTACCCGCTGGAGGAAGCCGTCACCGTGATCGATCCGGAGACAATGCGCGAGGTGCCGCGCGATGGCGAGACCATCGGCGAGGTGATGTTCCGCGGCAATATCGTCATGAAGGGCTATCTCAAAAACGAGAAAGCAACTCAGGAAGCGTTTGCTGGTGGGTGGTTTCACACCGGCGATCTCGGCGTGCTCGACGAACACGGCTATGTCATCATCAAGGATCGATCCAAGGACATCATCATCTCTGGCGGCGAAAACATCTCGTCCGTTGAGGTGGAGGACGTTCTCTATAAACATCCAGCGGTGCTGTTTGCCGCTGTGGTGGCGAAACCGGATAGCAAATGGGGAGAGGTGCCTTGTGCCTTTGTCGAATTAAAAGAGAACGCCCAAGCGACCGAAGCCGAAATCATCGCGTTTTGTCGCGCTCAGATGTCCGGCTTCAAGAGCCCGAAAGCGGTGGTGTTCGGACCTATCCCGAAGACCTCGACCGGAAAAATCCAGAAATTCATGCTGCGTGACCAGGTGGATTCCGCGAAGGCGATTTCGGCTTGAGTTGAAAGGGGTCACAGACACAACGCGCCCTGCTTCAGTCGCCCCGATCAAGGATTAGGCGCATGCCGTCATGAGCGGGTACGATGTTCCGTGGCAAGCTCTGACGCAGCACCTCGTAATCCAGGTCGGAATGCATGTTGGTTATGACGGCACGGCGTGGCTTGAAGCGCTCGAGCCACGACAACGCGTCATTGACACTGAAATGACTGGGATGCCCCGCGTAGCGCAGCCCGTCGATAATCCACAAATCAAGGTTTTCCAGAAAGGACCAGCTTTCGGGCGGAATGTCGTTGACGTCAGGCGTGTACGCCGCATCCGCAATCCGATAGCCGAGCGCGGCAATATTGCCGTGCTGCATGAGGAATGCCGAAAGCGTCACCGCTCCCCCCTTCCCTTCAATGGTACGACTTTCTCCCGCCTCGATCGCGTAACGATCAAGGATCGGAGGATAGTCGCTGCCGGGAGGTGACGCGAAGCAGTAGGAAAAACGCGGAATGATATCGACGGCCGTCGATTGGTTGAGATAGAAGGGAATGCGCCGACGCTGGTGCAGCACGACGGACCGGAGATCGTCTATGCCGTGCGTCTGATCGGCGTGCTCGTGAGTCAGGAAAACCGCATCCAGATGGTCAACCTGCGCATCGATCAACTGCTCGCGAAGATCCGGAGAGGTGTCGATCAGGACTTTGGTCGTTCCCTGATCCGCTGTCCGCTCCACCAGCAGTGAACAGCGGCGTCGCCGATTCTTTGGATTTTTGGAATCGCAGGCGCCCCAGCCGAGCGCCGGACGCGGTACGCCTGCCGACGAGCCACAGCCCAGAATTGTCAGCGTCAGTGTCATCCCATCGCTTCCGCGGATGGGACTTTCGAAAAGAAGCGGAAGAAGTTCGCGGTCGTTTGTCGCGAAATTTCATCAAGCGATACCCCACGGCTCTGCGCCAGAACCTTCGCCACTTCGACCACGTATGATGGCTCGTTTCGCTTGCCGCGAAATTTGCCTGGCGCCAGGTAGGGCGCATCGGTCTCGACCATGATGCGATCGGCAGGTAGTTCGGCGGCGAGATCGCGCAAAGCTTGCGACTTCTTGAATGTGAGAATTCCGGTAAACGAAATTGATAGACCCAACGAGATCGCCTTCATCGCCAGCTCCCGCCCACCGGTATAGCAATGCAGCACCGCGCGAAACGATCCCTTTGATATTTCATCTTCGAGAATACGGCCGCAGTCGTCGTCAGCATCTCGGGTGTGAATGACGAGGGGCAGGCCAGTGGCCCTCGCGGCTGCGATGTGTTCTCGAAATCCTCGCTCCTGAGCCTGGCGCGACCCGTGCTGGTAAAAATAATCCAGCCCCGCCTCCCCTAGTGCCACCACCTTCGGATGCTGCGTCAATGCAATCAGCTCCTGGGCGGAAATGCCGTCTTCTTCATCTGCATGATGCGGATGGGTTCCGACAGAGCAATAAACGTTTGGAAAGCGCTCGGCGATTGCGAGCAGGGCATCAAGCCGCTTTACCCGGGTCGAAATGGTGACGAGCCGCCCGACACCGGCGGAGGCAGCCCGAGTGACGATGGAATCTAGATCATCGGCGAAGTCAGGAAAGTCGAGATGACAATGACTGTCGACCAGCATCGGCTTTGAACCGTTCACGCCGCAGTCGGCTCAATATAGCGGGGAAAGACGGGGGTCGGCCCGGGAAGCACGGTTCCGGGTTTAATACGTCTGCCCAGTGCGGCAAAATTGCGCGAGTTGATCTCATTGGAAATGCCAAGGAGATCAAGCAGCTTCGCGCAGGCCGCAGGCATCGCGGGTTGCGCCAAAATCGCTACCTGCCGGACGACTTCGGCGGTCACGTAAAGTACGGTGGCCTGACGCTGGGGATCGGTCTTTGCCAACGCCCACGGCGCTTCGCCCGCGAAATAACGGTTCGCTTCGGCCACCACCGCCCAAGCGGCATTGAGCGCCTGATGAATCTGCTGCGTTGCCATTGCGCTGCGCGCTAACCCGATCATCCCATCCGCTTGCGCCAGAATGGTTTTGTCGTTGTCGCTGAAGGGACCAGGCTCCGGCAGCACGCCCTGATACTGCTTCGCGATCATGGACAGCGACCGTTGCGCAAGATTGCCAAAATCGTTGGCGAGATCGGCGTTGATGCGGGCCACAATGGCTTCGTGATTATAGCTACCGTCCTGCCCGAACGGCACCTCGCGCAGGAAAAAATACCGCATCTGGTCAACGCCGTATTGTTCGGCCAGATTGAAGGGGTCCACGACGTTGCCAACAGATTTCGACATCTTCTCGCCCCTGTTGAACAGGAAGCCGTGGGCATAAACGCGCTTCTGAACGGGAATTCCCGCCGACATCAGAAATGCCGGCCAATACACCGCGTGAAAGCGGATGATATCCTTGCCGATGATATGCACGTCGGCAGGCCAATAGCGCCAGTTCGGGTCGTCCTCGTCGGGAAAGCCCACTCCGGTGATGTAGTTCGTCAAGGCGTCGACCCACACATACATCACGTGCTCAGGATTCCCGGGAACACGCACGCCCCAGTCGAACGTAGTGCGCGAAATCGATAGATCCCTCAGACCGCCTTTGACGAAACTTATGACTTCATTCTTGCGCGAGTCAGGCCCTATGAAATCCGGCTGGTTTTCGTAGAGCGTCAGAAGCTTGTCCTGATATGCGGATAATCTAAAAAAGTAACTCTTCTCCTCGACCCATTCGACCGGTGTTCCCTGGGGCCCGCGCCGCACGCTATCTTCGCCGAGGATGGTTTCTTCTTCAGCGTAGTAGGCTTCGTCGCGGACCGAATACCAGCCGGCATAGCTGTCGAGGTAAATGTCGCCGTTATCAGCCATCCGCTTCCAGATCTCCTGGCTGGAGCGATGGTGCTGTTGTTCGGTCGTGCGGATAAAACGATCAAACGAGATATTCAGACGCTCGTCCATGTCTTTGAAGCGCTGAGCGTTGCGAGTGGCGACTTCGATGGTCGGCAGCTTTTCCAGTTCTGCGGTCTGGACCATTTTCAGGCCATGCTCGTCAGTGCCGGTTAGGAAAAATACATCCTTGCCATCCAGCCGCTGGAAACGCGCCAGCGCATCCGTCGCGATCGCCTCATAGGCATGACCGATATGCGGCACGCCGTTGGGGTATGCGATTGCGGTGGTGATGTAGAACGAATTTCTTTGCAATGCGACCGGGGAGCTCGCCGCTTGTCTGCTGCTGCGCCTTCCGCTTCTTTCCGTTGCGGCACCAGAGCGCTTTCTGGAGACGCTCGATTTGTTTGATGTTGGGGGACCCTTTGCCGATTGGGTTTTCTTGGGCGATTTTCTTGTCGGCTTTTTCAAAACTGTCTTCTTGGCCGAGGGTTTCTTTGCCTTGCGCTTCTTCGGCGCAATTGCTCGCTTCGCACGCTTTTTCGGCGCGGCAGCCTTGGTGGCGGGTCGACGCAATTTGCGGGCCTTCTTGCGGCTGCGTTTTTTGGCAGTTTTCTTACTGGCGATTGCCACCACAATTCCTCTTGGTGCTCAACAATATTGCTGGGGGGCTGACCGCCGGCGGGCGCCTAACGCGTCGCTTCCGCGAGCAGACCGAACACGGAGAAAACCAGAGGTTTTCGCTCCAGATTGTATTCCGCGGTGTCGCGAGCGGCGCGGTTAATCTTTTCCCACACCTCCGCAAGCCGTGCAAGGCGGGGAAGGTTTGCGTTGGCATTTGCCTCGTCGGCCCGAAGGTGCTCGCTGAACCACCGATCGACACTGTCGATAAAGGCTGCGAGGGCCACCCTGTCACTGTTACCGAGAGCGTCACCGAGGGCGTGAAGTTCGCGCGGATCAACGCTCGGCAGGGCGGCCAGCAGCGTTGCAGCGCGCTGCTGCAACTTGAGGGCGTCCCCGCCAAGTAACGTGATCGCGCGGGCAACGCTGCCCTCCGCCGGCTCGGTAGCCTCGATCAGCGCGGGATCATCGGGCGCCGTAGCGGTGGCTTCAGCAGCAGCCTTGCGGACATCGGAGCTGGCGAGAGGTCGCAAAAGCAGTTTGCGGCATCGTGACAGGATGGTCGGCAACACTCGCGCGGGCGCGTTGCTGACCAGGAGAAACAGCGATTGCTGCGGCGGTTCTTCGAGCACTTTCAGCAAGGCATTGGCGGCATTCGGATTGAGTTCATCCACGGTATCCACGACGCAGACACGCCACCCCTCCCCCGCCGCGGTTGATCCGAAAAACGAGATCGTCTCCCGTGTTTCATCCACGGTGATGACGGTCCGCAACACGCCCTTGTCGTTGCGTGTCCGCTCCAATGTCAGCAACCCGCCATGAGCTCCCGCCGCGACCTGTCGCGCGACCGGATCAGATGGATCAACCCAGAGCGACTCAGCGCGTTGTACGTCAGCGCCAAGCGGATTGCGATGCGCGAGCACAAAACGCGCCATTCTATAGGCCAGCGTCGCCTTGCCAATTCCCGCCGGACCCCCAATCAACCAGGCATGCGGAACGCGACCGCTTCGATAGGCATTCAACAATGCCATCTCCGCATGGTTATGCCCGAACAGCGCTGTGGTCTCGCGCGGGTGAACGGCGGATACGCGCGCCTCTACCTGGCGGGCGCTCATGCTGAGCTGGCCACGTTGCCGGGATTGGCGACGAAGAAGCGGTCGCGCAACGCGGTCCATATTTTTTCCGCAACAAGGGCCGGCTCTGCCGTCGCATCGATCAGCACGCATCGTTGCGGTTCGTCGGCGGCAATCCTTCGATAGGCCTCACGGAGTTCCTGATGAAATCTGAAGCCTTCAGCTTCGAAGCGGTCAGGGGAGCCGGCCCCCCGCCGAGCTTTCGCGCGCCTGATGCCAACTTCTACCGGCACATCGAGAATGATGGTCAGATCAGGTTTGAGATCGCCGATGGTGACTCGCTCCATGGCATTGAGAATTTCTGGCGACACCTTGCCGAGACTGCCTTGGTAGGCACGCGTTGAATCTGAAAACCGATCACACAGCACCCAGATTCCCTGATTGAGGGCGGGCTCGATCACGGTGCGGACATGGTCGTCGCGCGCGGCCGCAAACAACAGCGTTTCTGCCTCCGAGCCCAACAGCTTGCCCATGCCGGACAGCACAAGGTGCCTGATAATTTCGGCACCGGGAGACCCGCCCGGTTCTCGAGTTACTATGGACCTTAACTTCGCGGCCTTCAGGCGTTCCGCAATCGTCTTGATCTGTGTCGACTTGCCGGATCCTTCACCACCCTCAAAGGTGATGAATCGTCCGCGCCCCGGATTTCTTTTAATCGCAGGCTTAACCATTTCAAAGTTTCTCGGCGCCTAAGCGGAACGCGCCAATAACGAGTTCGCTTACCCCATCGATCGCCCGCCGCATGGTCGATCCCACGCCAATCGACTCGCCCGCATAAACTGGCGCCTCCATGGCGATATTGCCGGCGCGCCATACTCTGACCAGACCGATCTCTTGGCCGGCCTCGATCGGCGCCCGCACCGGCCCGCTATAAATGATACGCGCGATCAGCTTATCGTTGCTGTTCTTGTGGACCATCACCTCAATCGGTTTGGGACTGACCAGTTTGACCGAGCGGCTCGCGCCACCGAACACCTTGGCATAGCCGATCGGCTGCTGTGCCGCGAACAATGCTCGGGCCTCAAAATTGCGAAATCCCCATTCGAGCATCTTTTTGGCCTCGGAGGCGCGATCCTCGGGATCTTCCAGCCCATTGAGGACTACAATCAGCCGAGTCCCGTTTTGCACGGCGGACCCGACGATGCCGTAGCCACCTTCCTTGGTGTATCCGGTCTTCAACCCATCCGCGCCTTCCAGGGAATTCAGCAGCGGATTTCGATTTTGCTGCCGGATTTTGTTCCAGGTGAACTCCTTCTCGCCGAACAGCTTGTAGAATTCGGGATAGGTCCGGATGATATAACGCGCAAGCATTGCAAGTTCGCGCACCGTCATCTTGTTATCTGGGTCCGGCAAACCGTTGGAGTTGCCGAACGTTGATCGCATCATTCCTAGTTCGCGGGCCCGCTTGGTCATCAACTCGGCAAAGGCACGCTCGTTACCAGCCATGCCCTCGGCCAGCACCATGCAAGCATCATTTCCGCTCTGAATGATTGCGCCGTGCAGGAGATCATCCACGGAAATTTTGCTGTGAATGGCGGCAAACATCGTCGAGCCGCCGGCCGGCGCGCCGCCTTTGCGCCAGGCGTTTTCGCTGACGCGATATTCGTCCGTAAGTTTGATCTCGCCTTGCTTGATCGCATGGAAGACAACTTCGGCGGTCATCAGCTTCATCATGCTGGACGGGGCCCGCAACTCGTCGGCGTTCTTCTCAAACAGCACGCTGCCGCTGGAGGCTTCCATCAGAATCGCAGTCGGCGCGTCACCATCGAAGCCGCCCTCTTCCTTCTTGGCGCCTTGAATGCTGTTATTGGCGGCGTATACCGCACCGGCCCAACCGACGGTCGCCACCAGTACACCGGCCAGTAGATTGGGCCAGAAGCGCCGAGGCGTGCGGAAGATTGCTATCCAGAGTGCCATTGAGGCCGGCCTAATAACAGTTGGAAGGAGCGCAAACAACACGGGTTTCGGGCGGCGGCGGCTTACTGCGCCAGCTCAAACGAGCGGATATCGCGAGCAGCAAACGGCCAAAGCGGCTTTCGCGTCCACCTGCGGTACCCTCTAATGTAGGACGACGTGATCATTTCGCCAACCGCTCACATCCCAGCGGTGGGGCCGCCCGCAGTTTCATCGCGGCTCCAAGGATTCCATCATCACGGGCTTGATCGGCGCCAAGCGCGTTGGCGACAGGTAGCCCAGTTTCAACAGGAGCGCGCCGCTGAGGTCAGTGCCGTCTTGATCGAAGTCCTGAACGCGAACGCGCGCAGCCGATGAAAGCCAAGCCTCAATAAAGTCCTCGGCCGGTAAGCAATTCGCTCGGCCCACGCGGCTCGGTCGGCGCGTAAGCCGAGACCGGACGGACCGCGGATGCATAAAGGTCGTCGCTTTCGTAAGACACCGCGTGATGATTTTGGAGCGTGCGGCCATCGGCATGGTGGCGAGCCGAAGCGGAGATTTCCGAAGTTGCATTGATTGAGGTCAAGTCGGCCGCTGTGTTGCCGAGACTGTAGGGACGCCCCTCGGGCACCGGAATGTCCCCCCTTATTGGATGAGCGCGGGATGTTATTTCCGGGACAAACGGACGCGCCGATGCCACCCGGACCAGCGACGGTGACGGCGCTGGCACACCCGTTCGCAGCGTGGCCATCAGCTGAACGTCGTCAGAGCCTTCCAGCGGCGCCCGCCCCACATATTCGACCCGGACACGCGCGATGCCATTGCCCTTGAATTCGAGTAATTCGGCGGCTCTGTTCGAGACATCGATGACCCGGTTGCCGTGATAGGGTCCGCGGTCGTTGACGCGGACGATGAGCGACTTGCCGTTCGAGATATTCGTCACTCGTGCATAGCACGGCATCGGCAGAGTCGGGTGCGCGGCCGTCAGCGCCCCCATATCGAATATCTCGCCGTTGGCGGTGAGCCGGCCGTGGAAGTCATCGCCGTACCAGGACGCCAGGCCCTCCTCGCGATAATTGATGTCCTCCTCGGGCACATAAACCCGCCCAGCCACCGTGTATGGTTTGCCGACCCGATAAGTCCCTCCGCCCTTCGGCACGGGGTCGCCGAATTCCACGACCCTGGGGCTTGAGGAAATGCCATATCTGGGATCAACCCGGCTGGCGAATTTGCCGGATGAGGCGCAGTTGGCGAGCAAAAGACATGCGGCAATCACCACCGCGCCTCGGGCTGTCAACGCGATTTGATCTGGCCTTTGAATCCCCATCTGCCCCAACTTCGTTTCAACGTGCAAACCCCACTTCCCATTGAGGCCTGACGGTCTGTCCATGATGCAGCCCACCTCCGCATCAAGGAATGAAGATATCGCATCCGGAAGGCGGCGGAAATGGGGAGAGGCTTGGGGTGGTAAATCAAAGGTTGTCCGGCGGGCTCCGTCGATCTGCGGGCTTTCAACCGCGGGAAATCGCCTAGCTGTGGGCTGCCGGTGTCCGGACAGACTGTTGCAGCAAATCATCAGCCTCGTCCGATCTTCGACTCCAACGATTGAATCTTTTTGACTGTGCAGGGCTGCAATCGTTTTGTCTCGTGTGTGGGCGCAAAGGAAGTTGCGATGATTGAGACGGTTACGGTGGTTATTGGCTTGGTGAGCGCCGCGATCTTCTTGGCTCATGCCTTGGAAGGCTACCGGTACTGGGCCTGAGGCCGGGGGGCCGGTTCGCGGGGAAAGACGCGCGACTCTTTCCGGAGAGACCTGTTCGGAAGGCTTTAAATTCGAGAAGGCGTTGAATCAGGCAGGCACAACATGCGGCGTCACGATTAGTCTCCGACGGATTCCTGACGCTGACCGCAGCCAGCTACGTGCTGCTGTGCTCGAGCTTGCTGGCTTTCGCGTTGAGCTAGCGCGCAGCTGCCGCTACCCTAGCGCAAGTTCCCCCTGCGGCGCCACCTTTGAGCTACTAACCAATTCCGAGCAGTTCCTATTGATCTCACCATCAGGTTGCTGTTGGATGCAATCGGGCTTGGGGGATTTCATTTATGCGTATTTTGGGGATCGTGGCGCTCGCCGCCACGCTGGGAGGGTGCGCGTCTATCACGCGCGGAACGACTGAAAACATCAGCATTGCATCGACGCCGGCCGGGGCCGAGGCGACAATTTCAGGGCTCGACGTCCCGACTGCGTGCGTTACGCCATGCGCGATCGTTGCCAAGCGGTCTGCCGACATTTCGATCTCCTTTGCGAAACCGGGCTTTAAAACCGAGGTAGTTACGCTGACCAAGGAAGTACCCGCAACGGGGGCGGCCGGCTTTGCCGGCAATGTCATCGCTGGCGGCCTGATCGGCATGGGCGTTGACGCAGCAACCGGAGCGGCACTCGATCACAAGCCCAATCCCGTCATTGTCACGATGGTGCCGATTGCACCCGCGGCGTCAGCTCCTGTCCGGTCGCCCAAGCCCGCGCACCGAGCGCCAGAGGCAGGGACTTAAGGCTCGCCCGGGAGTCCATTTCCTAGTAACCCCTTTCGCCGCCCTTCCCGCTTTGCTATGCCGCTCGCGGTCGGAGCACGGAAGGGTGGCCGAGTGGTTTAAGGCACCGGTCTTGAAAACCGGCGTGCCTGCAAGGGTACCGTGGGTTCGAATCCCACCCCTTCCGCCAGTATACTGTTCCCCCTTGTTCGCCATCATTCGGAATCCACAACAATCTCAGTGCTTTCCTCCGGATTGCTGTACTTATTTGTTCTCCGGTGTTC
>NZ_DATEPI010000223.1:0-6175 GCF_035273305.1 Bradyrhizobium sp. | reverse complement strand
GCTTCTTCGTCGTCTGCAATCAACACGCGCGCCATGAGGCCTCCAGTCCAAAAAAATGAGATGGTTCACGCGCTGCCATTGGCCATATCTCGCTTGTTGAAGAAACGCACATCGATACTGCGTCCTTCCGGAGGCGGTGATGCCAGGCGTGACTTGAACCGAACGTAGTCGCCTGGCTTGAGCACCGGCTGATCGAGTACCGAATTCCAGGCGTAAATCTCTGCGCCTTGCGCGTCGCGGACGCTGAAGCGGAGTCGCGGCAGTTCGACTGTCTTGCGGTTTTCGCCTGTTATTACGCCATCGATCACCAGCACCGGTTTGGATTCCAGGATTTCAGAGGTGATCTTCACATCCTTGAACAACAGTCCACGAAGATTTACCTCGAGCCCAACCAGTTTATAGAATGCCGCCGTCTGTGGGAGCAGACGCACCACATCGACGCGCCAAATCACCAAAGCGAGAACCAGCGTGCCCATCGCGGTGCAAGCGAGGGGGAGAGTGAGGAAAGGTTTGCGCCGCCCTTGAGACGATCTGCGCCGACTTCCAACCTTGCCGAACCACTTCGCGCGCTGCGGAACTCCGGATTCGGCCTCGACGCCGTCATGCTGCGAGGTCGACGTCCAGTCGGAATCCACAGCCGGCCAATCACTCGAAATCGAGGGGCTTTCAACGACAGGCGTTTGCTGCTCATGGCGCTCGTCTTCGTTGTGCCCGGCATGGGAGGTCCACTCCGCGGCGGCATCGTTATTCCCGCCTTGTTGGCCTGATTCAGCCATCGCCGGCGCGGAGGCGAACACGTCGGCTGCGTCCTCCGGCCGCGCGAGCCATATCTCCTTGCACCGGGAACATCGCACATTGCGCCCGGAGACGCCCAGAGTAGCCGGATCAATGGCATAGGACGTTGTACAATGGGGACAAATGATGTGCATGGAGCCAATCTCGACGTTGCAGGCGCGCCCTGTTGCCGGGCTCGCGCCGGAACACGCCGGTGCGAGGGTCGGAAACGAGGCAGCAGAATGCTACAAGCCGACCGTTAACGAATCGGAAACCATAACCGAAGCACAACCGCCTTACTTGACCGATGGCCGAGCCGCCGCTGCTGCTGGCGGCGCCTGTGGTTTTCGGTATCCGGCCAGGCCTAATATCGAACGGAGCTGAGATTGGTTCGGTTCGAAAATGTCGGATTGCGCTACGGGCTCGGCCCGGAAATCCTGCGCGACCTGAATTTTGAGATTCCCGCCCATTCCTTTCAGTTCCTCACCGGTCCATCCGGTGCTGGAAAGACCTCGCTGCTGAAGCTGCTGTTTCTTTCGCTGCGACCGACGCGCGGCTTGGTCAATCTATTCGGCCACGACGTGGCGTTGCTCGGCAAGGAGCAGATAGCCGATCTGCGCAAGCGGATCGGGATCGTGTTGCAGGACTTTCGTCTGCTCGATCACATGACCACCTATGAAAACGTGGCGCTGCCGTTTCGGGTAATGGGCCGGGAGGAATCCAGCTATCGCAAGGAGGTTATCGATTTGTTGAAATGGGTCGGCCTCGGCGAACGGATGGATGCCCTGCCACCGATCCTGTCTGGCGGTGAGAAGCAGCGCGCGGCGATCGCGCGCGCCGTAATCTCGCGGCCGCACCTGTTGCTGGCGGATGAGCCGACCGGCAATGTCGATCCAACGCTGGGACGTCGATTGCTGCGGCTGTTTATTGAATTGAACAAATCCGGCACCGCTGTGATAATTGCGACTCATGACATCACCTTGATGGATCAGTACGAGGCGAGGCGGCTCGTGCTGCATCAGGGACGGCTGCACATCTATGAGTAGAGCCGACCAGCATGGCCCTTTGGTCGATCTGGGAAACGAACGTCCGCAGGTGCCTGCGCGCGCGCGCAACCTGTCGCCAATCGTGCCACGCGCCTCGATTGCCGGGCGCGCCCTGGTCGCAGTGGTAGCGATCATGACGTTCCTGGCGTCGATTACGACGGGCACTGTATTGCTGGTGAGCGCCTCAGCCGCAGAGTGGCAATCCGAAATAGCCAGCGAGATCACGGTTCAGGTGCGCCCCGCCGCCGGACGCGATCTCGACCGCGATGCTGCCGCGGCCGCGCAAGCCATGCGCGCGCAAGCCGGAATTGTCGAGGTCAGGCCATTCACGAAACAGCAAGCCGCCAGTCTGCTGGAGCCTTGGCTCGGAAGCGGTCTTTCGCTCGACGAACTGCCGGTGCCACGGGTGATCGTCGCCCGCGTTCAACCCGGAACTACGCTGGATCTGGCCGCGTTGCGCAGCCAGGTCAGTCAGGCGGCGCCCTCAGCGAGTGTTGACGATCATCGCGCCTGGATCGAGAGGATGCGGTCGACGACGGGCGCCACCGTGCTGGCGGGCATCGGTATCCTCGGGCTGGTGATCGTCGCGACCATCATTTCGGTATCGTTCGCGACCAGGGGCGCGATGGCGGCCAATCGACCGATTGTGGAAGTCCTGCACTTTGTAGGCGCGGGCGACCGCTACATCGCAAACCGGTTCCTGCGGCACTTTCTACGCCTCGGGCTTCAGGGCGGCGTGATCGGCGGGGGCGTCGCGATGTTCGCTTTCGGGTTCTCCGAATCGATCGCCGGCTGGTTTTCCGGCACCCCGGTCGGAGATCAGTTTGCGGCATTGCTCGGGACCTTCGCGCTTCGGCCATCCGGCTATCTAGCGCTTGCGGTACAGGCCGTGCTGATCGCGGCGATTACCGCCTGGGCATCGCGGCGCACCCTGTTCGCCACGCTCAATGAGATCGACTGAGGTCAGGCATGTACGACGCAAACCGGATTCCACTTCGTTTGAAAAACTTCTAGACTTGCCAAAAGGGGAGGATCACTGGCGGGCATGAATTTGCAGCCCAACGATTTAGCGAGGAAATCGCCGCTCGCCACGGCGAGGGGGAAGCTGCGTGCTGCAATGCTGGTGCTCCTGGCAACGATCGTGGTGGCGGCCGGGACCGGTTTTGTCGGATTTCTCTCGCAATTGCGTGGCGCCGAAGCGGAGCCTGCCAACCGGGCCGACGGAATCGTGGTGTTGACGGGCGGCTCGTCCCGCGTGTCCGATGCGATGGAACTGCTGGCTGGCGGCTACGGTGGCCGGCTTTTGATTTCGGGCGTGCATCCGACCAATGCGGCAAGCGACATTTCCCGATCGTTGTCGGACAACCAATCGCTGCTGAGATGCTGCGTCGATCTCGACCGCTCCGCTGTCAACACGCGCAGCAATGCCGCCGAGACGCGTCGTTGGGCGCACGACCGCGGGTTCAAGTCGCTGATTGTGGTGACATCGAATTACCATATGCCGCGAGCCATCGTCGAACTGTCGCATGCGATGCCGAATGTTCACCTCATTCCGTTCGCGGTGGTCGGCGAGAGATGGCGCGATGAAACCTGGTGGGCGAGCGCCGCGACGGTGCGCCTGTTGCTGTCGGAATACGTAAAGTACGTTGCCGCCGAAGTGCGGGTGCATCTGGCTGATGCCGGCTTTGGCCTGAGCGCCCAACTTGCGGACCAGCCGGATGGATCGCTGCGGCGCAGTCCGGCGACCGCTCAAGCTAATTGATCGGATTTTTTGATGGTCTCGATCTTCTTGCGTTCGCTGATCTATAACGTGCTGTTCTATTTGCTGCTGGTGTTTTGGATGCTGGTCGGCATTCCGACCTTCGTTATGCCGCGCTGGGCCATCATGAACATTGCTAGATATTGGGCTCGCAGCAGCATCTGGCTGCTGCGTGTAATCTGCGGCACCAAGGTGGAATATCGCGGTCTCGAAAAAATTCCCGAAGGCCCGCTGATCGTCGCATCGAAGCATCAGTCGATGTGGGAGACGTTTGCGCTGCTGCAGTTTTTTAACGAGCCGCTCTTTATTCTCAAGCGCGAGCTGAAATGGATCCCGCTGTTCGGATGGTACCTGATCAAGTCCGATATGATCGGAATCGACAGGGCTGCCGGCGGGCGCTCGCTGCTGCAGATGGCTCGTCACGCCGGTGAGGCAGTCCGGCGCGGACGTCAACTGATCATTTTTCCGGAGGGGACTCGAACCGCCGTCGACTCGCCGCCGCAATACAAGACAGGCGTGGCGCAGATCTATGTCGATTGCGGCGTGACCTGTCTGCCGGTGGCGCTCAATTCGGGTCTGTTCTGGCCGCGCCGCACCTTCATGCGTTATCCGGGAACCCTGGTGGTCGAATTTCTCGATCCGCTTCCGCCGGGACTGTCGCGGCGTGAATTCATCGCGCGCATTTCGACCGCGATCGAGGAAGCCAGCAGCCGATTGATCGAAGCGGCGCGCCGCGAGCAGGCGAACTTGTTCGGACGCGTCCCCAACTCGGCTTCGGCGAAGGCGTAGCACTTCTATTCCTCTGGAGGTTGCTGAAAATGCAGCGGCCGCTCGTCGTGCAGCATCGACGCGAGTTGATGGAGGTGTTTGTCGCCAAAGCCTTCGGCCTCTATCGCCCTTACCGTCGCGATGACGTATTCTCGGTTTGCGCCGGATTGACCATGTCCCTGCTGTACGTGACGGAGTTGCTCCGCCAACGACAATCGTCCGGCATACTGAACGTGTCCGCGATCGACCACATAGGCCAAGGCGCTCACCCGCTGCCTCGGTTCGTTCTCGAGCCAGACCGATCGCATCACTTCCCGGTACACCGACGTGACCTGCTCGCGGGCGCGCAGGTAGGCGATGGTTGCGGCACGATGCTTCTCCGCGACCCGGAACGCCACCCCTCGGCACGCTCCGCCACGATCCAGGCCGAGCACGAGGCCCGGCTTTTCCGGCGTTCCCCGATGCACAAAGGAGTAAACGCAGAGCGCGCGATGTTCGCCAATCAGCCGTGCCGGAACCTGTTCGATAAATTCGAAGCCGGGCCGCCACATCAGCGAGCCATAGCCAAATACCCATAAATCGCCCTTGGACAATTCTGCTGACAGGGCTTTCGCTGACATCGCGGGCATGACCTACCAGAATTCTGCAATCCATCAAAATGCGTTAACTCGATCCGCATCGGTAGCACCGCTTAATTGACAAAATCATTGGCCAAACCTCGCCGCATGTCCGATATCAGCCTCGCGCCCCGCCGGCGCTCGCTTTGGCGCCTTTTTCTGCTGCCGGTCCTGCTGCTGTTCGCTGCGGCGGCCTGGAGCGCGTTCTGGTTCTTTGCCGCATCCCAGGCGGGCGTGGCAGCCGACGCCTGGCGCGCGCAGGAGGCGAAGTCGGGTCGGATTTACGATTGTGCGCGGCGCTCGGTAGCCGGCTTCCCGTTCCGTCTCGAAATCCGCTGTGATGGGGCCAGCGTCTCGCTTAATTCGCAGACGGCGGGACAGGCGGCAGCGCAGATCCCGATAACCGGGCAGCTCGGAGAAATTCTGGTCGTCGCGCAGGTCTATGATCCGAAATTGCTGATTGCGGAATTCACCGGCCCGGCCACGATTTCCGACGGTGGCGCATCACCATCGATGTCGGTCAACTGGAGCAAGGGTCGCTCCAGCGTCGTGGGTCTGCCGCAGGTGCCGAGCCGGGCATCGATCGTGTTCGATGATCCGGAGGTCGATCGCGTCAATGGGTCGGCGCTGGCCCCGCTGGCGCGGGCCAAGCATATCGAGTTGCACGGGCGTCTTGCCGAGGACTCGACGCTCGACCGTCCTGTCATCGAAACCGCGGTGAAGGTCGAAGCGGGAAGCCTGCAGCAAATTCATCCGCTTCTCGCACAGCCGTTCGATGCAGACGTGCGAGCGACGCTCAGCGGCCTGAACGACCTTTCGCCGAAACCGTGGCCACAAAGGCTTCGCGAACTGCAGGCCGCGGGCGGCCACATCCACATCGTCCAGTCGCGGATTGCGCAGGGCGACGTGGTCGCGGTCGCCGCCGGCACGCTGGCCCTGACAGCCGACGGGCGTCTTGACGGCGAGTTGCAGATGACGGTCGCCGGCATCGAAAAGATCATTCCCGCGCTCGGCATCGAAAAAATGCTCGACGAGGGGGTGCCGCAAGCGACCCTTGATCGTGTCGCGCCCGGTGTGAAAACACAGGACATCAATAATCTGTTCGGCGCGCTGGACCGCGCAATTCCTGGTCTCGGCAAGGTCGTCAAGCAAAATGCCAATGTCGGTGTGGCCGCAGGGATCAATGCGCTTGGCAACGAGGCCATGCTGGA
>NZ_DATEPI010000222.1:0-9740 GCF_035273305.1 Bradyrhizobium sp. | reverse complement strand
GAGTTCGCTGTTTCCTATCCGTCCCACTTCGTGGTCACTTGGTGGGGTCGAGACGAGCGAAGCTCGCTCTGGGGTGGCGCGAAGCGCCGGGTGGGGGCTTCCCGTTGTCGATCGAGACGTACGCGCCTGTTCACTGCCAACCCCACCCGACTGGCCTTCCGGCAGCCACCCTCCCCACAAGAGTGGGAGGGATAAGAAAGAGGGAGCTTCGTCTTGGCCACAGGAGGGATAAGAAAGAGCGAGCTTCGCTCGCCACAATGGGGAAACGCGGCGCGCCAACTCTATCAGCGTCGTCCCTGCGTTCACAGGGACGACGAGCAGAGACGAGCAGAGACAACTTGCTCACGCTACTTTCCCATCTTCGCCAGCTTCTCGATCCGCCGACCGAGTACGGTCCAGTATGTGCCGGGGCGCAAGCGCTGCACCAGATCCATGAAGCGTGCATCGTTGCCGATCAAAATGCGCGGCTGGTTCTTCTCGATTCCACTGATGATACGCAGCGCGGCGGCGGCCGGCGTGGTCTTGGCAAAGCTGTCGAAACGCTCGATCGATTGGGCGCGCCGCGCATTATCATTGATGCCGCTGCCGGTGCGGGAGTTGCGGGCGATGTTGGTGGCGACGCCGCCCGGATGCACCACCGACAGTCGCACCGGGCTTGCCGCAAATTTTAGCTCATGCCGCAGGCTTTCCGAAAAACCGCGCACGGCGAACTTCGCCGCCGAATATGCGGTCTGGCCGGGCGGCGCGACGATGCCGAAGATGCTCGACAGATTAACGATGTGCGCCTCTTTCTGACGCGAAAGATGCGGCAGGAACGCGCGCGTCGAATGCACCACGCCCCAGAAATTGATGTTCATCAGCCATTCCATCTGCGCCTGGTCGATTTCGGTGAATTGCCCGAGCAGCGCGACGCCGGCGTTGTTGATCACGATATTGAGTCGGGGATGCGCTGCGATCGCAGCTTGTGCGAAGGCCTCGATCTGGCCGGGCTCGGCAACATCGACCCCATGCACGCTGACTTTGCGCGAGCCAGCTTTGGCGATCTCTGCCGCGACCGCCTGCAGCCCCGCCTGGTCGCGATCGGCCAAAGCCAGGTCGCAACCGCGCGCCGCAAGCTCGAGCGCCAGCGCCCGGCCGATGCCACTGGCCGCGCCGGTCACGGCGGCAGCGGCTCCGCGGATAACAGTCATGTGTCAGCTCCATCACGGGCGGAAATGCCTTGCGCCGGAATCCATATACGGCTGACCGGCTTTGGCAATCGAACAGCCGCGCACTTGCGACACTTTCGAGAGCGCTTTCCCAAAGAGGGGAGCGACAAGAAAGTGCGATCGTTATGGAGAGGAGCGAACGTGACGAAGCAGTCTACTGCTCGCGTCGCTCCATCGCTTGGTTCGCGGGGCCCGTCATCGGGCGCGCATCCGGCGCTACCGGCTGGTTCGCAAGGACGATGCTTTGAAAAATAAAAGAGCGGGCTCGAGGCCCGCCGTGCTGAAAAATGTTTGGCTTTAGCCAGTGCCCGGGCAGAGCTGAGCGCTCCACCCGGGCTCGCAGGTTACTTCTTGCCCTTCTTCGACTTCTTGGCCTTCTTCGCCTTTTTCGCCTTCTTCGCTTTCTTAGCCATAGTATCCTCTCAAGGTTTAATGGATGGAAACGCGACACGAGGCATGCTCGGCGGAGGGCCAGCCTCGCAATATCCTCGAACACAATCCCAACAGATTCGCGGCGCGCTGCCCCCACCGTCACGCCGGTGTCATCCCGTTATCCACAGTTGTTATGCTTTCTGCCGTCTTTTCACCGCGGTCCGCGCGGCATCGCCAACAATGCTCGGCGCACTCACGCGTTGCGCGCCTCATCAGGGTTAACGATACGCCAATGCGAGACTGCGCTGCATCGATCCCCGCAGCGCGCGTGCTCTTCATGAATTCAAAACCACGGCATCGATTGCTGCTGCGCGGTGAGAGTCCGTTAAGCGACACGGCTGCACTCTCACACGAAAGAAATAAAGGGCGTCCATGGGCAAGTGCGTCGAGAACCGGGGAGGCAGGGCGATACGCGTCTTGCGGTCGCAATGCTGAGCGTTCCAACGCTATGGACGGTGTTCGTCGTCAATTTTCTCTCGCTGGGCCTAATCTGGACGTACGTCGCGCGCAGCTATCCGAGATTCGACGCGGCGCGGTTCTGGACTGGCTCCGCCTTTGCCGCCGCAGCGGGCGCGGCGACCGCAAGTTTGCGCCTGGCCGATAATGTTTCGCTGCTGCCGCTGCTCGCCGGCGGCACGATGTTGATTTTTGCGGCCTGCCTCGCATTCATGGGCATCAAGCGGTTCTACGACCGGCCAGTAAGTTGGCGCCTCACCGCGCTGATTACCGGCTCGAGCTTCGCCATCCTGAGTTTTTTCATCTTCGTCTATGACAGTATGGAGATGCGGATTCTGGTCTATTCGGTCGCGCAGACGATACCGATGGCCCTGAGCCTGAAGCTGCTGCTCTCCGGCCAAAATGGCCGCGTCAGTCCGGGCGCCCGGCTCGCTGGCCTTGTTTCCATTCTAATCATCGCGCTGTACGCGGTGCGCGCCGGCGGCACGCTGCTTCACATTGGCGATTTCTCGTACGTCAGCTCCAATTCCGCGCAGTCCTTGATCGTGCTGATGCTGATGTTCTTGTCGATGTCCTGGAATTTCGGTTTTCTGTTGATGGCGATGGACCGGTTGCGCAACGAGGTCGCCGATCTCGCGCTGCTCGACGATCTCACCGGCGTGGGCAATCGGCGTCATCTGCTGCAGCGCCTGAGCGAGGAATGCGCGCGGTCGGACCGCAGCGGCGAACCATTCGCACTGCTGGTGATCGATCTCGACGGCTTCAAGGCGGTCAACGACACTCATGGTCACGCCGCGGGCGATGCCTGCCTGCAGCACTTTACGCTGATGGCGCAGACCCGCCTGCGCACCGGCGACATGCTGGCGCGCACCGGCGGCGATGAGTTCTGTGTGGTGCTGCCGTCCTCGCGGTTGCGCGAAGGATCGATGATCGCGCGCCGCATCCTCGATGTGTGCCGGCTGGATGCCGAGGCTTGCGTCGGTAGCGACATCCCGATTTCGCTGTCGATCGGCGTCGCACAATGGACGCCTGAGATCGGCACCTTCCCGGACCGGCTGATGGCTGCCGCCGACCACGCGCTCTATGCAGCCAAGAACAGCGGCAAGAACCGCCACGCGGTTTATGATCCTGCCCCCACCGAAGCATCAATCGCCGCCGAGACGATCCCTGAACAGCGCGCCCGGGTGCTCAATTTCTCATCTCACTGACACAGCCAACCAAGTGCCGGTACGCGGCCAAATCAACCGAGCTTTGGCAAGCGCCGCTCCATGGCGCAGATCGAATGGATAACGCCCACAAAAAAGCCGGCGTTGCCGCCGGCTTTTCTCACTCTTGCTTACGCCGGAAGTCAGTGTGCCGCTTCGAGCGCCGCCTGTTCCTGCCGGGCGATGGTGCCCTTGACGGCCGACTGCACCTTCTCGAAGGCGCGGACCTCGATCTGCCGCACGCGTTCGCGCGACACGCCGAACTCGGCGGCGAGGTCTTCCAGTGTCATCGGTTCTTCGGCCAGGCGCCGCGCTTCGAAAATGCGGCGTTCCCGCGGATTGAGCACGTCCATTGCGCCGTTCAGCGCCTCGCGGCGATGATCGAACTCCTCATGCTCCGCCATGATCGCTTCCTGGTTGGGCGCGGTATCGACCAGCCAGTCCTGCCATTCACCCGCTTCGCCGTCATCGCGGATCGGCGCGTTGAGCGAGGCGTCGCCGCCAAGACGCCGATTCATATCGATCACGTCCTGATCGGTCACCCCGAGACGCTTGGCAATCAGCTTCACCTGGTCAGGGTGCAAATCGCCCTCGTCCAGAGCGGAGATCTTGCTCTTGGCCTTGCGCAGGTTGAAGAACAGCTTCTTCTGGTTCGCGGTGGTGCCCATCTTCACGAGCGACCACGAACGCAGGATGTACTCTTGTATGGACGCCTTGATCCACCACATGGCATAGGTGGCGAGGCGGAAGCCCTTGTCGGGCTCGAACCGCTTCACCGCCTGCATCAGGCCGACGTTGCCCTCCGAGACGACCTCGGAAATGGGCAAGCCGTAGCCGCGATAGCCCATGGCTATTTTGGCCACGAGCCGGAGATGGCTGGTGACAAGGTGATGTGCCGCGTCGCGATCGTCATGCTCGCGCCAGCGTTTGGCGAGCATGTATTCCTGCTGGGGTTCCAGCATCGGAAACTTGCGGATCTCGGCGAGGTATCTCGACAGGCCGGATTCTCCATTGAGAACCGGCAAGGTAGCTGTACGGGCCATTTAGCGCCCTCCAGTGGTTCAGGCCCCCGACAGCGGCGGGCCCGGCAGACGACCGCTTTTGTTAAAGCCAGTCGCGCTGCGATGTTCCGCGTTGGATATTCAACGCAAGTGCAGCATACACCATTTCGATCACTCTTTGGAAGAATAGAGGGGGTCACGTCGGCGTGTGGCAGATATAACCCATTGGCATAACGATAGTTTTCAAACCGACCTGCGTCATAGGGTCGCCCGCAGCGCGTTTTGCAGGAGAGCCAAATCCTCTGGCACAGGCGATTCCCAGTGCAAAATTTCTCCCGTTTTGGGGTGTTCGAACCTAAGGAGGTATGCGTGCAGCGCTTGGCGTCCGAGGGCGGTCAAGGCCTTCTGACTTGCGGGGCCGAGATGGCTGGCCTTCGTCTTGAAGTGGGGACCGTACGTGCCGTCGCCCATCAGCGGATGGCCGATATGAGCGAGATGGACCCTGATCTGGTGCGTGCGCCCGGTCTCGAGCTGGCACTCGAGCAGCGCGGCGACCGGCTTGCCGTCGCGCCCGCCAAAACTCTCCCGCATTTCCCAATGTGTAACCGCCTCACGACCGCTCTCGCGCACCGCCATTTTTTCGCGGGCGTGCGGATGCCGCTCGATCGGCGCGTCGACCGTGCCGCGCTGCCGGTTCGGCACGCCCCAGACGAAGGCCATGTAGCCGCGCCGCATCGGGCCGCTGCGGCCATGGTCGGCAAACTGCGCGGTCAGCGAGTGGTGCGCGCGGTCATTCTTCGCCACCACCATCAGGCCGGTGGTGTCCTTATCAAGCCGATGCACGATGCCGGGACGCTTGACCCCGCCGATCCCGGAAAGACTGGCGCCGCAATGCGCGATCAGCGCGTTGACCAGCGTTCCGGTCTCGTGACCGGCGGCGGGATGGACCACCAGCCCTCTCGGCTTGTCGATCACGATGATGTCGTCGTCCTCATAGACGATATCCAGCTTGATGTCCTCGCCGGCGGGCTCAGCCGGGACCGCCTGCGGGACCTCGATTGTGATCGTATCGCCCGGAGCGACATGATAAGCGGGGTCGCGGACCGGCGCAGCTTTGACGCTGACCTGGCCGGCGAGGATCAGGGCTTTCAGACGCGAGCGGGACAACTCCTGAACTTTCGCGGCCAGCACGCGGTCGAGCCGGACCGAGGCCTCGTCGTCGCCGACGGTGAGCTCCAGTCGGCGGGCGCCGGTCGCTGCGTCTTGTTGCAAAGAAGAGCCAATCCCTGAAGAGTTTCGCATGACCGATATTGTAGTGCCCGAACCGACCCCCGAGCAGGCCGCCTTGTTTGCGCGGGTGCGGCGGATGATGCTGATTGCGGGCCTTACCACCGCGCTGGCGGTAGCGGCCGTCCTGATCGCCATCGGCTACCGTCTTTTCCGCGCCGAGGGAAGCACCGTCACGACCGACGCTACGGTGATGCTGCCGAAAGGCGCGCGGATCGTCTCCACCGCGGTGACGGGTGACCGACTGGTGGTAACACTCGAAATCGGGGGGTTGACCGAAATCCGCACCTTCGAGGCGCATACGCTAAGACCAACGGGCCGGCTGAAATTTGTCAACGAGCCATGATGCCCGATCGGGCCTTGCAACGGCGATCGGCCGACAAGATCATTGCGAACTGAAAGGCGAAAGCCGCCTTGCCGCCGCTGGATTTCAAGGCTATTCCGTCAAGCCACGCTCCCTTCGTCTAGCGGTTAGGACGCGGCCCTCTCAAGGCTGAAACAGGGGTTCGATTCCCCTAGGGAGCGCCAACTCGAAAACAAAACAGGCCGTCAATTGAGACGACCTGTTTCATACAACGGAGTGTCCAGATAGCCGCGGCTAGTAGCACCTCATGACATTGACGGTTTGCTCCGTCCCGTCACGGCCGGGGACCGTGACCGTCTCGGATCCGCAGGTCGACACGTAGGGCCGGTCGGACGGAACGACATTCGGCGGGTACCGATGTGCCCAATCCCAGGGAACATCATACGTATAGGTGTAACGGTAATCGTTCGAGGGCGGTTGTGTCACATCGACCAGCGGCGCGCCATCCGGTCCGTAGAAAAAGCCGCCGACGGCGGGTCCGATAAAGCCTCTGCGGTGGTGTCGGAACGGACGGACAATTGTAGGAGTCGCCGGATGGACCATTGCGCGCGCCGCGGCGACGCTGGCGCCCTGCACGGCTCCCGACCTCGCGGAGGTCTCGCTCGCGGCGAACATCAGCGCCATCGCGCCGAGAGAGGCGATAAACGCGCTGCGCATTGTATTCGTCATGGCCGTACCGATCGTTTGTTGCTTGAGCCGCACTCCCCTCAACGACGCTAGGCCGGGCATTTCGCGCCCGCAAATGCATAATTAATCATTAGTTAAGATGTAATCTTAATGGGGAATCAGGGTTAATTTCGCCGACGCACTACCCGGTCGCCCAGCGAGGGCTGGCGCGCTGCGACCGCGCGGCAAACGCGCGAGAATGCCGCCGCAACACGATTTTCGCTTAGCTCGGCTACGCGGCCAGGGTGATCTTCACGGGTGATCTTCACGCCCGGGACCTTGCCGAGCCTGCCGAGGTCCTTCAGCTCCGGCGGCGTCAGTCTCCGCCCGCGAGGCGCTGCTCTGGACTTACGCTGAATTGCCGTCGGTTTGCTGGTGATCGTGGGCCTGCAGGATGCGGACAAAATCCGCCATGCTCGAGCGGTCCCGGCTATCGCTATATCGACCAGCGGTGTCGGTCTCGTTTGCCCTCTGGGCGCGTCGCCAGAAACGCTGGATGAAGGTTGTCATCTGCTTCATGGGCTTATTCTGCAGGCAAATCAAAACTGGAGCACTGCAGCAACGTCCAAACCGCAAATCGGTGCCAAGCGATTTTGAAAATGTTTGTCGTGAGCGACGTGCGCTTGCGGCTGCGCCCCGGCCAATTCGACCGCCGCTCCCATTTTCTGATGCAGCCGGGCAACAGGCCACAACCCAATCGCGTCAGCGCGCGTTGCTGGTTGCCATTGTGTTCACTTCTGCACAGACCGCCGGCAAGGCTGCGCCTGCAATGGGCCATCCGGGAGATGGGCCGAAAGTATCATGCCAGAGTACCGCGTCTATACGATCGGGCATATGGACCAGTTCATCGCGGTCCGGTCGATCGAGTGCCCTGACGACGCGTCGGCCATACGGCAAGCACGGCAGATGCTGGATCGGCATTCGCTTGAGGTGTGGGAACTTGAGAGATTCATTATTCGTCTCGATCAGCCGCCAACCGAACGCAACACCTAAGCCGCTCCTAACCTCGCATCCTTGTGCTGATGCGGGGAGCGTCCCGCCTTTCCGCCGACATGGCTTTAGGCCGGAATTCGGTGCTCGACCTGGCGACGCGCTTTCGGCGGATCGATAACGACCCCCTCGCAAACGACGCGGCCGTCGATCAGCCTGAATTCGAGTTTGTCGTATGCGCGCGAGCTCTCGCCGGGTGCAACCGGCAGCAGCTCGGCCTGTCCCTGAATTTTGAGCGGTACTTTCCCACTCCCGTGAAGATCGGAACTCCACATCTTGACCCCGGTCTCGTTCCAGCGCCGTCGAATGAGTTTTTCTCTTTCGCCTGGACCACTCGACAGCGTTTCTGACGGTTCGGACTGTTCGGGCGAATTCGCGCAAGTCTGGAGTTGATCCGGCGCGCCGTTGCCGTTCGACCCAGCTCTCGCGGTTTCGGCAACCTCGGGGAGGGCGGGGCTGACGGGGATCTCACTGTTAGCTTCGGGGAGACGGATGCGAGCCCTAAATTTGGCCGCAAATTCGAAAGCGGCCGCAGCAACTTTGCGCAACAACAGGCCTAGTTTCGCCGGGAGCGTGGTCATTTCGAAAAACTCGTTCCTATCGCTCTAACCATACCTCGTTCTCCGGTTCATCGAGAGGTAGCAGCAGCTGATGCCTGCCGAAGCAGCCAGGCTCGCGTCGTCTGATGGTAGCCCGGATACGAGGGATGACGCCCGCGCAAGCATAGGCCTTAGCTTTAGCGCATGGCCGACGTAAAGTAGTCCGCTCGGGATTGTTCCTGCGCGAGCGGGAGCCTTTCGGTGAACGTGATCGCCGGTCGAGCGATGCCCGCCTGATCAAACCGCGTCTTCCTGGAAATGATTGAAAGCGGTTTGGACCGGCTTGCTTTCTTGCCGCCCGGTCCGGTTTGCGACAGGTCGGCGAACGCGTGGTCGAACTTTCGCTGGCGATAGAAGATGATGCTGCGGTCGATGTACGCGGGCAAAAACTTCGGGTCGACTTGCAGGGCCCGGTCCAGATCGGCGATCGCGCCGTTAAGATCGCCGTTGCGATAAGCGGAAAGTCCGCGGGCTCGCAAAACTTTCGCCTCGCGGGTGGCGCGTTCCGCGGCCACGCCGGGATTATCCGCAGGGATGCTCACTGGCTTCGGTCTGGGCATCGGAGGGATGGGCGCGAGTGTCTCGCTGGTGATCACTGCATTCTCAGGTCTGACCACGGGTGCGCTCATCTCGGCTGCAGCCGGCACCGGATCAACCGGTTGCACGGCGGCAAGCTCGGGCGAGGCGAACGTCACGTCCTCGTCGTTTCCCGGAGCTATCGAAGCCGCCGAGATGTGGGCGACCAGCAAATATCCTCCGACCGTCACGACGGAAGCTGCGGCGAGCGCGATCACGCCGGAGGCAAGCTTATAAATGGTGGCCGCGACGGCGTATTTGGATGCGGAAACCTGCTCCAGCCGCGCGAGCTCGAGCAAATGGTCGTAAGTCGCGCGCTCTTCAATGTCGCCAAGGATTTCGTTAGCCCGGACGATCTGACGGAATTTCAGCGCGGCATCCGGATCGTCAGGCCTGAGATCAGGATGGGCGCCTTTGACGGCTTTACGGAATGCAGTCCTCAGACCTTCGGCATCATCGTTTGGCAGAGCCCCGAGCAAATCGTAAAGCGTGTCCATCTTCGCTCTCGCTGCTGGATCCCCGTCTCCGTCCGAAATTCCCGCCGCGAATTACTCTGGAGCACGCCTACAAAACTGGCCTCGACTGCTGTGGATAATGTTGGCCCAGTGCGGCAGAAAAATGACTTGTGGATACTGTCTGGAGTCCGCGGCCTGCAACCGCTTCAACCGCTGCTTGAATGGGCATTGCTCGAAATCGGGACGCCGGTTTGGTGTATCGCGCGCGGTAGTTCGCCCGTTTTAATGCCTCTTCACGCCTCATGGAATGTGCAAGCAGGCTTTCGAGCAAGATTAGCCCAACCCACAATCGGTTGCCGGTTGTGGCGCAACCAAGGCACGATCGGCATGGCCATTTGACACGCGCGCTACGCGATGATGGCTCAATGCTCAGACTCTGTGTGGTGCCTGTGAGCGCTGACCGCTCGCGTCGGTTGGCTCCAATTTGCCGGTGTGCCGACG
>NZ_DATEPI010000221.1:0-18132 GCF_035273305.1 Bradyrhizobium sp. | reverse complement strand
GATCGAAGAGTAATCGTCATTGGCGTTCTTGAAACGATCGGCTACGGCATCTTCGCCGATACCAGCGGTGACCACGAACGCGCCGATGTAATCCGGCACTCCGGACGAGACCGGCGCGGTGAAATCCGACAACGCTACGTTGAAGCGGCCTTCGCGTTTCTCCAATTGCTGACGCAAGGTGTGCAAGGTCGCGATCTTGGTCGTGCGGCTGTCATCGGAATAGACTGCGATGTCGTCGCCATCGGCATTGACAGGCCAGAAGCCGATGACGGCCTGCGCCTTGAACCAGTTCTCCCTCACGATCACGTCCAGCATCTTGCGAGCGTCGTCATACAGCGAGCGCGCGACTTCGCCGACTTTCGGGTCGTCGAGAATGGCCGGGAAACGCCCGGTCAGCTCCCAGGTCTGGAAGAACGGCGTCCAGTCGATGTAATCGGCGAGTTCGGAAAGATCATAGTTGCGAAACGATTTAACCCCGAGAAATGCCGGCTTTTTGGGTGGCGTCGCAGTGAAATCGAGCGCCACCGCATTGGCGCGGGCATCGGCCAACTTCAACCGCTTCTTGTCGGCCTGGGCGCGGAAATGCGCCGCGGAGATTTTCGCGTAATCGGCGCGAATCTCGGCGGCATAGGCGTCGCGCCGCTCAGGCGACAGCAGCGAAGACGCAACGCCGACCGCGCGGCTCGCGTCATTGACATGCACGACGGGTCCGTTGCGATAGTTGGGATCGATCTTCACGGCGGTATGGACCCGGCTCGTGGTGGCCCCGCCGATCAACAGCGGCACGGTCAAGCCTTGGCGCTCCAACTCGCCCGCCATAAAACTCATTTCGTCAAGCGAGGGCGTGATCAGGCCGGACAGGCCGATGATGTCGGCGCCCTCCGTCTTGGCGGTCTCGATGATTTTTACCGCCGGCACCATGACGCCGAGGTCGATCACTTCGTAGTTATTACACTGCAGCACGATACCGACGATGTTCTTGCCGATGTCGTGGACGTCGCCTTTCACCGTGGCGAGCACGATCTTCCCGGCGGAGTTGCGGCCATCACCAGCGATGCCGTTGGCGAGGTTGCGCGCCTTTTCCTCCTCCATAAACGGCATCAGATAGGCGACCGCCTGCTTCATCACCCGCGCCGATTTCACCACCTGCGGCAGGAACATCTTGCCGTCGCCGAACAGGTCGCCGACGATGTTCATGCCAGCCATGAGCGGGCCTTCGATCACGTCGAGCGGCCGTACTGCCAGCTTGCGCGCATCCTCGGTATCGACATCGATATATTCGGTGATGCCGTGCACCAGCGCGTGGCTCAACCGCTTGTCGACCGGCCATTCGCGCCAGGCGAGGTCCTGTTCTTTCGACTGCTTTTCCTTGCCACGGAATTTCTCGGCCAACGCAAGCAACCGCTCGGACGCGCCGGGGTCGCGATTGAGGATGACGTCCTCGCAGGTCTGGCGCAGCTCCGGATCGATGTCGTCATAGACGATCATCTGGCCGGCATTAACAATGCCCATGTCCATGCCGGCATGAATGGCGTGATACAGGAATACGGAGTGCATCGCCTCGCGCACCGGTTCATTGCCGCGGAACGAGAACGACAGGTTCGAGACGCCCCCCGAGACATGCGCCCCCGGCAGGTTCTGGCGGATCCACCGCGTCGCCTCGATGAAATCGACGCCGTAATTGTTGTGCTCCTCGAGACCGGTGGCGATCGCGAAAATATTGGGATCAAAGATGATGTCTTCGGGTGGGAAGTCGAGTTGGTCGACCAGGATGTCGTAGGCACGCTTGCAGATCTCGGTCTTGCGGACGAACGTATCGGCTTGGCCGGCTTCGTCGAATGCCATCACCACCACGGCCGCGCCGTGACGGCGGGCGATCTTGGCCTCGTGGATGAATTTCTCCACCCCCTCCTTCATGGAGATCGAATTCACCACCGGCTTGCCCTGGACGCATTTAAGCCCGGCTTCAATGACGGCGAATTTCGAGGAATCGATCATCACGGGAACGCGGGCAATGTCCGGCTCGGCGGCAACCAGATTGAGAAACGTCACCATCGCCTTTTCGGAATCGAGCAGCCCTTCGTCCATGTTGACGTCGATAATCTGAGCACCATTCTCGACCTGGTCGCGAGCCACCTGCAGTGCGGCGCTGTAATCGCCCGCGGTGATCAGCTTGCGGAATTTCGCCGACCCCGTGACGTTGGTGCGCTCGCCGATGTTGACGAAAGGTATCGCCGGCGTCAGTTCAAATGGCTCCAGACCGGAAAGACGCAGGCGCGGTTCGATCACCGGAATAATTCGGGGCTCGTGCGGCGCGACCGCCGCCGCGATCGCCGCGATATGATCGGGCGTGGTGCCGCAGCAGCCTCCGACGATGTTGACGAGACCGGCCTGAGCGAATTCGCCGATCAGGCGAGCCATATATTCCGGGCTCTCGTCGTATTGGCCGAATTCGTTGGGCAGGCCGGCATTGGGATAGGCGCAGACCAGCGTGTTGGCGACGCGGCCGATATCGGCGATATGGGCGCGGAGATCTTCGGCGCCGAGCGCGCAGTTGAAGCCGATAGTCACAGGTCTGGCATGGCGCACCGAATACCAGAACGCTTCCGGCAACTGTCCCGACAGCAGCCGGCCGGATTTGTCGGTGATGGTGCCCGAGATCATCACGGGCACGTCGATGCCGCGTTGTTCCGTGATCTCGGCTATCGCGTACAGCGCCGCCTTGGCGTTGAGCGTATCGAAAATGGTCTCGACCAGCAGCAGGTCGGCGCCCCCATCGAGCAATCCCTTGATCTGCTCTCCATAAGCCGCGCGCAGATCATCGAAAGTGACGGCGCGGAAACCGGGATTCGAAACGTCGGGCGATATCGAGGCGGTGCGGTTGGTCGGGCCGATCGCGCCGGCGACAAAGCGCGGCTTGCCATCTCCTTGTGTCACCCGCTCGGCGGCCGCGCGCGCCAGTCGGGCGCCCTCGAGATTCAATTCATAGGCAAAACCCGAGAGGTCATAATCGGCCTGCGCAATCGAGGTCGAGGAAAAAGTATTGGTGGCGACGATGTCGGCGCCGGCGCGCAAATATTCGACGTGAATTTCCTCGATTGCCTTGGGCTGCGTCAGAATCAACAGATCGTTGTTGCCCCTAAGGTCGCGGTGAAAATCCTTGAAGCGCTCGCCACGAAACGCCGCCTCGTCATATTGCAGCGCTTGGATCATGGTGCCCATGGCGCCATCGAGCACCAGAATGCGCTCGCGGGCGGCCGCGAGCAGCGCAGTTCGCTTGGCGGAAACAGGTACGCTCATCGGATCATGCGGCTTTCTGCGCGCCTCTGGGGCGGATGCCGAGCAAATGGCAGATGGCGAACACGAGGTCCGCGCGGTTCATGGTATAGAAGTGAAAGGTATCGACGCCGTGCTTAGCGAGTTTCTGCACTTGGCCGGCGGCTACAGCGGCAGCGACCAGCTTGCGGGTGTCGGCATCGTCGTCGAGCCCCTCGAATTTTTCCGCGAGCCAGTTGGGCACGGTGGTGCCGGCGCGGGTCACGAAGTTGCGGGCCTGCTTGAAATTGTGCATCGGCATGATGCCGGGCACGATCGGAATACTGATGCCGCGCGCGCGGACGCGGTCGAGGTAGCGGAAATAGAGATCGTTATCGAAGAACACCTGGGTAATGGCGCGGGTCGCACCGGCATCAACCTTGGCCTGCAGCACATCGATATCGGCATCGAAATCACGGCTCTCCGGATGTTTCTCGGGGTAGGCCGAAACGGAAACTTCCACATCCGCGTGCCGTCGCTTGATGCCCGCAACGAGATCAGCGGAATTGCGATAGCCGTCGGGATGGGCTGCGTACGAGGTGCCAATGCCCCCAACCGGATCGCCGCGCAGCGCCACGATGTGGCGAACGCCTATCTCATGGTAGCGGCCGACAATTTCGTCGATCTCGCCGCAGGCCGCCCCAACACACGTCAGATGCGCGGCCGGGATCAGGTCGGTCTCGCCCAGGATTCGGGCAATGGTGGAATGGGTGCGCTCACGGGTCGAACCTCCGGCCCCATAGGTCACCGAGACGAAGCTGGGCGCGAGTGGCGCCAGCCGCTTGATGGTGTCCCACAGATTGCGCTCCATCTCCTCGGTCTTCGGCGGGAAGAACTCGAAGGAAATCGATGGATGTTTCAACACGCGGTGGCCACCATCAGGCGCGGGGGACGTAGCCTCAGTCATCGCCTCACAAACTCCACTGCAAACTCGGACGCGGCTATGCTGGCGCGCAGGTCTAGCCAACAAGGCCTAAAAATAAGGGAAATGGGGCCGCCGTAACAGCCCACCGATCATGGGAAATTGCCCATTATCTGAAGGATTGATGATTCATGGAATACCTAGCCTTGAAAGCATTGGTCAGAAATAACCCAAAAGAGGGGTGTTTTATGCTCATAACCTTGGATTTGATTGGTCAGATGGAGTGGGAAATGTGAGGGCTTAACGTCGTATCTAATACATGGCCCACTCAGGGACTGCAATACCTCGCGGCTGGTGCGCGGCCTGCATACGATTGAAGCCCACACAACTCTTTGTGGACCCATTGTTGGACATTAGTTTAGCGCCATGATTCCACTCTCGATCCTCGATCTTTCCGTGGTCACGACCGGCACCAGGCCGGCCGCGGCGCTGCGCAATAGCATCGACCTGGCGCGCCATGCCGACGCGCTCGGGTATGTCCGCTATTGGCTCGCTGAGCACCACAATCTGCCTTCGGTGGCGAGTCCGGCGCCCGATCTCATGATCGGGCAGATCGCCGCGGTGACCAGCCGCATCCGGGTCGGGTCCGGCGGAGTCATGCTGCCGAACCACGCGCCGCTTGTGGTTGCCGAACGGTTCAAGATGCTGGAGGCGCTGTTTCCGGGGCGCATCGATCTGGGCCTGGGACGCGCGCCGGGCACCGACGGCGCTACCGCGCATGCGCTTCGCAGCCGGCTCGACCGGCGGGAGGGGGACGATTTTCTCGAGCGGCTGCACGAACTGACGTTGTGGGAAACCCGCGATTTCCCGCCAGGCCATCCCTACAACAATGTGGTGGCGATGCCTGACGATACGCCACTGCCGCCGATCTGGCTGCTCGGCTCCAGCGACTACAGTTCGGAACTGGCGGCGCAGGTCGGAATGGGATTTGCGTTCGCACATCATTTTGCGAGTTACGATGCGATCGAGGCGATGACCAACTACCGCGCGCATTTCAAGCCGTCGGGCTGGCGCTCGACCCCGCACGGGATTCTCGCGGTTGCAGTGGTCGCCGCCGAAACCGATGCGGAGGCTGAGCGGCTCGCGTCTTCGATGGATCTCAACCGTCTGCGCCGCGATCGCGGACAGTACCTGCCGCTGCCCAGTGTCGAGGAGGCGCTGGCCTATCCCTATACGGACAGCGAACGTGCTTCGATTGCGCGCAACCGCTCTCGGCTGTTCGTTGGCAGTCCGGCCACCGTAATATCGAAGCTGCAGCCAATGATCGCGGCAAGCAAGCCCGACGAGTTGATGATCATCACGGCAGCGTACGATCACGACGCGCGAAAGAAATCCTACAGTCTGCTGGCCGACGCGTTCGGGTTGGGAAACAAGGCGGCAGCTTGATCGGCGTTGAGGAAATCTGGCCGTGATCTCCCGCCGGACAGCACTGGCGGGCCTGGCCGCGAGCTTTGCTGGTGGGACAGCCTGCCTGCGGGCCAACGCGGCCGAAGACACAAGTGAAGTTAGCAGCGCCCCGGTGTTCTTGGCATCCGGTCCCAAGGCCGAGATTTATGGAGCTGCTGAGAACTATCCGATCAAGGATCCGGCGCTGCCATTCGTTCCCGGCAATCCTCTCTCGCAAAAATATCGCGTCGGCGCCTTCAGCCATTTCGATGAGCTTTTTCCGACACGGCAGATCAAGCCAGCCGCCTCGCCCTGGTCTTTCAAGCGGGTGCAGATGCCGCATGCGTTTGAAAAGCGCGCGACTGACTACCTGTCGCGAAACCCGGTCACGGGACTGCTGATCGCCAAGGACGATCAGATCTTCTTCGAGCATTATCAATATGGCCGCACCGATCGCGACTTGCTGATTTCGCAATCAATGGTCAAGTCGATCACGGGAATATTGATCGGTATCGCGATCGCAGAGGGCGCAATAAAATCGGTCGATGACGCCGCCGAAACCTATGTGCCCGGCTTCAAGGGCACCGAATACGGCAAAACGCCGATCCGCGATCTCCTTCACATGTCATCGGGCGTTGAATTCGGCGAAGAAAGCAACGGCGAGCGCGACCTGAACCGGCTGTGGATTGACATGATCGCCAGCGGCGAGTCATCCGGAAAAGGGACCATCGGCAGCATTACGCAATTCAACCGCCGAATTGCGCCGCCTGGAACGAAATTTTCTTACGCCAGCATCGAACCGGACGTGCTCGCGCTCGTGCTTCGCTACGCGATCAACAAACCGCTGTCGGATTATGTGCATCAGAAAATCTGGAGCCGGATCGGCGCGGAAGCCGACGCCAAATGGCTGATCGATGCGCAAGGCCTGGAAGTGGGGCACTTCGGCTTCAACGCGGTGCTGCGCGACTACGCGCGGCTTGGACGTCTGCTTGCTCATGACGGCGGTTGGGAAGGCGAGCAGGTCATCCCGGCGCGATGGATGATCGATGCCACCACACTACGGGACTCCGATGCCTATCTGCTGCCGGGCAGAGCGATGGCTCCGCAGCCGTTCGGTTACGGCTATCTGTTCTGGCTGCTGCCCGGCGCGCGACGCCAGTTCGCGCTGGTCGGCGGCTTGGGCCAGCGCATCTGCGTTGATCCTGCCTCCAAGCTTGTGATAGTGCAGACGGCCGTCGAGAACACTCCCGAGTCTTGGCGGCTGTGGTCCGCCGCGGTCGAGCAGTTCGGCAATGCGTGAAGCTCACAAAAACTCATTCCGCTTTCTCGCGGAAGGTCGCGCGGAACGGGTGACCGGGATAGACACCAACGATCCTGAATTCGCGGGAGAAGAATTTCAGTTCCTCCAGCGCAAACGCGAGATTCCTGTCCTCGGGATGACCATCGACATCGGCGTAGAATTGCGTGGCGAAGAAATTGCCGTCCACCATGTAGCTTTCCAGCTTGGTCATATTGACGCCGTTGGTCGCGAAGCCGCCCATCGCCTTGTAGAGCGCCGCCGGCAGGTTGCGCACCCGGAAAACGAACGAGGTTACCAGCGGGCCCGAATCCTGCGCGGCCCATTTTTCCTCCCGAGCCAGCATGACAAATCGGGTAGTGTTGTGGGTCTCGTCCTCGACGTCTTCCGCGAGGATATCGAGGCCATAGATTTCCGCCGCCAGCCGCGATGCAATGGCCGCGCACTGTTTGTCACCGCGCTGCGCAATCAGCCGGGCCGCGCCGGCGGTATCGCCCGATACGATCGGTCGGATGCCGAGCTTGCGGATTGTATTGCGGCACTGGCCGAGTGCGTGGACGTGACTCTCCACCGTCTTGATGTCGGCAAGGGCTGCACCGCGCAGGGCCATCAACTGGTGACGGATCGGCAGAAACCATTCGCCGACGATGAACAGGCCGGATTGCGGCAACAGATGATGGATGTCGGCCACACGGCCGGCGACGGAGTTTTCGATCGGGATCATGCCGAGGTCAGCATCACCCGAAGCGATCGTGCCGAGCGCGTCTTCAAAGGTGGGGCAGGGCAGCGGCTCGGCATTCGGATAGGCCTCGAGCAGAGCGATGTGCGAATTCGCCCCCGGCTCGCCCTGGAATGCGATCTTTTTGGGTGTGGTCGATGCTTTGATCATGGCGCCTTTTAACAGCCACTCAGCCTTTTGCCAGTATGCGCCGGGCGGTTTCCAGGTCGGCCGGCGTATCGACCCCGAGCGGCACCGAATCCACGATGGCGGCGTCGATCCGCATCCCGGCTTCCAGCGCCCTTAGCTGTTCCAGCTTCTCGCGGCTTTCCAGTGCCGACGGCGACAGCTTCACAAAGCGCTCCAGGGCCTGACGCCGATAGGCGTAGACACCGATGTGATGGTAGCGCGGGCCGTCACCATGGGGCGCGGTGGCACGGGTGAAATATAATGCGCGCAACCTTTTGTCGCCTACGGGTGAGCCGACCAGCTTCACCACGCTTGGCGTCGTGTGTTCTTCATCGTCGCGGATTTCTGCGGCCAAGGTTGCAATATCGACGCTTGAGTCGTCGAGCAGCTTGAGCGCGGCGCGCACATCCTGCGGCGGAATGGTAGGCAGGTCGCCCTGCAGGTTGACCACCATCTCGACGTCGCCTTTGGGGTCGAGCTTGCAAAGCGCCTCATGGATCCGGTCCGAACCCGAGGCGTGCTCGGCGCGGGTCATTACCGCTTCGCCGCCATGAGAGCTCACGACAGCGGCTATCTCTGGTGTGTCGGTGGCAACGGCTACGCGGCCGATCCGGGCAGCTTCGGCCCGACGCAGCACGTGCACGATCATCGGCAACCCGGCAATATCCAGCAATGGCTTGCCCGGCAACCGGGTTGCCGCCATGCGGGCGGGAATCAGCACCAAAGTGCGGTCTTGGGTCATCAGAGTGAGGTCTGGACCCGTTTGATAACAGGCCGGAAGCGATGGGGATGGGTCGAAAGCCCGAGCGTTTATACGGGTTGCCAGAGCACGGGCAAACCGATATCTGATCGTCGCTCGGGGTGCGGCGCGAAAGCGTGATTCCTGATGCGTTCGCGGCCGCTTCTCGCCGGCCTGTACTCGACAATTCCGGCCTGGAGCCTTGATCCCAAATGGACTCCTTCGAACTCAACAAGATTCTTGGTGCGGTTCTCGGCACCTGCCTTGTGCTGCTGATTACGAACTTCACCGCCTCGGCGCTGTTTGCGCCCAAGCTGCCGGAAAAGCCGGGTTACGAAATCATCGCAAAGGAAAGCGAAAGCGGCGGCGCCAAGGAAGCAGCGCCCGCGCCATCCGAGCCGATCGAAAAGCTGTTGCAAACCGCCTCAGTCGAAAAGGGCGCGGCGGCGGCAAAGAAATGCCAGGCCTGCCACACCTTCGAAAAGGGCGGCCCCAATCGTGTCGGTCCGAACCTTTACGGGATCGTTGGTGACAAGAGAGGCGAGGATCGCGGCGGGTTCAATTTCTCGGCAGCCATGAAGGCCAAAGGCGGCACCTGGACTTATGACGATCTCAACAAGTTCATCGCCAATCCGAAAGGCTTTATCCCTGGCACCGCGATGGGTTTTGCTGGCATCCAGAAAGATAGCGAGCGCGCCGACGTAATCGCCTATCTACGCACCCTATCGGATAAGCCGGAACCGCTGCCAACAGCTTCAAAGTAGCGGCGTCAAAGTAGCCACTTCAAACTAGCGGCCGCGAAGTAAGGCCACCTGGCAAACCGTCCTATCCCAAAGCGGCTGGCGATTGCCCGGCCGTTTTGCTGTTCCCGACGGCTACTTCGGGACGTTTCGCCGCAGCCCGGGCATTCACAACCTAGTATCATGAGGAAAAAGCAAGTTAATCCGTCGAAACGTTGCCTTATATTGCGCCTCTAACCGACATCTTTCCCCTACACAGGAACTTTTGATTGAAGATTACCCGAAGACATCTTTTGCAGGGCGCCGCCTTTGCCGCAGCCGCTCCGTCTCTCGGGGCTGCGACCATTCTGCCGGTGCAGGCGCAGAAAGCAACGGAAGAACCCGTTTGGCGGCACGCGCTTTCGCTCTTTGGTGAGGTCAAATATCCCGCCGGCTTCAAACGGTTCGACTATGTCAATCCCGATGCGCCAAAGGGCGGCAGCGTCCGCATGATATCGATCGGGACGTTCGACAATTTCAACATCGCGGTCGCGGGGGTCAAAGGCTCGATCGCGCCGGCGGCCGCGATGATTTACGAAACGCTGATGGCGCGGTCGCAGGACGAGGTCGGCACCGAGTACGGGCTGCTCGCAGAGAGCGCCGCGCATCCGGATGATTTCTCATGGGTGATCTATCGCCTGCGCAAGGACGCGCGATGGCAGGATGGCAAGCCGGTGACCCCTGAGGACGTGATCTTCTCGATCGAGGTCCTGAAAAAATATAGCCCGATGTACCGCTCGTATTATCGGCACGTCGTGAAAAGTGAAAAAACCGGCGATCACGAAATCAAGTTCACCTTCGACTCTCCGGGAAACCGCGAACTGCCGACCATTGTCGGTGAACTGATTGTTTTGCCCAAGCACTATTGGGAAGGCAGCGATAGCCAAGGTCGCAAGCGCGACATCTCCGCAACCACGCTGGAGCCGCCGATGGGGTCCGGACCCTATCGCATCGGCGAATTCGTGGCTGGTCGTTCGGTCAGGCTGGAGCGAGTAAAGGATTATTGGGGTGCCAGCCTTCCCACCCAGGTCGGCCAAAACAATTTCGATGAAATGCGTTTTGAGTTTTTTCGCGACAACCTGGTCGCGCTGGAAGCCTTCAAGGCCGACCAGGCGGACTGGATTGCGGAGAATTCGGCCAAGCAATGGGCGACCGCCTACGACTTTCCCGCGGTCGCGGAAAAGCGCGTGATCAAGGAAGAATTCCCGATCAACGATTCCGGGCGAATGCAGGGTTTCGTGCTCAATCTGCGCCGTGAGCAGTTCAGGGATGCGCGGCTGCGTCGTGCCTTCAACTACGCCTACGACTTCGAGGAAATGAACAAGCAGCTCTTTTACGGGCAGTACAAACGTATCAACAGCTACTTCGAGGGCACCGAGCTTGCCTCATCGGGTTTACCGCAGGGCGAGGAGCTTCAAATCCTGCAGACCGTGCGCGACAAGGTGCCCTCCGAAGTCTTCACCACACCCTATACCAATCCGGTCGGCGGCAATCCCGAAGCGGTGCGAGCCAATCTGCGCGAGAGCATCAAACTCTTGAAAGAAGCCGGTTGCGAGATCCGCGACCGCAAACTGGTGGATCCCGCCGGCAAGCCGGTTGTGGTTGAAATCCTGGTGCAGGATCCATCGGCTGAGCGCATTGGACTATTCTATAAACCGTCGCTTGAACGCATCGGCGTAACGACGTCGATCCGCGTCGTCGACGATGCGCAGTATCAAAACCGAATACGCAGCTTTGATTTCGACGTCATCATCGATGTCTGGCCGGAGTCGCTGTCGCCGGGCAATGAGCAACGCGAGTTCTGGGGATCGCAGGCGGCCGATCAACCCGGTTCGAAAAACACGGTCGGCATCAAGAATCCGGCGGTGGACGCGCTGATCGATAAGGTGATTTTTGCCAAGGACCGCGCCGGGCTAGTGGCCGCAACCAGGGCGCTCGACCGCGTGCTGCTGTGGAATTTCTACGTCGTGCCGCAGTTCACCTATCCGTTTTCGCGTTACGCTCGTTGGGACCGCTTCAGCCACGCCGAGCCGCTGCCGAAATACGGCCGTTCCGGACTGCCGTCATTATGGTGGTACGATGCCGAGAAGGCCGCCAGGATCGGCAAGCGCTCTTGAAGGATGCACGTATGGCGCTGTTCTCCCGCCGGCATGTGCTCGGTCTCGGCATTGGCGCGCTGAGCGCACCGCTGCTGCACCCGGCGAGGGCTGTCGATGCTGGCGCGAATGTTCACGGCCTATCGGTGTTCGGCGATCTGAAATATCCCCCCGACTTTCAACACTTCGATTACGTTAACGTGTCAGCGCCGAAGGGCGGGACGTTTTCGCTGATCCCCTCGGTTCGCGCCTATAATCAGTCGTACCAGACCTTCAACTCGCTGAATGCCTATATCCTCAAGGGCGACGGCGCGCAGGGCATGGACATGACGTTTGCGCCGCTGATGGCGCGCGCCAATGACGAGCCGGATGCGATGTATGGGCTGGTCGCAAAATCTGTGCAGATCTCCGCCGATAAGCTGACCTATCGATTTGCGCTCCGTCCGGAAGCCAGATTTCATGATGGCTCAAAGCTGACCGGGCATGACGCCGCGTTCTCGTTGACGACGTTGAAGACCAAGGGTCATCCGCTGATCCTGACGCAGTTGCGGGATATGGTGAAGGCAGAAGCGCCGGATGAGGCGACGCTTGTCGTTACCTTCGCTGAAAAGCGCGCGCGCGACGTACCGCTCTATGTGGCGGGCCTGCCGATCTTCTCCAAGTCTTATTACGCGACACGGCCATTCGATGAATCCACGCTCGATATCCCGCTGGGATCGGGCCCGTACAAGGTGGGGAAGTTTGAAGTCAACCGCTACATCGAATTTGAGCGGGTAAAGGATTGGTGGGGCGCTGAGCTTCCGGTCAGTCGCGGCAGCTACAATTTTGATGTCGTGCGATATGAATTTTACCGTGACCGCGATGTCGCGTTCGAGGGCTTCACTGCCAAGAGCTACCTGTTTCGCGAAGAATTCACCGCTCGGATATGGGCGACGCGCTATGATTTCCCGGCCGTCAAGGACGGCCGTGTCAAGCGTGAAACCCTGCCGGACGAAACCCCCTCGGGCGCGCAGGGCTGGTTCATCAACACTCGTCGCGACAAGTTCAGGGATCCGCGCGTCCGTGAAGCGCTGATCCAGGCCTTTGATTTCGAATGGACTAACAAGACGATCATGTATGGCGCCTATGCGCGCACGCACTCACCATTCCAGAACTCGGACATGATGGCGGAGGGGCCGCCGTCGCCGGAAGAACTCAAGCTGCTCGAACCATTCCGCGGCCAGGTGCCGGACGAGGTGTTTGCGGCGCCGTTCGTGCCGCCGGTATCCGACGGATCGGGACAGGATCGAACGCTGCTGCGCAAGGCCTCGCAACTTTTGCAGGAGGCCGGGCTTGTCATCAAGGACGGCAAGCGGGTACTGCCCAATGGCGAACCTTTCAGGATCGAATTTCTCGCCGACGAACCCTCGCTTCAACCGCACCATGCGCCCTATATCAAAAACCTCGGCACCGTCGGGATTGATGCTACCTTGCGGATTGTTGATCCCGTGCAATACCGCGCTCGCGTGGAAGACTTCGATTTTGACATGACGATCGAACGCTTCAGCATGTCCGCGACGCCCGGCGATACCATGCGGCCGTTCTTCTCCTCCCAGGCTGCCGCGACCAAAGGGTCCTACAATCTTGCGGGCATCGCCAACCCCGCAATCGATGCGCTGCTCGAAAAGATCATCGGGGCCAATAGCCGGACCGAGCTGACGATCGCGTGTCGCGCCTTTGATCGAGTGTTTCGTGCGGGGCGCTATTGGGTACCGCAATGGTATCGAACCAGCCATCCGATCGCCTATTGGGATGTATTTGCCCATCCGGCGAAGCCACCGCGTTACGCGCAAGGTGTCGGCGCTCCGGAGAATTGGTGGACCGATCCCGACAAAGCAGCCAGGGCGGAGCAGGCGAAATAATTCATGACTGCCTACATCGCCCGCCGAATTTTTTTGATGCTCCCGACGTTGTTGGGAATCCTGTTCGTATCCTTTGTCGTGGTGCAGTTCGCGCCGGGAGGCCCGGTGGAGCGCGTGATCGCGCAGCTGTCAGGAGCCGACACTGGCGGCACGTCTCGGATTTCAGGCGCAGCTGGCGGCGACTTCGGTGCGCGCGCCCAGGTCGGTGCCTCCGCGGATGCGGTCAACTCGAAATACCGCGGCGCCCAAGGCCTTGATCCTGATTTCATCAAGAGCCTGGAAAAGCAATTCGGCTTCGACAAGCCGGCGCCGGAGCGCTTTGCGCTGATGGTGTGGAATTTTGCCCGGTTTGATTTCGGCAAAAGTTACTTCCGCGATGTCAGCGTGCTGCAACTGATCAAGGAGAAGCTGCCGGTCTCGATGTCGCTCGGGATATGGATGACGCTGCTGACCTACTTGATCTCGATCCCGCTGGGCATCCGCAAGGCTGTGATGGATGGCTCCAAATTCGATACCTGGACGTCAGCCGCGATCATCGTTGGCTTTGCGATCCCGGGATTCCTGTTCGCGATCCTCTTGATCATCCTGTTCGCCGGCGGTTCTTTCTTCAATATTTTTCCGCTGCGCGGGCTGACCTCGGACGGATGGTCGCAATTTCCCTGGTACTGGAAGATCCTGGACTATTTCTGGCACATCACGCTGCCGCTGATTTCGATGGCATTGGGCGCCTTCGCGACCATGACGCTGCTCACCAAGAATTCGTTCCTGGATGAAATACGCAAGCAATATGTGATGACCGCCCGCGCCAAGGGCTGCAGCGAGCGGCAAGTGCTCTACAATCACATTTTTCGAAACGCCATGCTGATCGTCATTGCCGGCTTTCCCGGCGCCTTCATTCACGCGTTCTTCTCGGGCTCGCTGCTGATCGAAACCATCTTCTCACTGGACGGCCTAGGCCTGCTCGGGTTCGAGAGCGTGCTCAATCGCGACTATCCCGTCGTATTCGGAACGCTCTTTATATTTTCGCTGGTCGGCCTCGTTGTTAATCTGGTTTCGGACCTCGCCTACATGTGGATCGATCCGCGGATCGATTTCGAAGCGCGGGAGGTCTGATGACGATCCTCGCGCCGCCGCCAATCGAAACCACGACCCAGGCGCCGCTCGGCGATGCTGTGCCGGCGACCCATCACCCGTTCACTCCCTCGCCGATCAATCGCCGCCGCTGGCAGAATTTCAAATCCAACCGCAGGGGCTACTGGTCGTTCTGGATTTTCATGATTCTGTTCTTTGTTTCGTTATTCGCTGAGTTTATCGCAAACGATCGTCCCTTCCTCATCAAGTTCGACGGCCATCTGTATTGGCCGGCATTCGTCACCTATTCCGAGACCACCTTCGGCGGCGATTTCGAGACTGCCGCCGATTATCGCGACCCTTATCTGCAGAAGCTGATCAAGGACAAGGGTGGCACTATTGTGTGGCCGCTGATCCGCTATTCCTACGACACGCACAATCTCGATTTGCCGACGCCCGCGCCCTCGAAACCGACCTGGATGCTGACCGAAGCTGAGTGCAAGGATGTGGTGCAGAAAAAAGGCCTGAAGAGCTGCCGCGACCTCGAATACAATTGGCTCGGCACCGACGATCAAGGCCGCGACGTCGTCGCGCGGCTGATCTACGGCTTTCGCATTTCGGTGCTGTTCGGGCTTAGCCTGACTATCATTTCGTCAATCATTGGCGTCGCCGCCGGTGGGATACAGGGCTATTTCGGTGGCTGGATCGATCTGGGTTTTCAGCGCTTCATCGAAGTGTGGACAGCCATACCATCGCTATATCTGTTACTGATCCTGTCCTCCGTGCTGGTGCCCGGCTTTTTCGTGCTGCTCGGGATCCTTTTGTTGTTCTCATGGGTGTCGCTGGTCGGCCTGGTTCGTGCGGAGTTTCTGCGCGGTCGTAATTTCGAATACATCATGGCCGCTCGCGCGCTCGGCGTCTCCAATCCCGTTATCATGTTGCGACACCTGTTGCCGAACGCGATGGTGGCGACCATGACGTTCCTACCGTTCATCGTCTCCTCGTCGGTAATGACCTTGACGGCGCTCGATTTTCTCGGCTTCGGCTTGCCGCCGGGTTCGCCGTCGCTGGGCGAACTACTATCGCAGGGCAAGGCCAACGTTCAGGCGCCTTGGCTCGGCTTCACCGGGTTCTTTGCCGTAGCGATCATGTTGTCGCTGCTGATTTTCATTGGCGAAGCCGTGCGCGATGCGTTCGATCCACGCAAGACGTTCAGGTAGACCATGGACGCGATCAATCAGCCGCTACTCGACATCCGTGATTTGTCAGTAGCATTTCATCAGCCAAGCGGCAGTTCGCTAGCGGTCGATCATATTTCCTATGCTATCAAGCCCGGTGAGTGCGTCGCACTGGTTGGCGAATCCGGTTCTGGAAAATCGGTCAGTGCGCTCTCGATCCTGAAGCTCTTGCCATATCCGACCGCGTCGCATCCTTCGGGGAGCATTCGTTTCAAGGGAAGGGAGTTGCTGGGGCTTTCGGAACGAGAAATTCGTGGCATTCGCGGCAACGATATATCGATCATCTTTCAGGAGCCGATGACCTCGCTAAATCCGCTGCACACGATCGAGTCTCAAATCGGCGAAATCCTGCAACTCCACAGCGGTATCAGCGGCGCCAAGGTCCGGAGGCGGACACTGGAGCTGCTCACGCAGGTCGGAATTCCGGATCCAGAGACGCGGCTTGCCAGCTATCCGCATCAATTGTCGGGTGGCCAGCGCCAACGCGTGATGATAGCGATGGCGCTTGCGAACGAGCCCGACCTGCTGATCGCGGATGAGCCGACCACCGCGCTCGACGTTACCGTTCAGGCTCAAATTCTGACTTTGCTGGCGGAAATTCGGGCCCGGCTCGGCATGAGCCTGTTGTTCATCACGCACGATCTCGGCATCGTGCGGCGAATCGCCGATGTCGTCTGCGTCATGAATGGCGGCAAGATCGTCGAGCAGGGGCTGGTCGAGCAGGTCTTCACCGCGCCGAAACATCCCTACACCCGCGCCTTGCTCGCAGCCGAGCCGAAGCCCGATCCGGCGCCCCCCCGGCCCGAATCTCCGGTCGTGATCTCGGCCGATGATCTCAAGGTCTGGTTTCCGGTCAAACGCGGTTTGCTGCGGTCCACCGTCGGATATATCAAGGCGGTGGACGGCGTCAGCCTCGCGGTGCGCAAAGGCGAAACGCTCGGCGTGGTCGGCGAATCCGGCTCGGGCAAGACGACGCTCGGACTGGCATTGCTGCGGCTGATTTCTTCCGACGGGCCGATCGTCTTTCTCGGTAAAGACATCCAGGGTTTGCGTTTCAAGGCGATGCGGCCGTTTCGCCGCGACATGCAGATCGTGTTTCAGGACCCATTCGGCGCGCTGAGCCCGCGAATGTCTGTAGGCGATATTGTCGCCGAAGGACTTAGCGTGCATCAGCGCGCGCTTTCTCGGGAGGAACGCGAAGCCCGCGTGATCAAGGCGTTGAATGACGTCGGCATGGACCCCGCGACACGGTTTCGCTATCCGCATGAATTCTCCGGCGGCCAGCGCCAGCGCATCAGCATCGCGCGCGCGGCGGTGCTGGAACCGAATTTCGTGGTGCTGGACGAGCCGACCAGCGCGCTCGACATGCTGTTCCAGGCACAGATGGTCGATCTGTTGCGTGAATTGCAGCGCAAGCGCGATTTGACCTACATGTTCATCTCGCATGACCTGCGAGTCGTCGCGTCGTTGGCAAGCCATCTTATCGTGATGCGGCATGGCAAGGTGGTGGAGGAAGGTCCGGCGTCGGAGCTGTTCAAGAACCCCAGGACCGATTACACGCGCGCGCTTTTTGCAGCCGCGTTCCGCCTCGAAACCGCGCCCGGAGGGGCAGTGGCGACTTGAACCAACTCAGCTCAGCCGCTTGACGGCGGTGATCTCGTAGCCATCGGCCTTGATGCGAGCGACAGCCTCACGAGTGTTTTCGATTACGGTCGCCATATGATGGGCGTTGGCGTGAACGATGGTCTCGCCGTCGCGCGCGATCGCGACATGGCCTTTCCAGAATATCAAATCTCCGCGTTGCAGATTGGCGGACTCCGGCGGTCCCAACGATGCGCCAAGGCTGCCCTGCTGCATGTCACTGTCGCGCGGGCAATGAATGCCGGCAGCGTTCAGCGAAACCTGGACCAGGCCGGAACAGTCGATGCCGAGGCTACTTTTGCCACCCCACAGATAGGGCGTGCCGACAAAACCTTCAGCGACCGCGACGAAATCCTTGACGTGTGCGTCGATGGGACTGGTGTGCTGCCGAGGCACATACCAGCCCTCGGAGGTCAACGCGAATGGGCCGTCGTCGCGTATCACCTTTATTAGCGCTCCCATGACCAGCGTTTCGGCGGGCGGCAGCTTGATTGAGCGGCCTGGAAACCCAAAAGTTCGCAAAGCTGTGATCTTGTGGCTCGGCTTGTCTCCTGGTTTTGCGAGCGCATCGTCAGGAAGCCAGCCGACATAACCGTCGCTGTTGAGCTGACCCCATGCACAACCCTCGCGACTGCGCTCGTAGATCGTTACGCGTTCGCCTTTCAGCGCCTGCGTCAGCAACGTGGCATCGACGAACGGAGCGTCTCGCAGGGGCGCGAGAGGCCGCGAAATTTCGAACTCCTCGCCTTCGGCGAAGCGTGCCGCCTTGATCTTGCCTTCGAGATATTTCGCGGCGAGATCTGGCCGAGCGGGCGTCAGACGCGGGTCAGCCATAACGGT
>NZ_DATEPI010000220.1:0-34363 GCF_035273305.1 Bradyrhizobium sp. | reverse complement strand
ATCGATGCCGTCTCTCAGATACCCAATGCGCTGTGGTATGCGAACAGCGCCGGCGCGCCGCCAGTGTGCAGGAAGACGACATCCTCGTCCTTGCGCCAGCGGCCTTGGCGAATAAGCGCGATCAAGCCCGCGAGGCCCTTGCCTGAATAGACGGGATCAAGTGGAAGCGCCTCGAGCTGGCCTGCAAGCCGGATCGCTTCGATGGTGGCTTCGTGCGGCACCCCGTAAGCAGGTCCGGCATGCCCCGGGACGACTTCCACGGTTGCATCGTCGAACTCAAAATCAAGCAGCTTGGATGCTTCTCGCGCAAACGCCACGACATCGGCTCGCACGCGCGTGGGCTCGGCGTCGATATCAATGCCTACGATTCGCGTGTCCGGCATGGCCGCAGCTGCACCGACGACGAGACCAGCCTGCGTGCCGCCGCTTCCGGTACAATGCACGATAGCCGCCGGTACAAAGGCCAAACGCGCTGCCTGCGATTCCATCTCGGAAATCGTCGTGGCATAAGCGACCGCGCCGAGCGCATTCGAGACCCCGTAGGGCACAAAGCAGGGCTTGTGACCCTTTGCTTGGAGATCGGCGACGAGCGCGCGAATGGCTGCGTTGCGGTCACCGGTCCACGCGACGTCATGAAGTTGCGCGCCGAACAGCCGATTGAGAAACGCGTTGCCCGATGTCTCGTATTCTGGCGTCGGCGGTTCGAGCCGGCCGTGGTAGACGGCAAGATGGCATGCCAGACCGAGTTTTGCCGCCACCGCCGCAACCTGCCGCTGGCTGTTCGATTGCACCACGCCGCCTGAGACGATCGTATCGGCGCCCCTCGACACTGCCTCATGCAGGACGAAGTCGAGCTTGCGCAACTTGTTGCCGCCGAACCCAAGCCCGGTGGCATCTTCGCGCTTGACCCACAGCCGCGGTCCACCGAGATGAGCCGTCAATCGCTTCATCGGCTCCAACGGTGTCGGCAGGTTGGCCAAACCTAGCCGCGGAAAGGCCGCGAGCCGGTCGGCTAATGGCGTGCGATAAATTTGCATTGCTCGTGCAACCGACTCCCGGTGATTTCCACCCACGTTTAATCGCGCCGCCTATCGAGGCCGTTGCGCTTTGGGATTTCCCTGCGGAGCAAAAACAGGTGGAACCGGTGGCGCGGCCGGCGGCGGCGCGGACGCGCATTTGTTTGCTTCCCAGGCCTGCTCGGCAAATTTGGCCTGCCCGCGCACCGCCACGTATTCGTTTCGATAGGCGAGCTCGGCCACCACCGGTCCGGCAACGCCCGTTTCGGCCTTCGCCATAAGTCCCTGTAATTCCGCGCTCCGGTTGGCGAGGTTTTTGCGCTCCGCCTCGAGCTGCTTGCAATCGTAAAGTTGATATTTCGCGGGATCGGCAAAGGCCGTGCTCATACTGTCGCTCATGTCGGCGCAGCCGTTAAGCGCAATGCCAATCGCAAGCAGCACCGCCAGATTGGCGGCGCGAACCAGCGGATGGTAGAATGCGGTGCGGACGTTCATGCGATCTGGGTAAGCCGACAATCTTGAGGTTGCGTAAAGCAGGCGTGGATGTCCGGATTGAGGCTTTGCCAAAGTGGGCCGGCTCGCCTAAGAAACTGGCAGCGCTCTCTTTAAGCTTTGCCAATTCCATTGCTTAAGAAAACACGCTAACTAGCTGATCTCGCGACCAAAGCGGACGTGGCGGAACTGGTAGACGCAAGGGACTTAAAATCCCTCGATGGCAACGTCGTGTGGGTTCGAGTCCCACCGCCCGCACCAAGCCGGCCCTGACGCGCAGGCCAACCACATGCTCTCACGCACCGAAATCACCACCTCACCCGCCCTCACCTTTGACGCCCTGGTTGCAGGCAAGGCTGGCGCGCCTCTGGTGCTGCTGCTGCACGGTTTTGCGGAATCGATGCATTGCTGGCAGGCGCAGGTGAAGGCGCTTGCCGGTGCGGGCTATCGCGCGATTGCGCCCAGCCAGCGTGGCTATTCGCCAGGCGCGCGGCCCGATGCGCGCGACCACGCCAACTATCATATCGATCGCCTGATGGACGATGCGCTCGCGATCGTCGCCGCATCCGGCTATGGCGACAGCCGATTTCATCTCGCCGGTCACGATTGGGGCGGCAGCATCGCCTGGGCGTTGGCCGATCGATATCCCGAGCGACTGGCATCGCTCACCGTGTTGTCGCGACCGCATCCGAACGCCTTCAATCGAAGCTTGAAATTGGCTGACGGCGATCAGGCGCACCGCTCGCGTCACCACAGGGCGTTTCTCGAACCGGATGCGGGCGATGTTGTCCTTGCCGATAACGCCAGATGGTTGCGCGAGCGTCTCACCGCTAACGGCGTTCCGGCGGCCGCAATCGAGCTGCACCTGGCCGTGCTCGGCAACAAGCCGGCGATGGAAGCCGCGCTGGCCTGGTACCGCGCGCGCGGCGCTATCCGGGGCGACCTCGGGACGATCAAAGTGCCGACGCTGTACATCTGGGGCGACGCAGATGACACGGTCGGACAGATCGCCGCCGAAGGCACGCGGGATTTTGTCGAAGCACCTTATCGCTTCGAGACGCTTCCGGGCATCGGCCATTTCGCCGCCGACCAGGCGCCCGAGCGCGTCAGCGAACTATTGCTGGAGCACGTTGCGGCCCATCCGATCTAAAGTTTGGATGTCGCGCGTCTGCGATCACTAGCGCAGGTGCACCGCCACGTTAATGATGCCTGTCAAGACAAATGCCACCAGCATTAACGGCCAAAGCGATCCGCGGACGGTTTGCGCCCCGGTCTGAGGCACTCCAAAATTTCGAGCCATTTCTTCCCCCTTGTCTCAGTGCCAATCTCGATCCGAACTCCGGTTTTTGTAAACAGGCAAATTGAGTTCCTGCACACGTTCCACGTTGAACAGCGAACCGATCGTTTGATCGATCACAGATCCAGCTGGAACGGCTACCGACGGATGTTTGGATCGCAAGCCGCGCAGACGAGACCCTCGGAAAACGGCCTCTTTGGGGCGATCTCTCGCAAAGGCACGCCGGATTCTCAATGCGCCATATCGTTTCGAGACGCTTCCCCACACCGCGATTTCGTCGTTGGACTGGCCAGCGTACCTTAGCTGCGCGGCTTCTCACGAAATATTAGCAGCTATGTCGCGATCTCTCCTCCGATCGAAGGGCGCAGTTCTTCGCAGGTTCCTTAGCTTCCAGCCTCAATCGTTAACTTGGGGATCTGAGGTTTGATCATGAATGTGAGACTGTCACCAGTGCTGGCGGCGCTACTTCTTCTGTGTGGGCAAGCGTCGGCGGCGACGTTCACCGAATTGGATGTGTTCGGCGACAGCACGGTCGATGGCGGCTGGTGGGCTGGCGCCTTGAATGGGCAGTGCGGCCCCGTTGCCGGAGCATGTACATCGGGAAACCAGACCTTTGATGGCAAAGTTGCGGCCGCAATTGCTGCTGGCGGCACCGGCGCGCCGGTTGGCGTGGGCCTGATGAACACCCAGGTTCTGGCGACGAAGCTTGGGCTTAGCGCCAGTCCCGCGAACCAGCCGGGCGGCACCAACTACGCCATTAGCGGCTCCAAGGACGCGGTATCCGGCGGATTGGGGAATTTACAGCCCAACCCGAACCTGCCTTCGACCGTTCAACAAATGTCCAATTACCTCGGCCAACACGGTGGCGTCGCAAATGCAACCGCTCTGTACCTCATAAGCTCGGGCGGCAATGACATCGCTTTTGCGATCAGTAATTTCACTACCCTGGCCAGCAGGCAGGCTTACCTTGCTTCCCAGGCTTTGGCGCTGGTCAGCGGAATTCAATCGCTCAAGACGTCGGGGGCTCAGAACTTCCTTGTCTATAACGTGGGGCCAAGTCCAGTGGGGACATTGGCTGATTTCTATAATCAGACCCTTCTTGCCGATCTGGCCGCAGCTCATATCAGCGCTACCGTGGCTGATATTGCCGGATTGATCAGCACTGTCGAAGCTAATCCGACAGCGTACGGATTTACGGCCGCGACCGTCATGCCCGGCATTTCCGGACCAAATACAGGATCGGCCTGCGTTGCTGGTGTAGGGGCCTCAGGCTGGGGCCAATTTTGCGGAAACACCACGACACCGAATTTTCAGTTCTCCCATCTCAGGACGGCTGATTCCGAACAGACGAGTTTTTGGTCCGACGACGAACACCTTTCCGCGCGCGGTCAGGAGATCGAGGCGGAGTATGTCTATAGCCTTCTCGTACAGGGCGACGTTCCCGAGCCTTCCACATGGGCAATGCTCATCGTCGGTTTCGCGGGAATGGGCGGGATGGCTTACCGTCGACGCAACAAGGCGGCGCTGCGCGCCGCCTGATCCTCTCGATGGGCACTTGAGCGATCTCTCCCGAAGGCACGACAGTTCGGCTAGCTAGTGGTGGCGGCGCAATCGGAGATTTGCGCACTCGCTCCGCTTTGCAGACGCCCCAGCCCCGCCCATTCCCATCTTTATCTTTGCAACGGCAGAGTTTAAGCTGCGTTTTGGCTGGGGAATATTTTCATGCGCACCTGCTGGCGAGTGGTCGCTGTTGCGTCTTTTTTCTCTTCAATTGCTTCAGTCGCCGTTGCTGATCAACCTGAGATAGACATGTTCGCCTTGATGGCCGGCAAGTGCAGCACGCTCAAGGTCGTGGAGCGCGATTACGCGTGCACGTCCGTGGCGTTCTCCCACAGCCCCGGCGGCCGATCCGGTTTCACAATCCCTCTAAACGATCCCGAGGACGATACTCACATCATCACGTTCTCCGGTGAGAGCGGTAAGCGAAAGCAGGACAGTCAGTACGAGCTAGCGATCGACCGGATGCTGTTGAAATCCAAGGACAGGCCCAAAATCGATGGGCTTCCGGTGCCGTCCGTCGAGCCATCGACTGGAACGTGCAAGCAGATCGGGAATTTCGCGGCACAACAAGTGTCCAGCATCTCCTGTAGTGCCACCGATGCAAACGGCAGAAAATACGAACTGCAATTCGAGTCGGATGGCTCGCCCATCCAGGTGAAGATGATCAGGGCAGCCGATCCGGACATGGAAGCGCCGCGCGTCAACGTGCTCGCCACCCATATCGAGCAGATCAAATGCCGACAGATGGCCGATGCCGCGGGTGTGCTGCCGAGAGACCGCACCGCGTTCATTCTTAAATGCATGGATGAATGATCGGAGACGCCGTTGAGCAACGCGCCATTGGGCTTCTATGCGAGTTTGAATCCGAGCGCCGACAACGAGTTCTCGACAACGTTCTTTTCGTCCGGCCAGGCTCGCGCCTGTTCGGCGAACGTATTGGGGTAAGCCATGCGATTACCGTCCGCTCGTTGGGCCTTGCTCGGTTTGGCGGTCGTTCTGTTGGCCGGCTACGGTTTGAATCGCGGCGTTCTGGTCGGGTCCAGGATAGAAGCTGCCCGGCTAAGCGATGATTATCCGGTGCCGTTCTACAAGAAACATTGCCGGTACCTGTTCTTCACCGGTGTCCAACAGGTCTGGACCAGCTCCGAATCCAGCAGAGCAGAAGCGGAAAAAAGCTCCTGTGCTGCGCTGAAACGTGAGCCCGTCATTCACCGGCGGCACAGAGCTTCCAGTTCCTAAGGGCCACTGTGCCGCCGATCCAAACGACTGGTGCGCGTCAGCCAGTGATGACTTCAGCACCTTGCGGCTTGTCATTGAGGCCGCCGCGTACGCGGGCGCATTGGAACTCCGTCATGGCCGGGACAAGCCCGGCCATGACGAAGAGAGTCTAGACAATCGCAGTCGCCGTCACTCCGACTTGTCGATGTTCCAGAAGATCGGCGTCGACGGGCCATCGAGCACGCCGCTCAGCGATTTTCTCCAGGCGCTGGGCGCGAGATACTGGCCGAGCGGAATATAGATCACCTGGTCGTAGGCTTCCTTCTGGATGTCGGTGGCGATTTTCTTCTGCTCATCTAAAGAGCTCGCACGCGCATAGGCGTCCTTCAACTGCTCGATCTTGGCGTCTTCGGCCCAGCCGAACCAGCCACCATTCTTGCCGCGGCCGCCGATCGATGCGTTCGCGATCGGGTTCATCACATCTGCGCCGGCCCAGTTGGTGAAGAACATGTTCCAGCCGCCTTCCTTTGGCGGCTTTTGGCTGGCGCGGCGGCTCACCACGGTCTGCCAATCGGTGGCCTGCACATCGACCTTGAAGCCGGCATCGCGCAGCAATTGCGCCGCGACGATCGGCTGCGCCTTCAGCGTCACGACGTCGCCGGGCGCCATGATCACGACGGGGGTACCGTCGTAGCCCGACTCGGCGAGCAGCTTCTTGGCCTCGGCCATGCTGCCGCCCTTTGTCAGCGTCCCCGAGCCGACGTCCGTCGCCAACGGCGTGCCGCAGACAAAAAACGCGCCGCATGTCCGGTAGTATTCGGGATTGCCGACCAGCGCATCCAGCACGTCTTTCTGGTTCATGGCGGCGAGCGCCGCGCGCCGAACTTTCACGTTATCGAACGGCGGATACAGGAAATTCATTCGCCCGAGTGTCTGGAAGCCGAGCTTGTTCAGGGTCTCGATCTTCAAGTCCTTGTTGGCCTCCAGCACCGGCAGGAGATCAAACGACGGATTCTCCATGAAATCGATGTCGCCCGACTGCAGTGCATTTACCGCGGTCTGTGCGTCCGCCATGGTGATCCATTCGACGCGATCGACTTTTACGATCTTGCCGCCCGACGTCCAGCTCGGCGGCTCCTTGCGCGGCACATAATCCTTGTTCTTTTCGTAGACCGCTTTCACGCCGGGCTGGAACTCCGCCTGCACAAACTTGAAAGGACCCGAGCCGATCTGTTCCTTGATCTGCTGGCCGGCCGGCGTTTCCGCGAGCCGCTTCGGCATCATGAACGGCACATAGGACGAAGGCTTGCCGATCGACTCCAGCACCAGACCGTAGGGCTCTTTCAGTTTCAGCGTGATCGTCTTGGGATCGGTGGCTTCGATGCTGGCGGTAAAATCCATCAGCTTCTGACCCATATTGTCGTTGCGGCCCCAGCGCTTTAGCGAGGCGACGCAATCCTCCGCCGTGACTGGCGTGCCGTCGTGCCATTTCAGGCCGTCACGCAACGTGAAAGTGTAGGTCAGCTTGTCGTCCGAAACTTTCCAGTCGGCCATCTGCGGCTGGATCTTGAAATTGGAATCGGTCGCCAGCAGCGTGTCAAACACCATGTAGCCGTGATCACGGGTGATATAGGCGGTGGTGAACCCGGGATCGATGATGCGCAGATCGGAATGCATCACCGCCGTGATGGTCTTGGCATCCGCCAGCGAGGGCAAGGCCAGCGCGGCCGAGAGCGCCAGCCCTTGCGCGAGGCGCCGGGCAATCGTGAGACGTTTCCGAAGCGGCATCTGGAACATTCGGGAATCTCCTGACGTGAACGCAGTGCGTTATTTGGTCGCGGTAAGATGCTGCAACCCCAAGATTTTCGAGACTTGCACCAAGCGCGCAGTCCGTCAATTGGGTGTTTGACCGATGGCGCCCCAGCGGGGGGAATGCGAGATCGGCCTACGTTTCACTTTACAAATTCACCGGCGGTCACTTTCGTAACGCATCCGGTCAGTGCCGGAGCATCGTTCAATCCAGTTCGCAACCAAGAGAGAGGTGCCATGAACCCCGCCAACCTTCCGTTTGATTCCGAGGCCATGCTGCAGGGATTGCGCGGCTGGGTGGAATGCGAAAGTCCGACATGGGATGCGCCGGCGGTCGACCGCATGCTCGACATCGCGGCGCGCGACATGGCGATCATGGGCGCCTCGATCGAACGCATCGCCGGCAGGGAGGGATTCGGCGGCTGCGTGCGGGCACGATTTCCCCATCCGAAACAAGGTGAACCCGGAATCCTTATCGCCGGCCACCTCGATACCGTTCATCCGGTCGGCACGCTGGAGAAACTCGCCTGGCGCCGCGAAGGCAACAAATGCTTCGGCCCGGGCATCTTCGACATGAAGGGCGGCAATTACCTGACGCTCGAAGCCATCCGGCAGTTGGCGCGCGCGGCCTTCACGACGCCGCTGCCGATCACCGTGCTGTTCACGCCGGACGAGGAAGTCGGTACACCATCGACGCGTGACATCATTGAGGCCGAAGCCGCCCGTAGCAAATATGTGCTGGTGCCGGAGCCGGGCCGCGCCAATAACGGTGTCGTCACCGGCCGTTATGCAATCGCGCGGTTCAACCTCGAAGCCATCGGCAAGCCGAGCCACGCCGGCGCGACGCTCTCCTCCGGCCGGTCCGCTATCCGCGAAATGGCGCGCCAGATCATTGCGATCGATGGCATGACAACAGAAGATTGCACGTTCAGCGTCGGCATCGTGCATGGCGGGCAATGGGTCAATTGCGTCGCCACCACCTGCACCGGCGAGGCGTTGAGCATGGCGAAACGCCAGGCGGACCTCGATCGCGGTGTCGAGCGGATGCTGGCGCTTTCCGGAACCGCCAACGACGTCACGTTCAAGGTGACCCGCGGCGTCACCCGACCGGTTTGGGAGCCCGATGCCGGCACGATGGCCTTGTACGAAAAGGCAAAGGGCGTGGCGAAACAAATGGGAGTAGAACTGCCGCACGGTAGCGCCGGTGGCGGTTCCGATGGCAACTTCACCGGTGCCATGGGGATCCCGACCCTTGATGGACTAGGCGTTCGCGGCGGCGATGCGCACACGCTGAACGAACATATTGAGGTCGACAGCCTGGCCGAGCGCGGCCGGCTGATGGCGGGGCTGCTGGCAACACTCGAGTGATGGCACGGGATTTGCTGAATGCTTGCATCGGGGCGGCAGAATGCGAGAGTAGCGTGATGGATTTCCACAGTGTCCCGCAAGCTGGACCTGTCCTCCCGATTTTCGCGACGACAACGGGATAGCAGTCTCATGCTTGGATACCTGCTTCGTCGCGTGCTTGCCGCCATTCCCGTGATGGGTGTGGTGGCTCTATTTGTATTTCTGCTGTTGCGGCTGACCCCCGGCGATCCCGCCGCCATTCTCGCCGGCGATAATGCGACGCCGGAACAGCTTGAGCGCATCCGCGCCTCCCTCGGACTCAATGAGCCGCTTTATGAGCAGTTCTTCACCTGGATCAACAAGCTGCTGCACGGCGATCTCGGGGTTTCACTGATCTCACATGTTCCGGTGCTGAAGATGATCAGCCAGCGGGTCGAGCCCTCGATCTCGATTGCGCTGTCGACCATCACCCTCTCTATCCTTGTCGCGGTGCCGCTTGGCGTCATTGCAGCCTGGAAGCACGGCACCTGGATCGACCGGTTCGTAATGGGATTGTCCGTGGTCGGCTTCTCGGTCCCGGTGTTCGTGATCGGCTACGTTCTGATCCAGATCTTCGCCATCGACGTGCGCTGGTTTCCGGTACAAGGCTTCAAAAGCATCAGCGCGGGTTTTGGTCCGTTCCTCGAGCGCATCGTCCTGCCGACCTGCACCTTGTCGTTCATCTATGTCGCGCTCATCGCGCGGATCACCCGCGCCTCGATGCTGGATGTGCTGGGCGAGGATTATGTGCGCACCGCACGGGCAAAGGGGATCAGCGAGAGCGCGGTGCTGCTGCGCCACGCGCTTCGTAATGCGGCCGTGCCTGTCATTACCGTGATTGGCAGCGGTTTTGCGCTATTGATCTCCGGCGTAGTTGTGACCGAGAGCGTCTTCAATCTGCCGGGCGTCGGCCGCCTCACGGTTGATGCGGTATTGGCGCGCGACTACCCGGTCATTCAGGCAATGATCCTGCTGACTTCAGGCATCTACGTCACCGTGAATCTCCTGATCGACGTCGCTTACACCCTGCTCGATCCAAGGATCAGGTACTGATGGCGATCGAAATCCTTCCAGAACCGTCTATTCCCGTCACAACGCCATTTCGGCCGGGACTCGGATTTCTGACAGCGACGCCGATCATCGCGACCGCAAGCATCTGTCTGGCCCTGGTGATCTTGTCCGCCATCCTGGCGCCATGGCTTGCACCGCACGACCCGCTCCTGCTGGCGCCCGCGCAGCGGCTGAAACCCACCAGCGCGCAATTCCTGCTCGGCACCGACGGCTACGGCCGCGACGTGCTGTCGCGGATTCTTTACGGCGGACGGATCTCGCTGCTGATCGGACTTGGCGCGGCGATATTCAGCGTCGGCGTGGGGCTGGTGATCGGTCTGGTCTCCGGCTTTTTCAAATGGGTCGACGCCGTCGTGATGCGCATCATGGACGGCCTGATGGCGATCCCGAGCATTCTGCTGGCGATCGCCGTGGTCTCGCTGTCTGGCGCCAGCCTGATGACAGTGCTGGTCGCGATCACGATTCCCGAAATTCCGCGCGTCGCCCGCTTGGTGCGCTCGGTCGTGCTCTCCGCGCGCGAGGAGCCCTACGTCGAAGCGGCGATTTCCGTCGGCTCCAGCCTGCCCAAGATCATGTGGCGGCACTTGATGCCGAACACCGTTGCGCCGCTGATCGTCCAGGGCACGTATGTTTGCGCCTCCGCCATTCTGACCGAGGCGATCCTGTCGTTTCTCGGCGCCGGCATCAGCCCGGAGACCCCCACATGGGGCAATATCATGGCTGAGGGGCGCGCTTATTTCCAGATCAAGCCGTCGTTGATCTTCTGGCCCGGCCTGCTGCTGTCGATCGCCATCCTCAGCGTCAACCTGATCGGCGACGCCGCACGTGACGCGCTCGATCCGCGCATGAAGCAGCGGGAGGGCGGCAAGTGAGGAGCCCGCCACGTCGCCCCGATGGCGGTGCGCGATGAACGCGTCCGGTGTCGCGCTCGACATCAGCGATCTCGTGGTCAGGCTCGGCAAGAGCCCCCAAGGCGAGCGCGTGATCGATGCGGTCTCGCTGCATGTGCGCGAGCGCGAGACGCTTTGCCTGGTCGGCGAAAGCGGTTCGGGAAAATCGGTGACCGCGCTCACCGTGATGGGGCTGCTGCAAAAGGGCTCGCTGGTCCCATCTGGCGGCAGCGTCAAGCTGGTCGGCGAACAACTGCTCGGCGCCACCGATCGCCGCCTGCGGCAGTTGCGCGCGACCACGATGGCGATGATCTTTCAGGAGCCGATGACCGCGCTCAATCCGGTTGTTCCGGTCGGTCGCCAGATCGACGAGGTGCTGCGCGCCCATACCGGTCTCGACGCCCGTACCCGACGCAAGCGCATCCTCGCCATGATGGAGCAGGTTCGCCTGCCGGAAGTCGAGCGCATTTTTGCGTCGTACCCGCATCGCCTGTCCGGCGGGCAGCGCCAGCGCATCATGATCGCGATGGCGCTGGTGCTCGAACCCAAACTGCTGATCGCGGACGAGCCGACCACGGCGCTCGATGTTACCACGCAGAAGCAGATTCTGACCCTGATCCGCGACCTGCAACGCGATCACGGGACCGCGGTGCTCTTCATCACCCACGACATGGGAGTGGTGGCTGAAATCGCTGACCGGGTCGCGGTGATGCGTCAGGGACGGCTGGTCGAGTCCGGAGCGCTCGACAACATCCTGCGCGCGCCGGCGATGGAGTACACCCGCAATCTGTTGTCAGCGGTCCCGAGCCTAGTGCCCCGCACCGCGCGCGCCGACTCCGCCGAGGCGATCGTGCTCGAGACCAGCGAATTGGGAAAAGTCTATCGCGAGCGATCCTTCTTCGGCGGCTTGCGCGAAGTGGCCGCGGCGCAAAACGTCACAATCACCCTGCGCAAGGGACGCACGCTCGGCATCGTCGGCGAGAGCGGTTCCGGAAAATCGACCGTAGCGCGTTGCATTGTCCGATTGATCGATCCGAGCTCAGGCGGCATTCGCCTTGCCGGACGTGAAATATCAGAGCTGCCGCGCCGGTTGCTGCAACCGCACCGCAAGCGCATCCAGATCATCTTTCAGGACCCCTATCGTTCGCTTAATCCACGGATCACCGTGGGAGAAACGATTGCCGAAGGCCCGATCAATTTCGGCATGCTAAAACAAACGGCACTGGAGAAAGCGCGCGAACTGCTGGAGCTGGTCGATTTGCCTACTGACGCGATCTCGCGTTACCCGCACCAGTTTTCCGGTGGGCAGCGCCAGCGCATTGCGATTGCCCGAGCGCTTGCGCTCGATCCCGATGTGCTGGTCGCCGATGAGGCCGTGTCCGCGCTCGATGTGTCGGTGCAGGCGCAGGTTCTGGAACTGCTCGATGAAATCCAGACCCGTCTTGGCATTGCGCTGTTATTCATCACGCATGATCTGCGGGTCGCAGCTCAGATCTGCGATGATGTGGCGGTCATGCAGCGTGGGCGTATTGTCGAACAGGGACCGGCGGCCCAGGTGCTGACTAATCCGCAGCAGGCCTATACCCGCCAGTTGCTCGAAGCCGCACCGGGACGGGAATGGGATTTCGCGAATTTCCGACCGGTCGCGCGGACCATTGCCGCAATGCCATAAGCCAAGTGTGTTCCAATCACGTTCGAAACCGGCAGCACCGGTGTGCGCGGCATGCAAAACCGGATTGCTTCCTCGCTTGCGCTTCTCGCGAAGAGGAGGCTAACGTCACGCGCGCAAACAGTTGACCGAGAAACTTGATGGCCCGTATCGCCGTTGGCGGCTTCCTGCACGAGACCAACACCTTTGCGCCGACGAAGGCGACTTATGAGGACTTCGTGCATGGCGGCGGCTGGCCCTCCATGTCTCACGGCGCCGACGTATTGCGGGTCATGCGCAACATCAATGTTGGGCTTGCCGGTTTCGTGGATGCGGCGGAAGCGCAGGGCTGGGACTTAGTGCCCACCATCGCCTGCGGCGCCAGTCCCTCGGCGCATGTGACCCGCGACGCTTATGAGCGGATCGTCAAGGTAATGTTGGATGGCATCCGGACGGCGGGCGCGCTGGATGGCGTCTATCTCGACCTGCACGGCGCGATGGTGACCGAACATCTCGACGACGGCGAAGGCGAAATTCTCAGACGCGTGCGCGAGGTGATCGGCAACGACTTGCCGCTGGTGGTCAGCGTCGACCTTCACGCCAATGTCACGCCCGAAATGGTGAAACATGCCGACGCATTGATCGCCTACCGCACCTATCCACATGTCGATATGGCCGATACCGGCCGCGCCGCCGCAAATCATCTCGCGCTGCTGCTGCGGGAGAAGCAAAAGCTTGCGAAGGCGTTCCGGCAATTGCCGTTCCTGATTCCGATTAGCTGGCAGTGCACCAACGATCAGCCCAGCAAAGGCATCTACCAGAAGCTGGCGGCACTGCAGGGTGATGCCGTGCCGACGCTATCCTTTGCGCCTGGTTTTCCAGCCGCGGATTTCGCGGATTGTGGACCAAGCGTGTTCGCTTATGGCCGTACTCAGGCGGATGCCGATGCGGCCGCGGACACGATCGCCGCGCTGATCGAAAGCCTCGAGGATGATTTCGAGGGCCGGATCTATACGCCGGACGAAGGCGTGCGCCACGCCATCGAACTGGCCAAGAGCGCCACCAAACCGATCGTGATCGCGGACACCCAGGATAACCCGGGCGCTGGCGGAGATTCCGACACCACCGGCATGCTTCGCGCACTGGTGCGCAACAACGCCGCCAAAGCTGCCATTGGCGTGATCTACGACCCGCAATCGGCAAAGGTCGCGCATGCCGCGGGCGTTGGCGCCGAGATCACCATTGCGCTCGGCGGTAAATCGGGCATCCCGGGCGATGCGCCCTATCAGCAAACTTTTATCGTCGAGCGATTGTCGGATGGACAATTCATCGCTCCCGGTCCGTATTATGGCGGCCGCGAGATGGACATGGGACCTTCGGCGGCGCTGCGGATCGGCGGCGTCAGAGTCGTGGTCAGTTCGCACAAGGCGCAATTGGCCGACCAGTCGATGTATCGCTATGTCGGAATCGAGCCGACCGAGCAGGCCATTCTTGTCAACAAGAGTTCCGTGCATTTCCGCGCCGACTTCGAACCGATCGCCGAGAAGCTTTTGATCTGCGCCGCACCGGGCGCAATGCCCGCCGACACGGCGGCGCTACCGTGGACGCGACTGCGTCCGGGCATTCGGATCAAGCCGAACGGCCCCGCTTTCGTTTCCGCAAACAAATCACGCTTAACCGGATAGAGGAAAAATGCCCAACATCGAACGCATCGACGGCTTTGCCGACGAACTCACCGCGATCCGCCGCGACCTGCACGCCCATCCGGAGATCGGGTTCGAGGAAGTCCGCACCTCCGGGATCGTCGCGGATAAGATGAAGCAATGGGGCATTGAAGTGCATCGCGGCATTGGCGGCACCGGGGTGGTCGGCGTGCTCAAGGGCAAGGGCACGAATGGCAAGCGCATCGGCCTTCGCGCCGACATGGATGCGCTGCCGATGGAGGAAAACACGAACCTGCGCTGGCGCTCGACCATTCCCGGCCGCTTCCATGGCTGCGGTCACGACGGCCATACGACCATGCTGCTCGGCACCGCGCGATACCTCGCCGAGACCCGGAATTTCGATGGCACCGTTCATTTCATTTTCCAGCCGGCCGAAGAAGGTCTCGGCGGTGCGCGCGCCATGATCAAGGATGGGCTGTTCGAGAAATTCCCCTGCGATGAAGTTTACGGGCTGCACAACGCGCCCGACCTGAATCACGGCGAGATCGCGATCCTGCCCGGGCCGGCGATGGCCGGTGCGGACTTCTTCGACATCACCATCAACGGCTATGGCGCGCATGGCGCAATGCCGGAGCGATCCAAGGACCCGATCGTGATCGCGATGACGCTCGGACAGGCGCTGCAGACCATTGTCAGCCGCAACGTCGATCCGCTCCAGGAGGCGATACTATCGATAACCCAGCTTCACGCGGGCTCCGCCTACAACGTCATTCCCGGTGAAGCAAAACTTTGCGGCACCGTGCGGGCTTTTTCCGACGACGTACGTGCGCTGATCCGGGAGCGAATGCGCGCGCTTTGCGCCGGGATGGCCAGCGCGTTCCAGGTCGAGATCGTTGCCGACATCAGGGATACATTCAGCGTGCTGGTGAACCAGGAGGAGCAGTCCAGCGTGGTTGAGGCGGTGGCGCGCACGGTCGTCGATCCGGCAAAGGTATTCACCCGATCGCAACCCAAGATGGGGAGCGAAGATTTCTCCGACATGATGCAGGCGGTGCCGGGCGCCTATTTCTGGGTCGGCCACGATGGATCGGTGCCGGTGCACAATCCAGGTTACGTGCTGGACGACAAGATCCTGCCGATCGGCGCCAGCATGTTCGCTCGCATTATCGAAACCCGCCTTCCTGCAGGCGCCCATGCATAATGAAGCACAAGAAGCAGTGACGTCGCTGCATGATCTCAGTGCGATCGACCTGATCGCGGGGTTTCGCGCTAAGCAATTCTCGCCGTCCGAAGTTCTGGAGGACGTACTGTCCCATATCGCGGCATGGGAGCCGCACATCAAAGCGCTTTACGCGTTTGACCCTGACGGCGCGCGCGCGGTGGCAAAGGCTTCAACCGAGCGTTGGCAGCACGCCGAGCCGATCGGGCCGCTCGATGGCGTGCCGGTAACGATCAAGGACAACATCGCCACCAAGGGCGTGCCAGTGCCGCTTGGCGCTGCTAGCGTCAGGCTCGCGCCTTCTCCGGTGGATGCGCCTCCGGCAGCACGGTTGCGTGAAGCGGGCGCGGTGATCTTTTCGAAAACCACCATGCCGGACTACGGCATGCTCTCCTCCGGGCTTTCGAGCTTCCATCCCCTCACCCGTAATCCCTGGGACCTCAGCAAGAACCCCGGCGGCTCCAGCGCCGGCGCCGGCGCCGCGGGCGCGGCGGGATACGGCCCATTGCATCTCGGCACTGATATCGGCGGATCGGTTCGGCTGCCATCATGCTGGTGCGGGCTCGTCGGGTTGAAGCCAAGCCTCGGACGAGTCCCGATCGATCCGCCCTATGTAGGCCGTGTCGCCGGACCGATGACGCGCACCGTCGACGACGCCGCATTGATGATGAGCGTTCTGTCGCGGCCCGATCGCCGCGATGGCATGAGCCTGCCGCCGGCCAGCATGAACTGGAAGGCCTTGGACAAGTCACCACGCAAACTGCGCATTGGCTTGACGCTCGATCTCGAGGTCGGGCAGCCGCTCGAACAGGCCGTGCGAACTGTCGTGGCCAAAGCTGCCAAGGCGTTCGAGGCCGCAGGCGCTGTCGTCACCGAGGTGCCGGGCGTGCTGACGCGCGAGATGCTTGATGGCCTGGACAATTTCTGGCGCGCGCGCATGTGGGACGATCTTTCCAAGTTGACTTCGGAGGAGCGCGGCAAAGCTCTTCCCTACATTTTCAAATGGGCTGAACCCGGCGCGAAACTACGCGGCGTCGAAGTCATCAGGGGCTTCAACGCCAGCATGGCGATCCGAGCTGCGGCGGCAAAACTGTTCTCCGATCTGGACTACGTGATCTCGCCGGTATCGCCGGTCGTGAAATTCGCCGCCGAACTCGCCTCCCCGCTCAACGATCCCGAAAAACCGTTCGAGCACATCGCCTATACCGTTCCGTGGAACATGTCGGAAAACCCCGCCATCTCGATCAATGGTGGCTATGACGAGCAGGGCTTTCCAATCGGGGTACAGATCATCGGCCGCCGCTTCGACGACCTCGGCGTGCTCGGAATGGCGAAGGCGTTTGAGACCTTGCGAGGACCGCAGAGGCCGTGGCCGACTCCGCCTGTCCGATAATCCAAAACCAGGAGACGTGGATACCCGGCAAAGGCCGGCGGGCATTGCGAGCCTTCATTCAGTCAGCGCGCACGAAATTCACGATAAAGAAGGAAAGAAACACCTGATGGGGTATGAGACGATCAAGTACGAGGTCGCCGAGCAGATTCTCACCATCACGCTGAACCGGCCGGACAAGCTCAATGCATTCAACGCCACGATGCAAAAGGAGCTGATCGAAGCGTTTGACGCTGCCGACAAGGATGACGACGTCCGCGCTATCATTGTCACCGGCGCGGGGCGCGGCTTCTGTGCCGGTGCCGATCTTTCCTCGGGCGCCGACACCTTCGATCGCGACGCGCGGCGTGGGCCGGTAAAGCGCCTGGCTGACGGCAAAGTCGACTACAGCGATCCCAATGCGCGTGACGGCGGCGGCCAGGTGACGCTCCGCATCTTCAAATGCCTGAAGCCGGTCATCGCCGCGGTGAACGGTCCCGCCGTTGGCATCGGCGTCACCATGCAACTCGCGATGGATATTCGCATCGCGTCTGAAGATGCGCGCTTCGGTTTCGTGTTCTCCCAACGCGGCATCGTGCCCGAAGCTGCCTCGAGCTGGTTCCTGCCCCGCATCGTCGGCATCTCACAGGCGCTCGAGTGGTGCTATACCGGCCGGGTATTCCCGGCGCAGGAAGCGCTTGCCGGCCGCCTCATCAGCAAGGTGGTGCCCGCGGACGAGTTGCTGCCTAACGCCCGCGCGCTTGCCCGTGAAATCGCGGCGAAAACCGCGCCGGTTTCAGTGGCGCTGATCCGACAGATGATGTGGCGCATGCTCGGTGCCGACGATCCGATGGAGGCGCACAAGATCGACAGCCGCGGCATCTATGCCCGCGGACGCTCCGCGGATGTGAAAGAAGGCGTGGTGTCGTTCCTGGAAAAACGCCCCGCGGTATTCAAGGACAAAGTCTCCTCCGACATGCCCGACTATTTCCCGTGGTGGCAAGAGCGGGACTATGAGTGAGGGTAGCCCGCATGAGCAACGCGACATGCGGGATAATTCCGAGAGACGCCCCGGATATCGCTTCGCTCATCCGGGCTACGGAGCGCGCTTAATCGAGCAGCCGTTATCAGCTGATTAATCGCGCATCCATCACCGCATCATCAACGCCACCCGTCCGATAGCCTTGCGGTCCATCAATAGCCGCATCGCCCGCGCGTAATTTTCCAACGGCAACCGGTGCGAGATGTGCGGGCGGATTTTGCCGGCCTCCGCCCATTCCATCAATTTTTTGATCCGAACCTCGCCGATGGGCGGGTCTCGGCGCGCCGCTTCGCCAGCGCGGACGCCGAGCACGCTGGCGCCCTTGATCAGCAACAGATTGGTGCGGGCAAGGCCAATGCCGCCGGTGAAACCGACTACAAGGACGCGCGCGCCCCAAGCGATGCAGCGCAGGCTATTCTCAAGGATGTCGCCGCCCACGGGGTCAAACACCACGTCCGCGCCACGCCCTTCGGTGATGCGCTTGACGGCATCGCGGAAGGGTTCGCGGGCGTAAAGCAGCAGATCATCGGCACCTTTTTCCTTTGCGACTGCGAGCTTTGCCTCGGACGAAGCCGCTGCGATCACGGTCGCGCCAAGCATCTTACCGATCTCGACAGCGGCCAGGCCAACGCCGCCGCCCGCGCCATGCACCAGCAATACTTCGCCTGATCTCACCTGCCCGCGGTCGATCAGCGCGTGATAGGCTGTGCCGTGAGCGGCAAGAAACGTCGCGCCCTCGGCATAGTCGAAATTCGAAGGCAATGGTGTAAGCTGAGACGGCGAAACCACGGCCTCGTCGGCGTATCCGCCGTGCCGCAATTTGACGATGACGCGATCGCCGGGCGAGAAGCCGGCCACGCCATCGCCGATTTCGGATATTTCGCCAGCCGCTTCCATGCCTGGCGTGAACGGCAAGTCGGGCTTGAGCTGATATTCGCCGGCCGCCATCAAGATGTCGGGAAAATTGATGCCGGCGGCATGGATGGCGACGCGCACCTGCCGCTCTTGGAGCGGTGTCGACGCAAAATTTTCCAGATGCAAACGCTCGGGCGGACCAAGTTCCCGACAGACGACCCGTTTCGGCATCAGGCGGCGCTCGCCGTTCGCCGCTGCAGCGCCTCCCGGATCAGCGGCATCCGGTCATTGCCAAAATACATATCGGCCTTGTCGATAAAGATCGTCGGCGAGCCAAAGCCGCCGCGCGCCATCACTTCGTCGGTGTTGGCTTTGAGCTGGTCCTTGATGGCTTGCTCGCCGATACCAGCGAAGAACTTGGCCGGATCGATTCCCAGTCCCTTGCAGATTTCGCTCAGCACAACATCCTGCGAGATGTCCTTGTCGCCGCCCCAATAGGATTCGAACACCGCGCGCGCGAACGTCGGCATGTCCTTGCCCAACCAGATGCAGCCGCGCATCGCCTTGACGCTGTTCACCGGAAATACCGTCGGCCGCATCTTGATCGAGAGTCCCGCCGAGCGCGCCCAATCCGCCATGTCTTTCTTCTGGTAAGCGACCTTGGCCGCGATGGGATGTTCGCGCGAGGCATAGACGCTGGGATTGATGGTGTTGAAGATGCCGCCGACCAGGATCGGCCGCCAGATAATCTCGGAGCCAAATTCCTTCGCAAGCGGCTGGATGTTGTGGAAGGCGAGATAGGTCCAGGGACTGGAGCAGTCGAAGAAGAACTCGATCATGGTGATTTCCTTGTTCTCGAGAGCGGAGCGAACCGTGTCATGGGTGGGGGCCGCTCGCGCTTATGCAAGCAAGAGAAAACACGTGGGTGGCCGGGACAACCCCGGCCACGACAAAATCAACTCTTTCGCCCCATTTCCTTGGCAGCCTGTCCGAACATGTTCCTGCGCGCCTGTTCATCGAACGGCTCCTTGACGAATTTGCCGAGCGCGAGACCGGCCTGCACCTGCGGCCGCGCCCGGACTTCGGCGTACCAGCGCTTGACGTTGGGATAATCGTCCAGCGTAAAGCCCTGCGCCTTGTGCGTCATGGTCCATGGAAAGCAAGCGATATCGGCAATCGAATAATCGCCGGCGACGTAAGCCCCGGTCCTGCCGAGTTGGCTGTCGAGAACGCGATACAGCCGGGCCGCTTCGTCGCGGTAGCGCTCGATCGCATACGGAATCTTCTCCTGCGCGTAGAGCGCGAAATGGCCGTGCTGACCGAGCATGGGACCGAGTCCGCCCATCTGCCACATCAGCCATTGCATCACGACTGAGCGCGCGCGCATCTCCTTCGGTAGAAAACATCCGGTCTTATCTGCGAGGTAGATCAGAATTGCGCCGGTCTCGAATATCGAAAAAGGCGGACCGCTATCGGCAGGCGCGCGATCCACAATGGCCGGTATGCGGTTGTTTGGGCTGATCGCAAGAAAATCCGGCTTGAACTGCTCGCCCGCCCGGATGTTGACCGGGATCACGGTATAGGGAAGGCCGAGCTCTTCCAGCATGATCGAAATCTTCCAGCCGTTCGGCGTCGGCGCATAATAGAGGTCGATCATGAGATTTTCGTCATTTTGATCGGGCCATCCTAGAACAGAGTTTGAGGTGCTTGAAGTCTATAGGTCCGCGTGGTTAGCCCAATACAAGCCGTACCACGACGACTTTTGTGGTCCTGTACGCCGCCCGCGAGACATGGCAGATAGGCCTCAATTCACCAAACCCCGAGGACACGCTGATGCTTTTTCCGACCACGATCGCCGGCTCGCTGCCCAAGCCGGAATGGCTGGCCGAGCCCAACACGCTGTGGGCGCCCTGGAAGTCCAAGGGGGATGAGCTGGCCCGGGCCAAGCGGGACGCCACCATGCTTGCCGTCAAGCTGCAGGAAGACGCGGGCATCGATATCGTCACCGAGGGCGAGCAGGCGCGGCAGCATTTCGTTCATGGCTTTCTGGAGAAGATCGACGGCATCGATTTCGCCCATAAGGTCGAGATGGGAATCCGCAAGGATCGCTATAAGGCAATGGTGCCCCAGGTCGTGGCACCGCTCAGGTTGAAGGGGCGCGTCCATGCCGACGAGGTGCGCGTCGCCCGGACCCACACCAAGCGCAAGCTGAAGTTCACCTTGCCCGGCCCGATGACGATTATCGACACCATCGCCGATAAATATTACGGCGATCGCGTCAAGATGGCCTTCGCTTTTGCCGATCTGCTCAATGAAGAAGCCAAGGCGTTGCAGGATGACGGCGTCGATGTCGTTCAATTCGATGAGCCCGCGTTTAACGTCTACATGGATGAGGTCAGCGACTGGGGCATCCGTGCGCTGGAACGCGCTGCCGAAGGCCTAACCTGCGCGACCGCGGTGCACATCTGTTACGGCTACGGCATAAAGGCCAATACTGACTGGAAGCAGACGCTCGGCAGCGAATGGCGGCAATATGAGGATATTTTTCCGGCGATCGCCAAAAGTCCAATCCAGCAGGTTGCAATAGAGTGTCGCAATTCGCGCGTGCCGCTGGATTTGCTTGGGCTGCTCAAGGGCAAGGTAGTTCAGGCCGGTGTCATCGATGTCGCCAGTGACAGCATCGAGACCGCCGAGGAGGTCGCGAAAGTGATCGACGACGTCTCGAAATTCGTGCCGAAGAGCAACATTGTCGCCACAACCAACTGCGGCATGGCGCCGATGCGTCGTGATATCGCCGAGGCGAAGCTGATTGCGCTCGGCGCCGGCGCCGCACTGGCGCGGCAGCGGCTCGGCTAGATGCTTGGCTTGGCCAAACTTGCCGGCGCGTCGATTGCCGCGTCGCTGGTTCTGATATCGTTGGCGGCGCGGGCCGATGGCCGCGAAGAACTCATTGCTTGTCAGGCCGTGATCGATCACGCGGCACGATCTCCGCAGAACTCGGGTGCGGCAAGCTCGGCGCAGAACGACGCGAAATTGCAACGATGCCGCCAGATCGTCCGTGACTGGACGCTGCGCGATTCTCGGATGAGCGTCGACGAACAGGGCCGAGCGCTGCGCTAACTCTGACCAGGCCGGCGGTGCGCAGTCGGATGCAAGACCGATCGATATCCCGCCGAGAGCGCCCGCAACGTCGAGGGCGGCGTCAGCAGCATGGCGCCTTCGAGCTTGCCGGGCGCCTCGCGGTAACCACCAGGCGACCACAGCAGCGGATGACCCTGCAGCATCAGATAGCTTTCGCTCCCCGCCTGCAGCATCGCCCCGTCAGGCAATTCTTTGAGCGGCATTGGAAGCTGATGCAGCCGCTTCTTGCCTGAAGACAGCCTTTCGACGTGAAGCACGGCGTCAATCTCGCGCGCGAGAATGTTGGTGACGCAATTGCCGTCTTGCCAGGCGATGCGAAAGCGGTTGGCGTCATCGCGGCGACAAAAGAAGCATGGACGGTGACCGGCCGCGAACGCGGTTGCCTCATCAAGAAAGAACAGCTCGGTCCAGCTTCGACCGCCCATGACATCGCGCCGGCGGCCCTTGAATTCGCATAGACAAGTGAGCCATGCACGGCTGGCCCATCGCCGAGTCAGGGTTTTAGTCTCGGGATCATGGATAATGCCGCGGTTGCCGGTGAACATCCCGCGATGCGGTGTGGCAATGATGTCGCCGGTTGGCGTGACTCGATTTTGGAGCGGCATCAGCACTCGACCGTTCGCCGAAATTATCATTGCGGGGACGATGCCCGCAAACTCGTCGATCAGGCCGCGCCGTCTCGGATCGGCGGCTGGAACGAGAGCGCGGTGTCCCATGGAAAGAAAATCCAGGTATCCTGCGAAACCTCGGTAATAAACGTATCGACCAGCGGGCGTCCCTTCGGCTTGGCGTAAACGGTCGCGAAATGCGCGTCCGGCAGCATGTCCCGCACCAACCGGGCCGTCCTGCCGGTATCGACGAGATCATCGACGATCAATAGCCCCTTGCCGGTGCCACCTCCGAGGCTCGCGGTGCTTCCTGATACGCCTTTCAGAACCTGCAGGTCGCCTTGTGTGGTGTGAGCGTAACTGGCCATGCAGACCGTATCGATCACGCGCACGCCGAGTTCGCGCGCGACAATCGCCGCCGGCACCAATCCGCCGCGTGTGATCGCGATCAGGGCATGAAACGGCCCCACAGCATTCAGCCGCCAGGTTAGCGCCCGGCAATCCCTGTGAAACTGGTCCCACGAGACCGGAAAGGCTTTGCCTGCCCGCTCCTGTGCGCTCAGTTCCGGATGCTCCGCCATCTCTATCTCTCCTGGATATCGTTGGATCGCGCGGTGGCCGTCGCGCGAGGATCCCGCTGCTCCGTTAGCGAGTCACCTTCAGTCCGGCCAGCATTTCCTTGACCGCATTCATCGCGGCATTGAGCTTTTCCGGATCACGCGAGCGAACCACTAGATTCGTGTTCGGCTTCTTGTCCTCGTCCATGAAGGGATAACTGCCGATGATGGTGTCGGGATGGGCATTGGCGATTTCGCGCAACGGCCCGCCGATATCGCCTTCGCGCGAGTTGGCGCGCACCGATTCCGACAGCATCCGGACACCCGATTTCAATTTCGGCGCGACGATGTCCATCATCGCCTGCATAATCGAGGGCACCCCGGCCATGACGATCACGTTGCCGATCTTGAAACCGGGCGCCAGAATAGTCGCGCTCTGGATCAGTTCGGCGCCCTCCGGAATGCGCGCCATCCGCAAGCGCGCCTCATTCAGCTCGCCCGCGCCCTGGAACCGCTCTTTGAAGCGCGCCACGACCTCCGGATGATGGTCGATCGGAACGCCGAAAGCCTTCGCGACGCTATCCGCCGTGATGTCATCATGGGTCGGCCCTATCCCACCCGTGGTAAAGACGTACGTGTAGCGGCTGCGCAACGCATCCAGCGCGGCGATGATATCCGCTTCATCGTCGGCGACGATGCGGACCTCCTTGAGGTCGATGCCGATATTTGTCAGGTATTCGGCGATAAAGCCGATATTCTTGTCCTTGGTCCGTCCGGACAGGATCTCGTCACCGATCACCAGAATGCCTGCCGTGACAATATCGCTCATGACCTCTCCTCGCCCGGATGGTGAGCCTGCACGGAGCAACTCATCCGGGTCACGCAAGATTGCCACCGAAACAAGCATGCGGCAGCCCGTTATGGAGGCAGCCCAGGACCTCACCGCCCTTATGCCCCGGGCAAATGCATATCGCGCTGGCCCGGCTCTTGCTACCATCCCTTTTCGTCATGCACCGTCCCCCATGGGTAGAAACAGCAGTTAGACCGTATGGCAGTTGCGTTCGATGAAATGAACGGACCCGGCGGCGAGGTCCGTCTCGCCTATCTTGAGCTCTCCCGCTGGCTGAAGGAGACGCCGCCCGACGCGCTGGAATATCGCCGCCATGAGGCGGAGCTGTTGTTCCGCCGCATCGGGATCACCTTTGCCGTCTATGGCGATGCCGAGGCCCAGGAACGGCTGATCCCCTTTGACGTCATCCCGCGGATTATGTCGGCAAAGGAGTGGGCGCTACTCGAGCGAGGGCTGAAACAGCGGGTGCGCGCGTTGAACATGTTCCTGCGCGACATCTACCACGGGCGCGATGTGCTGCGCGCCAATGTCATTCCGGAGGACCTGATCTTCCACAACCCGGTGTTCCGGCCGGAGATGAACGGGCACGACGTGCCGCACGACGTCTATGTCCACATTGCGGGGATCGACATCGTCCGTATCAATCCGGAAAATTTTTTCGTGCTTGAGGACAATGCTCGGGCGCCATCCGGCGTGTCTTACATGCTGGAAAACCGCGAAATCATGATGCGGCTTTTTCCCGACCTGTTCGCACGTCACCGCGTGGCGCCTGTGGAGAAATATCCGGACGAACTGCTGTCGGCGTTACGCTCGGTGGCGCCGCTTAGCGCCTCCGCCGAGCCGACCGTGGCGCTGCTGACGCCTGGGGTCTACAACTCTGCTTATTACGAGCATTCCTTCCTCGCCGACAAACTCGGAATCGAACTGGTTGAAGGCCGCGATCTCATCGTCAAGAACGACGAGGTGTTCATGCGGACCACCGAAGGGCTCAAACGCGTCGACGTCATCTATCGCCGTGTCGACGACGACTACCTCGACCCCCTCACCTTCCGCCCGGATTCGGCGCTTGGCGTGCCCGGATTGATGTCGGCCTATGCGGCCGGGAACGTCACGCTGGCCAACGCGGTCGGCACCGGTATCGCCGACGACAAGGCGGTTTATTCCTACATGCCCGAGATCGTGAAATTCTATCTCGGCGAAGAGCCAATTTTGAAAAACGTCCCGACCTGGCGCTGCCGGCACCCAAAGGACCTGGCCTATGTGCTCGATAATCTGGCCGAACTGGTCGTCAAGGAAGTGCACGGCTCCGGCGGATACGGCATGCTGATCGGTCCGGCTGCGACCAAAGCAACGCTCGAGGGCTTCCGCGACAAGCTCAAGCGTGACCCCGAAGGCTTTATCGCCCAGCCGACGCTGGCGCTATCGACGTGTCCGACCTGCACCCAAGCCGGTCTGGCTCCGCGGCATGTCGACCTCCGGCCCTTCGTGCTGACCGGAAGCAGCCATGTCACGGTGGTGCCGGGTGGGCTGACCCGCGTGGCGCTCGAGGAAGGCTCGCTGGTGGTCAATTCAAGCCAGGGCGGCGGCACCAAGGACACCTGGATACTGGACGAATAGGTCAGGACGAAAAGAGCAACATCCTAGCATGCTGTCGCGCACCGCCGAGAACCTGTACTGGCTGGCTCGCTATGTCGAACGTGCGGAATATCTGGCCCGCACCATCGAAGCGACGCTGCGCGTCACCGCGCTCCCCAACGCCTATGTCGGCAAGACCAACGAATGGGATTCGGCGCTGCTGACGGCAGGCGTCAGCGCAGCCTTCTATCAGCTCTATAGCGAAGCCAACGAGCACAACGTCGTCGAGTACCTTTCGTTCGCCCAGGAAAATCCATCCTCGATCCGCAATTGCATCGAGAATGCGCGACTGAATTCGCGTTCGGTGCGAACAGCCCTGACCAGCGAAATGTGGGACACCATCAATTCCGCCTGGATCGATCTTCAGCAGGTCTGGTGCAAAGGCACCAGGAGCCGTGAACAACTGACCAGCTTCCTGCGCTTCGTCCAGGAAACCTCGCTGCGGTTCGACGGCTCGGCTTATCGGACCATGCTACGCAATGACGCCTACTGGTTCTCACGGCTGGGCTTGCACCTGGAACGGGCGGACAACACCGCCCGCATTCTGGACGTCAAATATCATGTATTGCTGCCCGAGGATGAGCATGTCGGCGGACCGCTGGATTATTACCAATGGACGTCGATCCTGCGCTCGGTATCCGCACTGACCGCCTATCACTGGGTCTATCGTGAAACTCTCAAACCCTGGCTGATTGCGGATCTTCTTATCCTCAACGATTCACTGCCGCGATCTCTGGCAAGCTGCTACGGCAATCTGGTGCGCAATCTCGACCAGATCGGCGTCGCGTACGGCCGCCAGGGCGCGGCCCAGCGCCATGCCCGCGGCGTCCGCAATCGACTGGAACACAGCCAGATGGTCGATATCTTCCAGCACGGCGTCCATGAATTCATTCAGGAGTTCATTGTGGACAACTCGAGACTCGGCGAAATCATCACCAAGCAATATTTGATCTAAAGCCCCAGCCGTTCTGAGTGCCACCGGAAACCTCCTGTCATGCGCCTGCGGATTGCCCATAGAACCAGTTACAAATATCAACCACCGGCAACGGGGGTCATTCAGATCCTTCGCATGACGCCCGGCAGCCATGACGGGCAATATGTTGCCGAATGGCAGATCGATGTTTCCAGTGATTCACGGCTGCATGTGCATCAGGACGCGTTCGGCAACATGACTCATTTGCTGAGCGAGGGCCCCACCGCCGATCTCACCATCAACGTCGAAGGCCTGATCGAGACCCACGATACCGGCGGCGTACTGCGGGGAACCGACGAGCGTTTCCCGCCCAGCTTGTTCCTGAGGTCCACATCGCTGACTACAGTCAACCCGGCCATGGCGATGTTTTCACGCGAACTGCGGGTTGAATCCGAGGATGACGTGCTCGGATTCCTGCATGCGCTGATGGTGCAGATCAACGAGCATATGACCTTCGACGAAGACCCGACCAACAGCGGGACCTCGGCGCTGGAGGCGTTTGGATTGAAACGCGGCGTTTGCCAGGACTATGCGCACATTTTCATCGCCTGCGCCCGCGCCGCCGGCGTGCCGGCACGATTCGTTTCGGGCCATTTCCTGCGATCAGATGGCGTCGTGCACCAGCAGGCCGGTCACGCCTGGGCCGAGGCGTTTGTGCAGGACCTCGGCTGGGTCGGATTCGATCCGGCCAATGGCATCTGCACCACGGATGCGCATGCCCGTGTTGCGATCGGACTCGACTATCTCGGCGCGGCGCCGGTACGGGGCACGCGCTATGGCGGCGGCATGGAAACGCTTACCGTGGCTGTCAGGGTCGAACAGGCGGGCGGACGGCAGCACCAGTGGCAGTCGCAATAGAGCTTGGGTTAGCCAGTGCGGCTCACAGCGCCTGTACCTCGCCATTGGCCCACAGCTCGCGCAGCTTGAACTTCTGAATCTTGCCCGATCCAGTCAGCGGAAAAGCGTCGACGCAAAACCAGTGCTTCGGTGTCTTGTGGTGCGCGAGCGAGGCGCGCATGTACTCCGACAGTTCTTCCTTGTCGATTGCAGCGCCCGGCGCGGGCCGGATGAAGGCTGCGACCTCTTCGCCCCATTTCTCGTGAGGCAGCCCGATCACCGCGACCTCGCCCACACTTGGGTGTCGAAACAATCGCTCTTCGAGCTCGCGCGGATAGATATTCTCCCCGCCGCGGATGATCATGTCCTTGAGGCGGCCCTCGACCGTGCAATAGCCGCGCGCATCCATGGCGCAAAGGTCGCCGGTGTGCAGCCAGCCGTCGGAATCGATCGCAGCCTTTGTCGCCTCCTCCATTTCGAAATAGCCAATCATGATGTGATAGCCGCGCGTGCAGAATTCGCCGATTTCGCCGATGGCGGCGGTTTTCCCGGTCTCCGGATTGACGATCTTGGTTTCCATGTTGGGCAGCGGCAGACCGATCGTGCCGGCCTTATCCTCGATGGCGTCGTTGGTCATGGTCATCGCTGCGACTGGCGAGCATTCGGTTTGCCCGAACACGATGGTAAAGGGCGCGCCGAGCTTTTCCTCCAACGATCTGACGAGCGCGGTCGGAACCGTTGAACCGCCCGAACAGATCGCCTTTACCGACGAAAGATCGGTAGATGCGAATGAAGGATGTTCCAGCATCGCCACCAGCATCGTCGGAACGCCGACCATCGCGTTACCGCGGTAAGTCGTGAAAAGTTCGAGCACGAGGCCAGGATCGAACGCCTCCAGCAACACCTGTGTCGCTGCCTTGGACACGGCGCCGAGCACGCAGCACACGCAGCCGCCGGTGTGGAACAGCGGCATGGTGGTGATGAAGACGTCGCCGGGGTCGATTCCCATCCGCTCGGCGGTGTCGGCGCCATTGTTGACGAGACCGCGGTGATGCAGCAGCGCGCCTTTCGGAAAACCTGTCGTGCCCGATGTGTACTGGATCATCACCGGATCTGTCGATTTGACCGTGGGAAGCACGATCTTTCTGTCGTCTCCAGCCACGATGAAGCTTGCCCACTCGTCGAAGCAGATGATCTCACGCAGTTCCGGGCAGCGCGGCGCCACCTGGCGCGCGGTTTCCAGCATCGGATTTCCTCGAAACGAATTGACGACAAACACGCCGGCTGATCGGGATTGCTTCAGCACGTATTCGACTTCGGAGGTCCTGAAACCGGGATTAACGGTGACCAGAACCATCCCCGCCAGCCCCGCGCCAAACTCGAGCATGATCCATTCGGGGAGGTTATAGGCCCAGACCGCGATCCTCTCGCCAGGCCTGAAACGAGTGAGCAAGGCGCGCGCGGTTCGCTGCGCTTCGTTATAAAGTTCTGAATAGGTCCATTGACGCCGCAGCGTCGGGTCGGGCACGCCGGCAATCAGCGCAATTCGGTCTGGCGCCGATCTCGCCGCCAATCCCAGCAACTCGCCTAGCGTGATGTTGCGCACCGGTGGAGTGCTGGGTCCCGCCAAATAAGATTCTGTCAAAACCATAACCGTCCCCCAATGCCCGGGTGTCGGCGTCAAGTCTGTCCGGTCCCAAGCTAGCGCATTCGGATCGTTTCGTTGAACCCGCGCCAACAAAATTTCTTGTTTTCAATCGGTGTATCTGAGACCGAATTTTCCGATTTGTCACCGGGGATATTGCTCCCTTGCGGGAGGTGCCACGCCTGCAGCCAAAGACGTTGGTGCTTGACATCGGTCGGCGCTGCCCGTGTGATGGGCATCAAGAATAATCAAGAAACGCGATCCACAATTTCCAGGGAGGGTTTGATGCTGGTGGGTAAGGCTGCCCGCGTGCTCGGCGGGCTGTTTGCTGCGGTCGCGGTGTTGGGACTGGCGGTTTCCGCCCAGGCCGAGGACAAGAAAATCAAGATCGGCGTCATCTTCGACCTGACGGGTCCGCTTGCGGGCGGCGGTTCGGAGCTCGAATACATGGGCGCCAAAATCATGCTCGACCAATTCAGCAAAACCGGCGTCGAAGGCTACAAGATCGAGACGGTCTACGCGGATGCACAGAGTAAGCCCGACGTGGCGATCAATGAGTCGGTCCGCCTTCTCGAGCAGGAAAAAGTGGACATGCTGCTGGGCTTCTTTTCGTCCGCGCAGTGCGTGCCGGTCGCAGCTCGCGTTGAGCAGTTGAAGAAGTTCATGTGGATGACCACCTGCATTTCTTCGGGCGTGTTCGAAAACAAAAACTACAAATATGTGTTCCGGCCGCAGGCGAGCGGCGACCAATTCGGTCTCATGACCATGGACTTCATCGCCCAGAACGCGAAGTCCAAGTTCGCAAAAGAGCCAAAGGACCTGCGCGTCGCCATTATCCACGAGGACGGCGCCTATGGTGTCGACGTGGCGAAGGGCAACGTCGCTGGCGCTAAGAAGGCGGGATTCAATCTGGTGCTGAAAGAAGGCTATTCGGCCACAGCGCCTGACCTGTCCGCACTTGTCACCAAGTTGAAGCGCGCCCAACCCGATGTCGTCTTCCACACCGGCTACAATCCGGACATTACGCTGCTGTTGCGGCAAGCTCGCGAACAAGGGTTGAAGTTCGGCGCGCTGGTGGGCCATGGCGCGGGCTACGGCGTCTACGAGAAGCTGAAGGAAGGTCTCGGCACCGACGTCAACTACATCTTCAATACGGACCCGATCTCAATCTGGCTGGCTAACCAGAAGACAATGGATCCGAAGCTGGCACCCATCATCAAGACCGTTGGCGAGGAATTCGACAAGCTCAAGCCGGGGGTTGCCATCCGATCCGCTCATGTCGGTATTGCCGCCTCGAACACGTACGTATTCCTGGCCGACGTGCTGCCGCGCGCGATCAAGAAATACGGCGGCGTTGATCCCGATTCGCTGCGCAAGGCTGCTGTCGAGACCGACCTTCCCGAAGGCGGGACGATGCTTGGCTTTGGCGTCAAATTCCACGCCGAAGGCACGCCGATGTCCGGGCAGAATGAACGATCATTCCCGGTCGTCATCCAGTACGTCGACGACAAGTCGTATGTGGTTTGGCCGAAGAGCCAGGCGCAGCGCGAGGCCGTGCTGCCGCTGCCGGCAGGCACGACCTATAGCTACAAGTAGCCGATTCCTGGAGCCTCTCGCTTCTGAAATCATCGGAAGTGAAGCTCCAGTCTTTTCTTTGACGCGCTTGTCCTGACGCGAGGCCTGTCCTCGCTCGATGAAGGCTCTACCCCAGGGAAGGGATCGTCTTGCTGGTAGTCGAGGGGCTGGTAAAGCGATTTGGCGGTTTCACCGCCGTCAACAACGTCTCGTTTCGGGTTGCTCGGGGTGAGATTCTCGGCCTGATCGGGCCGAACGGTTCGGGCAAGAGCACGATCTTCAACATGCTTTCCGGCACCTTCCGGCCTTCGGCGGGATCGATGAAATTCGCAGGCGACGAGATTTCCGGTCTCGCGCCTCATCGGATCATCAATCGCGGCATCGGCCGCACGTTCCAGATCCCGCGCCCTTTTCGTCGGCTCACGATATTCGAGAACGTCGCGCTCGCCGGCTACTTTGGCCAAGGCCGGCACAGCCGCTCAAAGGCGGAGGACGCAGCCGAACGCGCGCTGGCGATGGTTGGGCTGCCCACCGATCGCGCGGCGGAAGTAGATGGGCTTGGCGCGGCCGGCTTGAAGAAACTGGAGCTGGCAAAGGCGCTGGCAACTGGGCCGAAGCTGCTGCTCGCCGACGAGAGCCTCGGCGGGCTCGATGAAACCGAGATGGACCAGGCCGCCGACATGCTGCGAAAAATTCGTGACGAGCTCGGCGTTACCATCATCTGGGTCGAGCACATCATGGGCGTGCTGATGCGCGTGGTTGATCGCGTGATGGTGCTGGATCACGGCGAGAAGATTTCCGAGGGCCTGCCGAGCCAGGTATCGAGCGACCCTCGCGTGGTCGAAGTCTATCTCGGCACCGACGCCGACGCGACGCAAGCGATCGCTGCGAAAGCGCGTCGGTAGGCGGTGCACGCATGCTTGAATTGAACTCAATCGATGCGGGCTACGGAACGTTCCAGGCGCTGTTCGGCGTCAGCCTTGACGTAGGGGCAGGCGAAGCTGTCGGCGTGATCGGCCCCAACGGCGCCGGCAAAACCACCTTGATGCGGGTGATCTCCGGCCTGATCCGGCCACGCGCGGGCAAGGTTGCCATGGAAGGCGTCGATGTTCTGAAAACGCCGGAGCATCGCATCGTCAGTCTCGGCATCGCGCACGTGCCGGAGAACCGCCGCTTGTTTCCCCGGCTCAGCGTGGAAGACAATTTGAAGATGGGCGCCTTTATGCCCGAAGCACGCGCCCGCTACGCCGAGCGGCTGGCATTTGTGTTCGATCTGTTTCCCCGCATGCGAGAGCGCCGCCACCAGCTTGCCGGAACGATGTCCGGCGGCGAGCAACAGATGTGTGCCATCGGCCGCGCGCTGATGTCCGATCCGAAATTGCTGCTGCTGGACGAACCCTCGGCCGGACTAGCGCCTGTTGTCGTGCAGCAGGTGTTCGAACTGGTGAAGCGGATACGCAGCAGCGGGCTGACCGTGCTGATCGTCGAGCAGAATGTGCAGCAGGTCTTGCGCGTGGTCGATCGTGCCTACCTGCTGGAAGCCGGCACCATACGCGCTACCGGCAAATCGAGCGAGATGCTGGCCGATGACACGATCCGGCAAGCGTATCTTGGAGTCTAGGTGAAGCGATGACGGATATTTTCGACATCTACCTGCTGGAGGCGATGGTCAACGGCATCCTGCTCGGTGGCGTGCTGGCACTGCTTGCCCTTGGATTGAACCTGATTTTCGGCGTGATCGACGTGACGTGGATCTGTTACGCCGAACTCGTGATGATCGGCATGTACGGCATGTACTATCTGGTCCAGTACTTTGGGCTGCCATATTACGCGGCGGCCCCGATCACGATCCTCTTGGTGGCGTTGCTTGGCGCGCTGTTGCATCTATTGGTTATCGCTCCCCTGCTCTCGGCGCCGCCGATCAACCAGCTTCTCGCCACGGGTGGCGTGCTGTTCATCCTGCAGAGCGTCGCGACGGTTGCGTTCGGCATTGATTTTCGCAACCTCGGCATCCGTCTGCCGGTGCTGCAATTCGCCGATATGCACTTCAGCTATTCCCGTCTGCTGGCTTTTGCAGCCGCGCTGGTCGGGATGGTACTGGTATATCTGTTCATGACGCGAACCTATGTTGGCACCGCGATCCGGGCGATTTCGCAGGATCGACAAATCATGGCCTTGATGGGGGTCGACACTCGCCGGATCTATCTCATCACGTCGGCCCTCGGCGGGGCGCTTGCCGGCCTCGCCTCGTGCCTGCTGGTCCTGCAGTATGACGTGCATCCGTTTGTCGGACTTTCATTCGGCCCGATCACTTTCCTGATTTGCGTGCTGGGTGGCCTGGGTAATTTTCTCGGCGGCTTCGTAGCCGCGTTTGTGTTCGCGGAAATCATCTCGCTCGGCGGCCTGTTCTCCGATCTCGAGTGGGGCTATGTGCTGGCATTCGCCTTCTTCATTATCATGATGTTCATCAAGCCTGCCGGGCTGCTCGCGAGGCGCTCGTGACGGTGCGTCAGCTTGGGCCCTGGATTGTCGGCGCGGCGCTGATCGCGCTGCCGTTCGTGTATCGCGAACCATATCACCTGCATCTCGTGATCCTCATCCTGATCTGGTCGTTTGCGTACACGTCGTGGTCGATGATGGGCCGCTTCGGTCTGGTTTCACTGGGGCACGGCGGGTTCATGGGCGTCGGCGCGTATGTGACGGCGCTACTATGGAATCATCTGGGAGTTTCACCCTGGCTCGGTATTCCCGTCGCGATGTTTGCAGCCGCGATGCTGGCCATTGTCGTCGGATATCCCTGCTTTCGCTTCCGTATCAGAGGGCATTACTTCGTGCTCGTGACGCTGGCTCTGTCCGGCATCGTGCTGCAGGTGATAACCGCGACACGCGACTATACCGGTGGATCGCTCGGCTATACCCCGGAGCGCGCCAGGGGCAGTCATTTGCTGGCGCTGCAGTTCGATGACAAACTCACCTGGTATCTGATTGCGCTTGGGGTCTGGGCGGCAGGACTGGCAATCTGGCAATGGACAGACCGCAGCATGGATCGCTATGCGCTGGAAGCGATCTCTGAGGACGAGGACGCGGCCGCTGCGGTCGGCGTCAATGTGACCTGGGAGAAGCTGAAGATTACCGTGATCAGCGCGCTGATGACCTCGCTCGCCGGTGCGCTCTACTGTCAGTACCAGATGTTCATCTCACCGGACACGGTCAGTGGAATTTCGGTGTCGCTGCAGATGGTTTTCGCCGTCATCGTCGGTGGCCTCTACGTGTCGCTGGGGCCGACGATCGGGGCGATCATCACCATCCTGTTGGCTGAGATATTGCGTATCGGTTTCGGCACCGGAGCTGTGGGCTGGGACAACCTTGTTTATGGCGTGCTGCTGGTGGTGTTCATTATCTTTCTTCCCGAGGGGATTCTGGGCAGCATTCTTGAAAAACTGAAGCCGCAAGCCAAGCGCTGGCAAGACAAGGGCTAGGCCACGGCGCGAAAACCGCCGCTATGTGCTGACAAACACGAGCAACGTGCCATTTGCGTCATGGGGCGGCACGCAAACCGCGCCGCCGCTGCGGACCGCAACATTGCCGGCAGCGCTTTCCGCGGCGCTGAGGCTGGATGTGGCAAGCACCAGACCCGCACCAGCGCGATCCGGCAATCCCGCCAGCGAAACGCCGGGATATCGCCGACCCAGATCGTCCCTTGTGATGAAGATGAAGTCGGCGCGACCTGAACCGGACGGCACTGCGACAGCACCGTCCATTTCTGCCTTGACGGCTTGGTCGATCAATCGACCGAGATGCGCGGCATCTTTCGCCGGCTCTGGCGAAACCACCAGCACCTGCCGAAGCCGCTGCGCCCCGTTGGCGTGATTCATCAGGTCGGGAATCCAAACGGCCTCGCGCGTTTTGTGCTGGCACGCGAAGATACGAAGCCCGGCGGGAGCTTCCTCGATAGGCCACTGGAAAATCCTGAACTTCGCCGCCGCGGCGCTGCCGTCCGGCATCG
>NZ_DATEPI010000219.1:0-9225 GCF_035273305.1 Bradyrhizobium sp. | reverse complement strand
CCGCAATCCAGAGCGCGTCGGAAGCCCTCTCCAGGGCTGTTGCCCGTGCAAACGGGGCTGAAGCTGACGCAGCGCGACACGTTGCCGATCTGCTCAAGCGTCTTGCCGGAGCAGACGCCGCCGTCAGGGCCAAGGCCGAGGCCGCGCTTGTACCGTCGCTGGTCTATGATCTCGATCGGCTTCGAAAAAGCCTCACGCCCGAACTGGTGACGACCAAAACGCTGCCACCCAACCTTATTCGCGACTGGGTATTGCCAGACGGCAGGGCGCGCGTGCAGGCAATCCCGAAAGGCGATCCGAATAACATCGACGTGCTGACCAAATTTGCGACCGCCGTTCTTCGCGCCGAGCCGTCAGCGGCTGGAAGCGCCGTCAGCTTCTATGAATCCGGCAGGACCGTCACCAGAGCTTTCGTCGAGGCAGGCATTCTGGCCATGGTGGCGATTGCTATTCTGCTGTTCATCGCATTGCGTCGGGTGACGGACGTACTCCTGACATTGGTCCCTCTCCTGCTCGCCGGCGCCGTCACCCTGGAGATTTGCGTGATTGACGATCTCGCGCTCAATTTCGCAAATATCATTGCGCTTCCACTGCTGCTGGGTGTCGGTGTGGCATTCAAAATCTATTACATCATGGCATGGCGCGCAGGAAAAATCGGCCTGCTCCAGTCCACGCTGACCCGCGCCGTGGTCTTCAGCGCGATGACCAATGCGATCGCGTTCGGGAGCATGTGGTCATCGAGCTATCCCGGCATGTCCAGCATGGGCAAGCTGATGGCACTCGCGCTGATATGCACGATGGCGGCCGCCGTGTTGTTTCAACCGGTTCTGATGGGTCGCCCGCGGCAAATAAACACCCATTCGGAACCGCCTCAAGATTTACGTGAGGCTGCGGAATAGAGATCCGTCCTGAGCTTCTCATTGAAGATCATGTAGCGCCTGCGCCATGAACGGGCCGCGAAGGCCGCACGCCAAGCTGCGCACCCAAGACAACATCAGATGGAACGAGAAGAATAGGTGAACGTTCATATGCATGCCCATGAATTGTTTTGATGCGACCATCCCCATCTACGACGCCGCGGCGATAGCGGTGCATTACTTCGTGTCGAAGGGATACGCTCCCGCCGAGGCGCATCAACGGACGATGAAGCACATCACCGAACTGTTCAGTCGAGGCGAGCAAAGGACGCTCATGCTGGCGAACCGAGCTATTGAAGCCGTCGAACGGGAAGAGCGAGCCGAACGCGAACTCATGGATGCGTCGCTGGAGGCGTTATTTCGAGAGCTCGGCTAAGCCTCGCTATGCAATAGCTATTCCCCGGCGCACACGCCGCTCTGCCGGCGCGACTGCCGAGCTCGAAATTTTAACCTCGCGCTCTCGAAACCTCTCCAGACCCGCTGGCGTTTGCCATGCGGCCGGGCGGCGAACAGGAGCAAAGGGAGGGAAGACATGACCGAGGGTAAAACCAGCTTTGATCCGCGCAGCATCGCGACCGCGCCGATCGTTGGATTGAACGCGACGAAGACCGTCCTGGAATATCAAGCTTCGGTGCTGAAACTGTGGGCGGAAAATTGCGAGCTGATGGCGCGAAACTATGAAAAAGGGCTCGAGGCGTTCAGCTCTGCTACGGGCCAGCATCGAGAGGCGGCTTGAGACTTATAACGGGGTGGGGAACTAATGAGGATCCGAAGGGAACTAACGTTTTTTTCCTGAGTTGCTCTCGGGCTTAATTCGAGAGGAAACACATATGAAAATCACAACGATTGCCTTGGCGGCATTTTTCGCACTCGGGTCGGGGTTGGCCCTGGCGCAAGGCGCAGGCGGTGGCTCGGCTGGCGGCGCGGGCGCTGGTGGCGCGGCAGCCGGCGGCGCTGGAGCCGGCGCTGGAGGCGGTGGCGGCCCTGCTGCATCACAAGCTCAAGCCGGCTCAAGCAAGAGCATGCACATGAGCAAGAGCAAGCGAATGAGCAAGAGCATGAAGCGAAAAAGGAAGCATTCAACAATGTAAAACGTAACCCGCATCAGTCGAGGGTTACGGGCCGATATCTACAGCCCTGCGGGCGAAGTTGCACCGCACCAAGATGGGCGATTTCCTGTGACGATACAAAGCCCGCCGTGATGCGGGCTTTGTATTTGACTTGTCGCAGCGGAGGATCCGCTTTTTGCATGGCGTAGGCGTCTACGCTCCCTTTTCGCACTTTTTCATAAAGCTGGTCTTGGCGGCTCCAGAGAGCGGCTTGCCGTCTGAACTTACGGCCTTGGTGGCGCATTGGTCCGCCATGCACTTCTTCATGAATGACGTCTTGGCAGCACCTGCAAGCGGTTTGCCGTCCTTGCCCACGGCTTTGCTCTCGCACGCATCTTGAGCCAGGGCCGATCCACCAGCGAATGCCACGACGAGCGCAGCCAACATGACCTTCCTGAACATGTCTTTCTCCCTTGAGTAACTCCGGCGAACGAATTTGATCCCACGCATCTGATATAGGCAACAGAAAAAACGGATTCCGGCCCGTTCGGCCCGACAGGAATTCCCTGCCCTGCCAGGGTGACACGACTAAGCTCGGCGCGCGTCGCTACGCGGCGGCGAATCCGCGATGCGCCAACCGACATCCTACCTCGCTGCCCTTCGCATGACGGTCTCGACATATGCAGATTTGGCGTCCGTATAAGCCTCGCGATCCGTCTGATGCTTGGCGGCAAGCCGTCTTTTCAGCCGCTCGTAATCGGCAGCTTCCTCGGGGTGAGTGCGCAAATAGTCCCTGAATGCCAACCGCTGCCACATCTCGCCGTTGGGCTCCGTCACATGCACATGGTGGGAGCGCCTTGATCCGAATGGCGGCATGCCTTTAACGAAGAACATTCGATCCTTCTTCGGATTATCCGCCCAATACACATATTCGAGGCTTCGAAGCGCTTCGACGAACGCCACTTGAGCATCTGCCAATGATCGGACCGCAATCAGGATATCTATGATGGGCTTGGCTGATAAACCGGGAATAGCCGTGCTTCCGAAATGCTCAAGTCCCACGATCAAAGAGGGATCGAGTGTTGCCCGCAACCGTTTGGCCTCTTGGTCGAACAATATCGGCCAGCGTGGATCATATTCAACGATCTCGATCTCATCCATTTCCCTGGCTCCAATTGCCCAATACGCGCAGGTCCTCTACTTGCGGCACCAGCATGAATGGCGATCCATCTAGGGCGCGTACTCACAAATCCGACTGAAAAGCCAATGTCCGGTATGTAGGCAAAGCAGACCTTGAAAGCCGCGACTGGCATGTCCGTTATCGACCCTAAGCCGACGGCGCGGCGACGCTCGTGAAAGGCCTCTGCGGCTGACGCGGTCTTCGTAGCTCACCGATCACGTCGTTCAGTGAACCTGAACCCGATGGCGAAAGCGACTGCAAACCGGGCGCATGTCAGGCGACCGGACTTTCGACCTTAAGGCGGAACCGATACTATCACAGCCCTGTACACCCGTGGAGGCGGTATGCGGCGGGACAAAAAGGCTGGCAGGGCGCTTGGACCGAGACGTCGGGAAGCATCGACGTCCAAGCGCAACACGCGTAAAGCGCCAGTCACTGAAACAGCTGCGCTTGAAGCCGAACTGCACATGGCGCGCGATCGTCAGGCTGCGAGTGCGGAGGTCTTGCGAGCGATCGCGACCACTTCGGGTGATGCTGGCAACGCACTGCGGCGCATCGCCGAGATCAGCGCGCGGCTCTTTGGCGCGAGCAGCGTGACGATTCACATTGCTGGGAACGGCAACCAATGGCACCAGTCGATCCGCTGGGGAACCTCCTCTGCTCGCCTGGGCAGCGAGCTCTCGGCGGCCCAGCTCGGCCCCAGCGGCCCAAACCTTCCCGGCACCGTGTTTCGGACGAATCAACAAATTCACGTACCCGACCTCGACAGGCTTGATCCGGAGTTCGCGCGGTGGCCCACGTTCCCGATCGCGCGCGCCTCGGGCACGCGTTCCCTGGCCGGTACTCCTCTCCGTCACGAAGGCAAGGCGATCGGTGTTCTCAATGTCCACCGCGACCGCCTCGCGCCGTTCTCCGGGGACGAACTGACGTTGTTGCAGGTTTTCGCCGACCAAGCGGTCATCGCAATCGAGAACGCGCGGCTGTTCAACGAGACCAGGGAGGCGCTGGAGCGTCAGACGGCAACGGCTGACATTTTGCGTGTAATCGCGAGCTCGCCGACGGAGGTTGGGCCGGCGCTGCAGGCGATCGTCGAGAGCGCCTGCACGCTTTGCGATGCCTACGACGCCAACGTCCTCTTGAAGATTGACGACAACTTGCACTTCAGCGCCCATCACGGGCCGATCCCGACCGGCCAGCATAACTGGCCGATCAATCGAAAGTGGGTTACTGGCCGCTCGGTGGTCGACAAAGTGCCCGTGCAGGTCTCCGATTTTCTCGCCCCTAATGCCGCCGAGTTTCCGGATGGGCAGGAAATGGCGCGTCAACAGGGTCACCGATGCACCCTTGCCGTGCCGCTGCTGCGGGAAGGCGAGGCCATTGGCGCGATCGTGCTTCGTCGCCTCGAACCCGTTGCCTTCAACGAAAAGCAGATTTCTCTACTGCAGACTTTTGCCAACCAGGCCGTGATCGCGATCGGCAACGTCCGCCTGTTCGACGAGCTGCAAGCGAAGACCCGTGATCTTGAGGAGGCGCTGAGATATCAAACCGGCAGCGCCGACATCCTAAACGTGATCGCCTCGTCACCCACCGACGTGAAACCCGTGCTAAAGAGGATCGTCGAGAGCGCCTGCGAGCTTTGTGGCGCTTATGACGCATTGGTGCGGCTAAAGGACGGAGACGGACTGGCATTCGGCGCGCACCATGGGCCGCTTCCGGTCAGTCTGGCGAGCGTTCCAATCAGCGAGAATTCCACAGCGGGAATGGCGGTGATCGGGCAAAAGCCGGTTCACGTTCATGACCTGCTTTCCACTGAGGGTGACAGGTTCCCGCATTCTCAAGGATTGGCGCGTTCGCACGGCGAGCGCACCATCTTGAGCGTGCCGCTCTTGCGCGAGAACGAGAGCGTCGGCGCCCTCGTTCTCCGGCGCACCGAGGTTCACCCGTTCAGCGAGAAGCAAATCGCCCTGCTCCAGACCTTCGCCGATCAAGCCGTGATCGCGATCCAGAATGTGAAGTTGTTCGACGAGGTGCAGGCCAAGACCCGCGATCTCGAACAGGCGCTGAGGTACCAAACCGGCAGCGCGAACATCCTGAAGGTAATCGCTTCATCGCCGACCGATGTCGTGCCGGTTCTGAATGCGATTGCGGAAAGCGCCTGCGACCTTTGCGAAGCCTATGACGCCGTGCTGACTCTCAAGGTCGGGAAGGACCTGGTGCGCAGCGCGCATCACGGTCCAATCCCGATGGGGACGGAGAGATGGACGAACGACCGCAGGTCGGTTTCCGGGCGCGCGATTGCCGAGCAGGTGCCAGTACACCTGCATGATGTTCTCTCCGAGGAAGGCGCGGAATTCCCAACTGCACAACAGATGTCGCGCCGCGACGGCTGCCGCACGATCCTGGCCGCGCCCATGCTGAGCGAGGGGGAGAGCATCGGGACAATCGTGCTCCGCCGCATCGAAGTGCGCCCCTTCAACGACAAGCAGATCAGCCTACTCCAAACTTTTGCAGATCAGGCGGTGATTGCGATCGGCAATGTTCGGCTGTTCGAGGAGGTGCAGGAGCGCACGCGTGAGCTTATCGAATCACTGGAGAAGCAGACCGCAACGTCTGAAGTTCTCGAAATCATCAGCTCTTCGGCGGGTGACCTCGACCCCGTCTTTCAAAAGATGCTCGAAAATGCGACGCGCATCTGCGGCGCGAATTTTGGCACTATGACTTTGTATGAGCAGGGAGCCTTCAGAACCATAGCACTCTACAAAGTGCCCGAAGCCTACAAGTTGGCCCAGTTGCATCAACGGATTCAGCCGCATCCTGAAAGCGGACTCAGCATGATCGAGCGGACCCGCCGGGCCGTTCAGATCGAAGATATCCGTACCGAGCCGCCCTATCGCGAAGGTCATCCAAACGTCCGGGCGCTGGCCGACCTTGGCGGGGCGCGATCGCTTGTGATCGTACCGATGCTGAAGGAGCATGAGCTGATCGGCGCTATAACGATATTTCGCCAGGAGGTGAAGCCCTTCACAGACAAGCAGACCGAGCTCGTGGCCAATTTTGCCAGTCAGGCCGTAATCGCCATCGAGAACGCCCGCTTGCTGAACGAATTGCGCAAACGTACACAGGAATTGTCGCAATCACTGGAAGATTTGCGCACCGCACAAGATCGCCTGATCCAGACGGAGAAACTTGCCTCTCTCGGTCAGCTCACTGCCGGCATTGCCCACGAGATCAAGAATCCGCTGAATTTCGTCAACAACTTCTCGGCCCTATCCTCCGAACTGATCGACGAATTGCACGATATGATGAAATCGGTTGCACTCGGCGAGAAGACGCGGGAGGAAATCAACGAAATCACGCAAACGCTGAAGGGTAATCTCGAGAAGGTCGTGCAGCATGGTAAGCGCGCGGACTCCATTGTCAAAAACATGTTGTTGCATTCACGTGCGGGGAGCGGAGAGCGCCGCCCTGCCGACATCAACGCGATAGTCGAGGAAAGCCTCAATCTCGCCTATCACGGTGCGCGGGCTGAAAAACCCGGCTTCAACATCGTGCTCATGCGCGATCTCGATCCGAATGCCGGCATGATCGATCTCTATCCGCAGGAAATCACGCGGGTGCTGCTCAACCTGATCTCCAACGGCTTCCATGCCGCAGCCAATCGCAAGGCAGCGGGCCAGGAAGGTTTCGAGCCGACTTTGAGCGCTTCTACCAGAGACCTGGGCACTAAAGTAGAAATCCGCATTCGCGATAACGGCACCGGCATTTCGCCGGAGGTACAGCACAAGATGTTCAATCCCTTCTTCACCACCAAGCCGGCCGGCGAAGGCACTGGTCTCGGGCTGTCGATGAGCCACGACATCGTGGTGAAACAGCATGGCGGTAGGATTGACGTTGCGACCGAACTCGGGTCGTTTACTGAGTTCATCATCACATTACCGCGCACCATGCTCGCGTAAGTAGTCGCAGGAGGTAAAACATTGAGCACATATATTCTTGTGGTCGACGACGAGCCTGATGTCGAAAGGCTGTTTCGCCAGCAATTTCGCCGCGATATTCGCTCCGGGCGCTTCATCATGGAATTCGCGAACTCGGCACCGCAGGCACTGGCGCGTGCGGACACGATCGCGGATCCTTCGCTCATCCTGATTCTTTCCGACATCAACATGCCCGGCATGAGCGGCTTGGAGATGCTGCCGAAGGTGAAAGCGGCACGGCCGAATGTGCCCGTCATCATGATCACGGCGTACGGGGACGACGCGACCAGAAAAAAGGCGATCGAACTCGGTGCAGCCGGATTGCTGACAAAGCCGATCGATTTTGGATTGCTGCACGAGGAAATTGATCAGCGCCTGCAGCAAGCCGCATAGTCCGCTTGTCGCCCAAAGCAGACGATCCTGAACTGGCAACCCGGTGTCTTCTTTGGGGGTTAAAGGCACTGGGCGAACGCACCCATCCCGAATTTATGAGTACACGCCTTAATCGGGAAAGCCGGTCCGGGGATTACTGAAACCCTAAGATCTACGGTTAATTTAACCTTAATCGCGCAAAGGCGCCGGCAAGGCGCGGGAAACGCGCGCCCCGGCATGGACGCTGCAAAGCCTCTCTTGCACAACAGAGAAAGGGAGCACGCGTGCGCAATAGCGGGACAGACTTGTACCGCCAGGGAGTACGCGCAGCAGGGTTAAGCCATGAAACACCCATCAAGCCGCGAATTTTTCGCATATTGGGACAAGAAGCGAGCTGGCGCGCCGGCGCCGGAGCGCAGCGATATTGAGCCAGACGCTGTCCGTGAGCTGCTCGGCGACGTGTTCGTGCTTTCTTACGACGCAGGCAGCGGTTACCCGTTTCGCGTCGCCGGTACCCGGGTTTGCGCCCTGCTCGGCCGCGACCTGAAGGATCAGAGCTTCTCCTCGCTGTTCGCAGCAGAGGCGCGGCGCGAGATCGAGGAGATCATCGCGGTGGTAGCCGAGGAGATGACGCCCGCTGTCGCCGGCATTAGCGCAACGTGCAACAATGGTTCGACCGCGCACCTGGAGTTGTTGCTTTTGCCCTTCAATGCGCGGGCCCACTCACCTGTGAGCCTGACCGGACTGCTCGCGCCATTCAAGAACGAATACACCGTGCTGCGAGATTTGACCGTTAGTTCATACCGGTACATCGGCCACCAACCGCAAAGGCTCATCCCGCGCGCGTTGCGCAAACTCGCGATCGCACGGGGCTTCATGGTTTACGAGGGACTGACCGGGAAATAGATGCGGGCTTCGCGAGTTAAGGCATGAAAGCGTATTTGGTGCTCGATGTGTCGGTGAACGACTTCGCTGGTTTCAAAAAATACATCGCTGAAATCCCTGCATTCATTGCGAAGCATTCAGGAAAATACATCGTTCAAGGGGTTCAGCCCACGACAATCGAGGGTGATTGGAAGCCGCAACGCATGGTCATCATCGAATTTCCAGAACGCGGAATGGCAGAAGCATTTCTAAGTGATCCCGAAATTCAAGACCTGTTCAAGATTCGCCACAATACGACGACGAGTAAACTCGTCCTTGCCGATGGCTGTACGTAACCGCGCGGCTTCCGAGTGAGATATCGGGACGAACTAACCTAGACTCAAAACTAGTCGGCCAACTCCGGCCACGGCATGATCGTTGACTTCACCGTCTTCATCGCCATCGCGTCGGCCACCGCCTGGCCGATACCGTCCTCCGAAAACGGATACAGCGTCTGCATTTCGAGCCAGGGATATTTGTCACGGGTGCGATAGAGCATGTCCACTCCGAGCGGCAGATCATTGCCGGTAAAGCCCCACGAGCCGAGAACGTTGAGGTCCTTGCTGCAGATGCGATGCCATGAGGTATCGATCGAGCCCGCGTCCGTGAACTGGCCCATCTCGACGTAGGTGCCGCCATCGCGCAGCATTTCGATTCCTTCGGGCCCCGCGCTCGGATGTCCCGAGCAGTCCATCACCAGATCGGCGCCGAACCCGCCCACGATGTCGCGCACTTTTTTGATGCGCGCTTCTGGCGTCTTGATCTCTTCGATATCGACGGTCGTCTCGGCGCCGAACTTGCGTGCGAGC